>JBARVU010000139.1:0-1744 GCA_049646425.1 Phormidesmis sp. | reverse complement strand
CGGTCAAAAATACGCGCAAAATCACGGAAGCCATGCGGCTGGTGGCAGCGGCTAAGGTTCGTCGCGCCCAAGCTCAGGTCAATGCGACTCGTCCGTTTGCTGATCGTCTAGCTCAGGTGCTGTACGGTTTGCAGAGCAGGCTGAAGTTTGAAGACACGTCTGATTTGCCGCTGTTGCAGCAGCGCGATGTAGAGAAGGTAGCCTTGCTGGTGGTTTCGGGCGATCGCGGCCTCTGCGGTGGCTATAATGCCAACGTCATTCGCCGCGCTGAGAACCGGGCCAAGGAGCTAAAGGCAGAAGGCTTAGATTTTTCCTATGTATTAGTAGGTCGTAAAGCCGTTCAGTACTTTGAGCGACGCAGCGCGCCCATCGACGCAAAATACACTGGCCTAGAGCAAATTCCAACTGCCTCGGAAGCATCAATGATTGCCGACGAGCTGCTTTCTTTGTTTTTATCGGAATCGGTTGATAGGGTAGAGCTGGTGTATACCAAGTTTCTTTCGCTAGTGAGCAACAAGCCGGTCACTCAGACGCTGATGCCTTTAGACCCTCAGGGGCTAGAAGCAAAAGACGATGAGATTTTTCGGTTGACCAGCCGCGAAGGCCGACTAACAGTTGAGCGGGAAGCTGCCCCGGAGACAGAGACCAGCGAATTTCCCACGGACATGATCTTTGAGCAAGACCCTGCTCAGATTCTGGACGCGCTGCTGCCGCTGTATCTCAATAACCAAATTTTGAGAGCCATGCAGGAAGCGGCAGCTAGCGAACTCGCCTCACGGATGACGGCGATGAATAGTGCGAGCGACAACGCCAAAGAGCTGATAAAGACACTGTCGCTGTCTTACAACAAGGCGCGGCAGGCGGCAATTACCCAAGAAATCTTGGAAGTGGTCGGTGGTGCAGCAGCGCTCAGCTAGCTTCTTTGACAACTTTAACAAGCAAGCAGGGCCGAAGCCCTGCTTTTTTTGCCTGTTTTGTATCCTGAAAGATACGATCTGAGTACGATGGAGATTCGGCAAACCGAAATCTATGCTAAATGGTTTGCGAGTCTGCGTGATCGACCAGCAAAAGTACGTATTGGTGTTCGCATTCGCCGTTTATCACTCGGCAATCCTGACGATGTAAGACCCGTTGGGGAAGGTGTATCTGAGCTACGCATCAAATATGGCCCCGGATACCGAGTATATTTCGTGCAGCGTGGCAACGAATTGATAATCCTTCTGGCAGGCGGGGACAAGCAAACTCAAAGACGAGATATTCAGACAGCATTAGGGCTGGCAAGAGAACTATAAAGGAATTGCATATGGCAAATACTAGAACTCGGCCTTGGGACATGGCAGAGCATTTGGAGACTAGGGAAGACATGGCCGCCTATCTTGAAGCAGCGCTTGAAGACGGCGATCCTAAGCTTGTAACAGCTGTCCTCGGGGACATCGCTCGGTCTAAAGGAATGGCGAAAATTGCTCAGGAAACCGGTCTTGGGCGTGAGAGTCTTTACAAAGCGTTATCAAGCGAAGGTAACCCAGAGTTTATAACTGTTCTCAAAGTTTTGCGGGCATTAGGTTTACGGTTAAGTGCGACTACAGTATGAAGTGGATTTATCTTACCCGTGGTGTCCGTGAATAGCATATAGCGGTTCCTGCTCGACTTGAATACAGAGAAATGAAGCAACGAACCAGAACACAAGGCTAAATAGTAGGGGTCGCGCTTCCACTCATCTTTATCGTATTCCTGGGTCTAGTTG
>JBARVU010000138.1:0-6408 GCA_049646425.1 Phormidesmis sp. | reverse complement strand
CACCCAGGGTGTGTACTGGGGGGGAATGAAAGCGAGTGCAGGCTGAGCGCGGTCAAGCGTAAGAGACATTCAGGAGGAGAACCTGTAAAGGGGCAAAATTGTGGAAAGCAGCGGTGAAACACTTATATCAGATATCAGATATCAGATTGCCCTGTTCTACCGCTATGCGGCCCAATCGCCGCCTCACCCTTCAATGGATCTCTACCCAAGCGCCTCGGGATAAATGCGGGCAATCTCATCGAACTCCCGATCAATCTCCGCAACTGGCCTTTGGCTATAGCGAATAGACATATCAAGCAGCTTCAATCGCTCAATGCACAGGCGGCTGCGGGTCATCTGATCGTTCGTGCGCACCTTGAAGCCTTCCGCCAGGGTCGCTAAAAGACCGAAGGCAGCGGCAATGCTACAGGACAGCTTCCAACCTGGCGCACCGGTCCCGATGATCGGCCCCTGCGTTGCTGCCAAAGTCGTAATCATTGTCGTCGTTGCCGCACTCAAGATAGAGGTGAAGAACAGCGCGGTGTTCAGTCGGTCTACCCGATTGACGACATTGATAGAATGCTCCAGGCTCTTGGCAATATTTTGAACAATTCGCTGCGGAACATCGGCTCTTGGCTGCATTTCACGATCCCTACTGTTTTGTGTGTTTCATGCTACGCCCAGTCTGCTCGCTATACCCGCTGATACTGCATTCCCGGCAGCTGAGTTACCAGGCCCAGCAGCTCTAACTGCACCAGCGCACTTAACACTTCTCCGACAGAGACCTGGGCGACGGGCACAATCTGATCGAGCACCGCAGGCTGAATGGGCACCGCCTCTAATACTTGACACAGCAAAGGGGATAACTCGGGAACAAGCCCTCTGGCACTGTCTGAAAGTTTGGCAGGTAGGGAAGCCTCCTCAGAATCTGTCAGTGCCAGCTGAAGATCCCCTGCTTCGTTCAACCGTCCCGGCAAGTCCACAGCGACAGGTGGCAGCGCCATCAAAGCCTCTACCAGGGCTTGCTCTCCCAAGATTATCTGTGCCCCCTGACTGATTAGATGCAAACAGCCTTCTCCTTGGCTGTTGTCCAGCGCGCAGGGTAAGGCATATACCTCGCGGCAGTAGTCATTGGCGAGCCGTGAGGTGATCAGTGCGCCCGAGCGAGCGGGGGCTTCAGTCACCAAAATCGCTCGACTCAGCCCCGCAATAATTCGATTGCGCTGCGGAAAATGAGTCTTATCTGGCAGGGTACCGTCTGGATATTCGCTGACAACCAAACCCGTCGCTACAATTTGCTCGTACAGCCCCTGATTGTGCGCTGGGTAAACAATATCGACACCCGTGCCCAGGACAGCGACCGTCAGTCCCTGCCGACTTAAGCAGCTAGTATGCGCTTCGGTATCGATGCCTTGCGCTAGCCCTGAAATAATCACGGCGCCCTGACCAGTCAGCTGAGCGCTCAGTCGCTGCGTCCAGCGTTTGCCATATATAGAAGGTCGGCGGGTGCCGACAATCCCCACTGTCAGGCCGTTCGGCTCATTGTTTAGCCGAAAACTGCCGCGATAGTACAGCAGCGGCGGCGGATCGTCGATAGCAAACAGCAGCGCTGGATAATCAGGATCTGCCGGGGTCCAAAAAGACTGATTTTCCTTTTCGTGCTGAGCGAGTAGTTCGCCGGGGTTTAGCCGGGGCCTTTGTGCCACAATCTTGTCCGCGCTGATCAGGCCGATGCCATCAACGGCGAGCAGCTCACCTGCCGGTGCCTGCCATGCCTCAGCCAAAGACCCGAAGTGCTCCCACAGCCGCTTGATAGTCACTGGCCCAACGTCTTTGAGGCGTGACCACGCCAGCCAATAAGCCCTTTCCGCCGCCAACATCGTGCCCCATATCGTCAGGGTTAAGTGTTCCCTGCCCGATGCCTGTGGCCTTCATAGCGGTCATATCGCCCGAGGACTCATTGACGGTAAGATTTACTCGAACGATTGCACCCTTGAGAGCAAACCCATGGCAGCGCTAAAAGCACTGATTTTTGACGTAGACGGCACCCTAGCTGAAACCGAGCGCGATGGCCATCGGCCTGCGTTTAACCAGGCTTTTGCCGATGCCGGACTAGACTGGCATTGGTCAGAAGAGCGCTACGGCGAACTGCTCGAAGTTTCTGGCGGGAAAGAACGCATTCTCGCTTTCGTGCAGCAGTCTCAGCCCAACTTTGTACTGCCGAGTCAATTTGCCGATCTGACGGCATTTATCAAAGATCTCCACGCTACTAAGACGAAGTACTACAAGCAGTATGCGGCAGCGGGTAAAATTCCGCTGCGCCCCGGAGTAGCGCGGCTGCTGAATGAGGCTAGGCAAAAGGGGGTACGATTGGCGATCGCCACCACCACCACTCCCGCCAACGTGCAGGCGCTGCTCGAAAACACCCTCGGAGCAGAGAGCCTTAACTGGTTCGAGGTAATTGCCGCAGGCGACATGGTGCCTCAAAAAAAGCCCGCTCCCGATATTTTTGAATATGCCTTAGCCCATCTTCAGCTACCGCCTGAAAACTGCCTGGGCTTTGAAGATACGAATAATGGTCTGCTATCGGCGACCCAAACCGGGCTCAAGACGGTTGTGACCGTCAACGACTACACGCGATCTCAAGACTTCTCTCAAGCAGCTCTGGTGATCAGCGACTTTGGCGAACCCGATGCGCCTTTTGAGGTCATCTCTGGCGGGGTAGGCGATGCTCGCTACTTTGATATCAATCTGGCAAGAGCACTGTGTGAAGCTTAAGAGATAGCGCCCGTATAGAGCTGCCACGCCTGCCAAAACATATAAGCCGAGAGGACTATCAGCATTCCCCGGAAGAGCTGAGTCACCGTGGCGTCACTGAGCTTAGGCAAAAACCGGGTGCTGACCTGGACGCCCAGCAGACCGCCCACTCCCAAGATCAGACCCGCAGAGAAATTGATGTTCTGATTGAGGGCATGCCCAGCGCAGGCGGCAATCGACGTAATCACAATGACACCCAAGCTGGTGCGAACGGCTGACTTGATTTGCTCACCCAGCAGCAAAATCTGCAAAGGGACTAGAATTACCCCTCCGCCCACGCCAAACAAACCCGCCATAAAACCTGCCGTAGACCCGGTGATAATGCGGGCTGTCATCGGGTTAATCGCGGGCCCAGTGGCTGTACGCGGCTCTCTGAACTGCGCTTTGCGAACCACAGTCTTCTTGAGCGACACCAGGTAAAGATTGACCAGCAGCAGCAGACCAAAGCCAGCTAACAGCCAGTAGTTTGGGATGCGATCGCCCACCATCGCTCCCAAAAAAGCAGTCACCAGGGCCGGCGCCCCCAGCAGAAAAATCTGTCTGATATTGAGATAGCCCATCCGCCAGTTTTGAAAACTGCCTGCGCTAGAGGTCACCAAAATCGCCAGGCTGCTCGTCGCAGTTGCCTGCACGGGCAAAAAGCCCAGCTGCACCAGCACAGGCACCAGCAGGGTACCGCCACCAATCCCTAAAAACCCAGCCAGAACGCCCGAAATCAGGCCCGTTAAAGATAGAAAAACAACTGCATCCAGCGCCACACGCTTACCCAAACAAGACCTAAAGGATCGCGCAGCTTTGTCCAAATATTCAAGGCAAAATTGGAGCGAGATCTACGTACTCTTCAATAGTAGTTGCCAGAGAGTTCAGCATGCTGTCGCGCTGCTCACGATAGTTAGCAATCCCCGTTGGCATAGACTTCAATCCTCTTTGCTGCCGCAGGCGATTCAGCCAAGCTCTGCGCCAAGGGCCATTGTCAAAGATACCGTGTAAATAAGTCCCCCACACTGACTGAGCCTTGTCCACAATTCCCAAGCTGCGGTCGTCAAAGATAGGCAGAAAATCGCCATCGCTGTCATCGCCTGTTGCCATCACAAGCTGGGTGCGCCCCTGATGAATTTCATAGCCTACCACCGGCAGCCCCTCCTGAGGATATTTCGAGCTGACCGTCCGCTGCCGGGCCACCTTTTGCTGAGTGATCACCGTCCTCAACGGTAGTAATCCTAGACCGTTGAAGCGGCCCTCCTGTCCTTCTAGCCCCTCTGGGTCGGCCAGCATTTGGCCCATAATTTGGAATCCGCCACAGATTCCCATCACCGTTCCGCCCGCTGCGGCAAAGTTGCGGATAGCTTCAGCCATGCCAGTTTGCTGCAATACCAAAAGGTCGGCAATCGTCGTTTTGGTGCCCGGCAAAATCACCGCATCCGGATAGCCCAGGTTCTCATTTGGATTGAGGTACTTTACCTGTACGGAAGGCTCCGCCTCTAGCGCATCAAAGTCAGTAAAGTTAGAGATTCGCGGCAGACGAATCACCGCTACCGTAATTTCAGCCTGAGACTTTACTGCCGTTCGCTCCATTAGTGAAAGCGAATCTTCCGCCGGGAAGGCTTCGTTTAGCCAGGGAATCACCCCAATCACCGGAATCCCTGTCCTGTCCTCTAGCCAATCGATACCAGGCTGCAAAATCGAGCGCTGCCCGCGAAATTTATTGATCACAATCCCCTTGATCAAAGCCCGCTCCTCAGGCTCTAGCAGCTCTAAAGTCCCCACGATATGGGCAAAAACTCCGCCCCGCTCAATATCGGCAATCAAAATAGTCGGCGCTTCCAGATAAGTCGCGACTCGCATGTTAGTCAAGTCTCGATGTTTGAGATTGATCTCTGCCGGACTTCCAGCACCCTCACAAATCAACAGGTCAAACTCCTGGCTCAAGCGAGCCAAACTTTCTTGAATAGCCTGCCAGCCCATTGTGAAAAAGTCTTCGTAGTACTTCTCGGCGGTAGTCGTACCAATCGGGCGACCCTTTAAAATTACTTGAGAAGTGCTATCGCCCTGCGGCTTGAGCAAGATAGGGTTCATCTCTGCCTGTGGTGTAACCCCTGCGGCCCAAGCCTGCACCGCCTGGGCGTAGCCAATTTCAGCCCCGGTCATACTGACGTAAGCATTCAAGGCCATATTTTGCCCTTTAAAGGGAGCTACCCGCCAACCTCTACGGCTCAAGATGCGGCAAAGCGCAGCCACCAACATGGATTTACCGGCGTGGGATGTTGTACCCACCACCATTATTGACTTCACCACCTGCGCCCCTCGATATTTGCCTGATGTCTATATACCCTCTCACATTACCCAAACTTGGGTAGATATGAGGCAAAAAAAATAGCTGAAACCTTCGAGAGTTTCGGTATGACTACCCTTTTTACCGGGGAAATCCTATGGCTGTGCACTTAGCACGGTTACGTTAGCCAATCAGGAATCCGCAGCCGTCTAGTCAGTGCATTCCTAACATAGTCCACTAAGCTGGCACGCCTGTCCGGACATCCTTGAGATTGCCAGCGCTCTACGATCTGCTGGCCTAGAGGTGTCAGCCTAAAGCTATCGGTGAGTCCTTGCCCATCGACTTCACGGCGCAGGATGCCGACAGCGGTCAGCCACAGCAATTCTGTTTCGGCGGCTATCTCCGTCAGCGGTCGCTGGGTATAGCCTTTGAGCACACCGCTATCTTCAGCAATCGTCGGAACGCTGACGCTTTTAACCCGCATCTCAGCCAGCAACTTAAAGTAGAAAGGAGAACATAGGACGGCTCGCTCTGCCCGGTGAAGAGATTCGGGGGCATACTGCATAGTTCTATTTCAAGAATAAGACGGGTGATAAAACTGGGGTGCTAGGATTCGAACCTAGGAATGGCGAGACCAAAACCCGCTGCCTTACCACTTGGCGACACCCCAACGCTTTCGCCTGAGTATTGTAGCATCGGCTGTACTGTTCGCCGCAAGGGCAGTGAGATATTTTTGCCACTGAGCGGCCATCGCCTAGCTTACACTGAGGGATATGTTTCTCCGGCATCTGCACTTACAGAATTTTCGCAACTACAGCACTCAGTCTGTTATCTTCGATGCCCCTAAAACGATCTTGTTGGGGGATAACGCTCAAGGTAAGTCAAATTTGCTAGAGGCGGTGGAGTTGCTGGCGACGCTGAAGTCTCACCGGACGAGCCGCGATCGCGATCTCGTTCAAGAAGGTGCGTCTGTCGCCCATATCAAAGCTCAGCTTCAGCGTGACTTGGGCATGAGCGAGCTCAACCTGGTGCTCAAGAATGTCGGTCGCCGCGCGGCTGTTCTCAATGGCGAGACGCTTAAACGTCAGCAAGACTTCCTAGGCAATCTCAACGCCGTCCAGTTTTCGAGTCTGGATTTGAATCTAGTTCGCGGCGGGCCAGGTGAGCGCCGCACCTGGGTAGATACGCTACTCACACAGTTAGAGCCGGTCTATGCCTATATCTTGCAGCAATACAATCAGGTGCTGAAGCAGCGCAACGCCTTGATCAAGCAGCAGACAGCAGACTCTGATGATTTGCCAGATCCCAGCCAGATGGCGCTTTGGGATGCGCAGCTCGCC
>JBARVU010000137.1:0-1524 GCA_049646425.1 Phormidesmis sp. | reverse complement strand
CCAGAGTTCCGAACAAGCTCATTATGCTGATTGAAAGCTTCTACACAGGCGGAGCGATCAGCCGTGTTTGTGGTAAATCGATGCTCAAACAGTTCATTCATCATAGAGCACCACTCACCTTCTAATTTCCTAATTCTAGGAAAGATAGTGGAGCTTGCACTTTGCCACCATGAGTCAGCGTCTCTATGAGAAAGAATAACAAGAGAGTCGGCGTAGATAGTACTTAACTCAAGCCAAAAAGAACTTGAAGGCCAATCTACTGTGGCAACATATCCATTGAAGACTACTGACCAATCAATACTTTCGCCTTGGGATGCAGCCTGCCAAAGGGGAATATGTTCTGAGTGGAAAAACACCTCAGCCATATGATAACAAGGCTTGCCTAAAAGACGCTCAAGTGCAAGCTTGAGTGACTTTGTTCCCGTGCGACCGAGTCCAGCCCCCACAACTTTCAGCATAAGTAGATATTCATTTCAGAGTATTTTTCTGGCGTCTAACGCCTGAATTAAGCCGATTCATGAAGCGGGTTCGGCTTGAATGAATGGTTAGCCCCCAACATTATAGGCAGGATTATTAACTGCCAATTAGGCAGCGAAAGCACGTTTGTATGCCTGACGAGCTTCTCCGCGAGCAACATAGGCAGCCAGTTTTGGAAATTCGTCCAAAATGCCTGATGCTCTCAGCCTGAGCAGCACTGACACCAACATCAGGTCGCCCGCGCTGAACGCACCATCAAGCCAGTCCGCATCACATAATCGAGTAGATAGCTGACCCAGCCGATTGCGGATACGATCCTGGACTAGAGGCAGGCGCTCCTTGCTCCATGGCCTGTCGCCCTCCAGAAATTTGGCTGTTTGGAGTTCGAGAATTGGGGCCTCCACGGTGTTGAGGGCGGCAAACATCCATGTGATTGCACGCGCGCGCGCATTGGCATCATCCGAAAACAGACCCGCATGGCGATCAGCGATATGCAAGACGATTGCACCTGTCTCGAACAGCACGAGATCGCCTTCCTCATAGGTTGGAATCTGGCCGAAAGGATAAAGGCCCAGATGCGCCGGTTCCTTCATGGCGCTGAACGAAACCAGGCGAACCTTGTAAGGTTGGCCCACTTCTTCAAGCGCCCAGCGAACGCGTGTATCACGCGCCAGTCCTTTGCCGCCATCAGGCGACTTTTCAAAGGCGGTAATGATGATGCTCATCGTCAAGCTCCGCTGGTGGCTATTGTGGATTAACTATTACCCTGGCAATCGAATAAGAGCGGCTTTGTCTGTCAGGGCATGTGGAATAGGGGTTTCAGCCTCTTTTATCGGATCTATTTCATTGCCGGGGTAATATATATTCAACAGCAGACCTGTCAAGTAACCCCTAAGTTTCCATATTAGGCTCCTGGCCGAGATATTACTTCGGCAATTAAACAGACTTCATTTTTACGCCGCCGCATAAGCGATATCGGGATGTAAGAAGTAGTTGATAACGCGAGCCGGTAGCTTCTGTATCTTTCGTAGACTCGAAGAGACTCGC
>JBARVU010000136.1:0-20392 GCA_049646425.1 Phormidesmis sp. | reverse complement strand
CCTCTAAATGGCTCTTCCACTGATCGATTACCTTAACAAGAACTTTTGGATCGAGGTCATCCCATTCATCTGTTTTATTAAGGACGACAAAAAACGAGTCACAGCACTGTCTCAGTTGATCGAGGTTCTTCTTTTGAGAAGCATCTGATGAGCCAGTGACTACAAAAATTCCAATATCAATGTGGCTCAAAAACTTTGTTGTTATCTCGCTGTTCTCCTTTCGCACGTCATTGAGACCGGGTGAGTCGATGAGACAGACTTTTTCGTCAAGCTGCAAAATTGTTAGATCTTTAGTGATGCCTGAAATTGCCCCTACTTTCGCAATTTCCAACCCCTGCCTCCGGCTCAACTTCAGCAAAGCGTTGATAAGCGAACTCTTCCCGGAGCTAACTTTGCCAATTACAGCAATGTTCAGCGTTTTGGAGAAGTCGGGCGCTTTATCAGAAAAAACGGCGTTGACCCGGTCAAAAAAACCTTCTTCATTCAATCCATCAAAGGTTGAGCCAATCATTCAACGAACTCCACGCTCTGCTTATGCTATTTACAAACTTATAGTGCCCATGATTGATGTGAAGTTTAGCCCTGCCTCGCCTGTTGAAGGCGGCTTATGCAGTCTTGGTCAGTAATTAGCAGCCTAACAAAGCGTTCTGGCCACCTCATAGATTGCCGTAGTGACCGCTCGCAGTTCGGCTGGCTGAATGATGTAGGGTGGCATAGTGTAGAGCAGTTTGCCGAAGGGGCGTAGCCAGACACCTTTTTCGACGAATTGGGGCTGCACGATGGCCATATCTACCGGCTGGTAGAGTTCGACGGCGGCGATCGCCCCCAACACCCTCACATCCTTTACCGCTTCCAAAGAACGACAAGGCTCCAGCTCTCTCTTTAACTGCGATTCAATCTCAGCAACCTTGGCCTGCCAGTCATAACTCTCTAACAGATTCAAATTTTCGAGCGCGACGGCGCAGGCCAGGGGATTGCCCATAAAGGTAGGGCCGTGCATAAAAACACCGGCTCCCCCAGCTGCAAACGTTTCGCTCAGATGAGTTGTCGTCAGGGTTGCCGCGAGTGACATAAATCCGCCTGAGAGGGCTTTGCCGACGCACATAATATCTGGGCAGATATTCGCATGTTCGCAGGCAAACAGCTTGCCAGAGCGGCCAAAGCCGGTTGCAATTTCATCGAGAATGAGCAACACGTCATGCTGTTTGCACAGTTCGCTCGCCCTGCGCACGTATTCAGGGTGGTAAAAGCGGACGCCGCCTGCATTCTGCACCACTGGTTCGAAGATGGCAGCAGCAATGCTGCGACTATTTTCTTCCAGTAAGGCTGAAAAGCTTTCGATGTCGGCTTCTTGCCAGTCTTCACCAAAGCGCACCTGGGGCGCATCGGCAAAATACTGTTGCATCAGCAGGCCGCTAAACAAATGGTGCATGCCATTCACTGGGTCGCAGGCAGACATGGCCGCAAAGGTATCGCCGTGATAGCCGCTGCGAATAGTGAGAAAGCGATTTTTGTCAGGCTGGCCGCGATTGTGCCAGTACTGCACCGCCATTTTCATGGCCACTTCTACCGCGACTGAGCCAGAATCTGAAAAGAAGACGTGCTGCAAAGGGTCGGGCGTTATCTCTATGAGCTTCTGCGCCAGTTCTACCGCTGGCCGATGCGTCAGCCCGCCGAACATGATGTGCGACATCTTCTCCATCTGCCGCTGCGCTGCCTGGTTTAGCCGGGGGTGATTGTAGCCGTGAATACAGGTCCACCAGGAAGAGATACCGTCGATCAGCGATCGCCCATCTTCCAATTCAATTCGCACGCCTTTAGCGGAGCGCACTGGAAACACCGTCAGTGGGTTAGGCATCGCTGCGTAAGGATGCCAGACGTGCTGTCGGTCGAGGGCAATCAGCTGCTCAAGTGAATCCATGGGCGGCGAAGCGTTAGGACACCCCATCTAACCGATTATTAGCTAACCGCTTATTGGCTCGCTGCTGAAACTGTTGGGCAAACATGCCGTACTTAGGGCCAAATACCATTGCCGCGCAGAAAAAGAGCGTCATCAGGACGACAATGCAGCCACCGGTTGAAGCATCGAGGTGATAGCTAAAGTAGGTGCCCAACAGACAGGAGAGCACGCTGGTTGCGACAGAAATTATCAGCATGTGATCGAATCTGTCGCTGAGCAAGTAAGCAGTGGCTCCCGGCGTCACCAGCATGGCCACCACCAACACAATTCCCGCCGTCTGCAAAGCGGTGACAATAGTCAAAGCCAGCACAGAGAGCAGGGTGTAATACATTACCTGCGTATTCAACCCAATCGCTTTGGCATGGTTAGGGTCAAAGCAAAATAGCAACAAATCTTTTCGGCGCAGCAGAATGATCGAGAGCGTCGCGATGCCTGCGATCAGCGTTTGGATAATGTCCTGCTGAGAGATACCCAGCACATTGCCAAAGAGAATGTGAAAGAGATCGATATTACTCGGAATCTTGGTAGCGAGTACCAGGCCAAAGGCAAAGAAACCCGTGAAGATGACACCGATAACCGCGTCTTCTTTCAGTCGCGTTTTAGATTTGACATAGCCAATTGCCACTGTCGCCCCAAAGCCAAAGACAAATGCCCCTAAAGAGAAAGGTAGCCCCAAGGCATAGGCCACGACCACGCCCGGTACAACCGCATGAGAGACCGCATCGCCCATCAGCGACCAGCCTTTGAGCGTGATATAGCAAGAAAGTACCGCGCAGACTGTCCCCACAAAGGCACTTACCCACAGCGCCCTAATCATGAAACCGAGCTGAAAGGGCTCGATCAGCCAGTTCCAGACAGCGGTTGGCGAGAGGGCAAGCAAGGCGTCGTTCACAGCTCTACTGCCTGATGAGCAGAGTCCTGACGAGCGGACGAGTCGGCATGGATATACGAATGACCCGGCTGATAAGCAGGCTGAGATTGTTGTGTTTGCTGAGGATAGGACAGACTGCTGAGCGGTAAGCCACCAAAGGTCATAGAGAGATTTTCGGGCGTAAAGGTTTCGGCGGTGGTGCCGGCAGCGAGGATGGTTTGGTTGAGGAGGATGACGCGATCGCAAAAGGTCGAAATCGAAGCCAGGTCATGTGTCGAGACCAGCACCGTATGCCCTTCATCCCGCAGCTGCAAGAGCAGATTGATAATGCTCTTTTCGGTCTTGACATCGACGCCGGTGAACGGCTCATCAAGCAAGATCACCTTGCCTTCCTGAGCCAACGCCCGGGCTAAGAAGGCTCGCTTCTTTTGGCCGCCTGAGAGCTCTCCAATTTGGCGGTCTTTAAACTCGCTCATTCCTACGCGCTCCAAGCTTTCGTGCACAATCCGGCGATCTTTGCGGCTGGGAATGCGAAAGATATTCATGTAGCCGTAGCGACCCATCATCACCACGTCGAATACGCTGATGGGGAAGTTCCAATCGACCTCGTCGGCTTGGGGAACGTAGGCAATAAGCTGCTGCTTTTGGGCCTTTTCAACTGAGATATCGTCAATATGGACACGGCCCTGACTAGGCGAAAGGAAGCCCATAATGGACTTAAACAAGGTCGATTTGCCGCCGCCGTTTGGCCCAACCAAGCCGGTGATGGTGCCCGGCTGGACGTAGCAACTGGCATTGTAAAGCGCCAGGCGAGCATTGCTGTAAGTGACGCTGATATTGTCTACTGCGATGCCGTAGCGATCGCCACTGGCCAAAGAGCTATCTATCATTTTTCAGCTTTGATTTTTCATAATTGCTTCACTTTTCATAATTGTTTCATAATTGCTCGGAATCGACAACAGCCGAAAGTTGCATCTTCCCTAAAAATAGGCGATGATATGTCTAGACTGTCTAGAGTTTTAAGGAAGCACTATTATGAGTACCGTACCCAATGAATGGCAGCTACAGGAAGCCAAAAATAAGCTTAGCTACGTCGTGAAAGAAGCTGATAAGGGTGTTCCTCAGTTCATCACAGTTCGTGGGAAGCAGGCGGCTGTGGTGCTATCGGCAGAAGCGTATAGAAAGCTCGCGCGGCCATCTTCGTCTTTGTCGGAAGCGCTGCTAATGCCCGTTTTGGACGAAGGCGACGAGGCTTTGTTTGAAAGAAGCCGAGACCTCGGCCGAGATATTGAGCTATGACTTATCTGCTAGATACGTGCATCGTTTCGGAGTATCTAAAAAAGCAGCCTGCCCCAAAAGTCCTTAGCTGGCTAGAGCAGCAGGATGAACTCACCCTGTACCTGAGCTGCTTAACGATTGCCGAACTGAGAAAAGGCTATTACAAGCTCCACAATAGGAAGCCTGCGTCTGAGCATAGAAGCAGAGCCAAGCAGATCAGCAGTTGGATTCAGCGTTTGAAGGAACGCTTTGGCGATCGCACCCTCACCCTTGACCCGACTATTTTGGAAGGCTGGGCCAGTCTCTGCGGAAAGTCAGAAGCTGAAGGAAGAAATTTACCAGTGATCGATAGCCTGATCGCTGCCACAGCAAGCTGTCACGGGATGGTGATCGTGACCCGGAACGTCACCGACTTTGAAAACTGCTCTGAGGATTTAGAAATTTTTAATCCGTATTGAAGCTGCGATTTACGGCTTTGTCTTCGTGAGGCCATTGGCGATCGCATCCGCATCATATTCCAGCAGATCCAGATAGGTCGGCACTGGCCCGGATGCTGTCGAGAGTGAATCGACGTACAGGTTGCCCGCAAAGGTCGCGCCGGTTGCCTGAGCAATTTGCTTTTGGGCTTCGTCGCTGACGGTACTTTCACAAAATACAGCAGGCACATCATTCGCCTGTACCTGGTCGATCACTGCTTTGAGCTGTTTCGGTGTAGACTGCTGCTCGGCATTGATCGGCCAAATGTAGATCTCTTGCAGACCATAGTCGCGCGCTAAGTAAGAGAATGCCCCTTCGCAGCTCACCAAATAGCGCTGGGCTTCTGGCACCCCCTCCAGCTCTGCTTGCAGCGCTACGTCAATAGCTTCGATTTGCTGGCTGTAAGCGGCAGCGTTGGCGTTGTAAGTCTCTGCATTCTCGGGGTCGAGTTCGACAAAGGCTTGGCGAATGTTTTCCACATAGACCAGCGCGTTTTGCGGCGACATCCAAGCGTGAGGATTGGGCTTATCCGCATAGGGGCCTTCAGCGATGGGGATGGGGGTGAGACCTTCGGTCAGTATTACTGAGGGGACGCCGTCCAAATTGCCTAAGAATTGGTCGAACCAGCGCTCTAAGTCCATACCGTTGTACAAAATCAGGTCGGCATTTTGGGCTTTGGCAATGTCGCTGGGGACGGGCTCATAGCCATGAATCTCAGCGCCAATGCGGGTGATGGATTCCACCGTGAGGGCATCACCTGCCACGTTCTGAGCCATGTCGGCCAGGATAGTAAAGGTGGTAAGCACTTTTTTCGAGTCGTCTGAGTCTTGGTCAATTTGGGAGACAGGGCTACATCCCGCTACAAGCAGGACGACAGCAGCAACAAACCCTAAAGACTGCACTTGTTTAAGCGTTTTTCTAATACTCATTAAGGCTGACGGTGAAGCGTGATCCATAGGGGCTTAAACAGATATTTTTTAAGTGGCTACCAGGTCTCTACCGTCAACACCAACGGCTTTTCATAATCTTTTCATGATTAAACGAAAACGACAACGACTCCCTCAGCCGTGGGTAAAGTGACTGTCGATCTTCTCACTGGGAGATTTTGCTAAAACCGCCAAGACCTCATCACACCAGGTCAGCCAGGAGGTTTCATACGCAATCCCTCGCTTTAAGGTGAGATACATAAACTGCATGGCGATCTCATCTTCGAGCAGGGGCAACAGTTCGGTTTCTCTCTCTCGATAGTAGGCTAGCTGAGCGGTGTGTAGCTGCTGCCGGTGATGCAGCTCCTTGAGCAAAAGCGGTCGAGGCATGTAATGGCCGATCAGCACCTTGACCAGCAGGTCTTCGCGAATGGGCGTAGGTTCGGTGGGCTCTGCATACCAGCGGGTCAGCTCCTGCCAGCCTGAGTCGGTGATTTGGTAGAGCTTTTTATCGGGTTTGCCGACCTGGGGCACGGCTTCAAAGCTGACGTGGCCGTGCGCCTTTAGCTTGCTGAGCTCCCGGTAAACCTGCTGCTGAGTCGCCTTCCAATAGCAGCTAGGCCCCTGATCGAAACGCTTGCTGATATCGTATCCGCTGCCCGGCTGTTTGGCGAGCAAGGCCAAAATGGTATGCGCTAAGGCCATCTTAAAACTAAATTGACATATCCAACTTGTTGAGTATACTTTGAAAATATGATATACAACAAGTTGAATATAAACTAATTGAGTATGGCTATGACGTCATCCCAGTCAGGTTTGTCTGAGAAGTCCGCTTTGCAACGTCGTTGGCTTAACTTTACCGCTGGTGGATATAAGTGGCTGCTGCTGGTGCCGCTGGCTTTGCTGCCGGTGGTTTGGATTGCCAGAAACGGTGGCGAGGCTGAAGTTGTTGAGACGGCGCAGATTTTGCCGGTAGAGACGGCGCGATTGCAGGCAGAAGATAGCTATGCGGTAGAGCGGGCGTATACCGGGGAGATAGTAGCGCGACGCAGCAGTGAGCTGGGGTTTGAGCGAGCAGGAACGGTGACGGCGTTGCTGGCAGATGAGGGAGATGCCGTGGCGGCAGGTGAGCCTTTGGCAAGGTTGGATATGCGCGATCTAGAGGCGCAGCGACAGCAGCTTGAAGCGCAGAAAAGGCAGCTGTTAGCGCAGTTGCAGGAGCTGGAAACCGGGCCACGGGGGGAAGATATTTCGGCGGCGCAGGCGGCGGTGAGTGACCTGGACAATCAGCTAGAGCTAGCGCAATTGCAGGCAAATAGACGGGCTGAACTGTATGCACAAGGGGCAATTTCTAGGGAAGAATTGGACGAAAAACGACTTGGGGCTAACGCGATCGCAAGTCGTCTCCAGCAGGCCCAAAGTCAGCTAGACGAACTGCGCAACGGTACCCGACAGGAGCAGGTTTCCGCGCAGGTCGCTGAGGTCGACCAGATAGACGCCCGCATTCGCGCTATCGACATTTCACTTGACAAAAGCGTTTTACTCGCGCCCTTCAGCGGCAAAGTGTCGTCGCGAGCGGTGGACGAGGGCACCGTGGTCGGCAGCGGTCAGCAGGTGATGACGCTGGTGGAGAATGGCACGGTAGAAGTGCGGGTGGGCGTGCCTGCGGATTTGTCTCAGCGCTTGGCAGTCGGGAGTCGGCAGACTGTGCAGGTGGGCGCGCGAACGTATCCGGCAGCTGTAACAGCGCGGCTACCCGTAGTTGATGAAGCCAGCCAAACGGTCACAGTTATTTTGGAGCTAGCAGAAGATTCGGATGTGACCATCGGGGCTACCGCTCGGCTGCTGACAGATGAACAGCAGCGTGCGGCGGGCTATTGGCTGCCGAGTACGGCGCTGATTGCAGGCGATCGCGGTCTCTGGTCGGTCTATGTGCTCTCAACCGATGAGTCAGATGTCTACCGGGTGGCGCGGCGAGATGTGGAGGTGTTGCATACCGAGGGCGATCGCGCGTTTGTGCGAGGGCTGGTGGAGGCGGGCGATCGCATTATCACCAGCGGCACTCACCGGGTTGTCGCTGACCAACTGGTCACGCCCAGTGAGGAACAACCATGAATCTGTTCTATCGCAATCGTCAGCTCCTCTTTTTAACCCTGACGCTGATTGTCGTTTGGGGGGCTTCTTCCTTTCTCACCTTGCCTCGCCTGGAAGACCCTGAAATTGTTCAGCGGGTGTCGACTATCACCACGCTATTTCCGGGGGCAAGTGCCGAACGAATCGAGTCTCTGATCACTGACAAAATCGAAGACGAGTTTTCAGATGTTGAAGAAATAGACAACATTGAATCCATCTCCAGTCCAGATATCTCGGTGGTGAACATAGAGCTAAAAGACACGGTGGCAGATGTAGCGTCTGTCTGGGCTAAGATTCGCAGCAAGCTAGAGGACGTGACGCCAGAATTGCCCGCCGGGGCGCTAGAGCCTGAGTATGAAGATGCCGACGTCGCCGCCAATGCGCTGATCGTCGGACTGACGTGGGATCTCAATTCGCCAGTGAATGCGGCGATTTTGCAGCGAGTGGCTGAAGACTTAAAAGATGAGCTAGAGACGATTCCCGGGACTGACAAAGTTGAGCTGTTTGGCTTGGCCGACGAAGAGATTCAGGTCACTATTGATCAGTCAGCCGCCGCTAGACTAGGTCTTACCGCGCAGACGGTGGCACAGCAGGTGCAGGCTAGCGATGCCAAGGTTTCGGCCGGAAAGCTACAGAGCCCGACCGATGAGCTGCTGTTAGAGATGGATAGCGCGCTGGAATCTTTGGAGCGAGTGCGACGGATTCCGATTCAGATAGGAGAATCTGGGCAGGTCAGCCTGCTAGGCGATATTGCCAGCGTCGAGAAAACCGTGAGAGAACCGGCAGATGAGCTGGCGCTGATTGGCGGTAAGCCTGCCGTTGTGCTCTCTGCGCAGGTAGAGTCTAGCTTTCGGATAGACCATTGGGCGGAGGATGCCAGACAGGTGCTCTCAGCGTTTGAAGCGTCTCTCTCAGATGGCCTGAGTCTGACGGTGGTGCTCGACCAGAGTCAGTATGTGCAGCAGCGGCTAAATGGCGTCATTGGCAATCTGCTGATGAGTTCGGGACTGGTGATATTGGTATCGCTGTTTTTGCTGGGCTGGCGGTCGGCGCTGACAGTGGGGCTGGCGCTGCCGCTGGCGACGCTGATGGTGTTTGGCTGTATGAAGGCGCTGGGCATTCCCCTACACCAGATGTCTGTCACCGGGCTGATTATTGCGCTGGGCCTGCTGATTGACAATGCCATTGTGGTGGTCGATGAAGTACAGATTCGACTCGGCGAAGGCATGCACCCGTCAGCGGCAGTCGGAGAAACGGTGAAGCATCTGGTGGTGCCGCTGGTCGCTTCTACGCTGACAACGGTGCTTGCCTTTGTGCCCATTGCTACGTCGCCCGGTGGTACAGGAGAGTTTATTGGCACGATTGGCACAACCGTAATTTTGGCTTTGCTCAGCTCTCTGACTTTGTCTTTGACGGTGATTGCGGCGATTATCGGTTTAATCTACCGCCGCTGGCCCAATCGCTCGGCTTCGACTAACTGGTGGCAAGGGGGCTTTGCCAATCGTTCGCTGAGCGATTTTTATACGCGCAGCCTGGGGATGATGTTCCGGCGTCCGGTGTTGGGCATTGGCATCGCGATGATTTTGCCGGTGGTGGGGTTTGTGCAGTTTGCGAGCCTACCGCAACAGTTTTTCCCGCCGACCAATCGCGATCAGTTTCAAATTGAGTTCGAGCTGCCTGCTCAGAGTGCGCTAGCCCTGACCAGGACGCAAATTCTCTCTGCCCGCGACCTGATTCAACAACATCCCACCGTTTCAGATGTGCACTGGTTTTTAGGTAAGAGCGCGCCCGCTTTCTTCTACAACGTAGTCGCCAACAAGGAGAACGCCGCCGACTATGCCCAAGGCTTGGTGCAGCTCAACAACAGCGAAAATTTACGAGAGATGATTAGTGCCTTGCAGCAGCAGCTAGACGCAGCGTTTCCAGAAGCGCAGGTACTGGTCAGGCAGCTAGAGCAAGGCCCCCCTTTTGACGCGCCGATTGAGCTGCGGCTGTATGGCTCAGAGCTATCGGAATTGCGATCGCTGGGCAATCAGCTCCGAGGCGAACTTGCGCAAATTCCTGGCGTCATTCACACGCGAGCCGGACTGACCGAAGCACAGCCAAAGCTGGCCCTCACAGTAGATGAAGTGGCGGCAAGGCGAACGGGATTGGACAATGGCGTGATCGCTGCTCAGCTCAACACCACGCTAGAAGGCACCGTTGGCGGCTCTTTGCGAGAAGACACCGAAGACATTCCGGTGCGGGTGCGGGTAGGTGACGATGTGCGAGGAGATTTGGGCGCGATCGCCTCCACCGATCTCCTCTCGCCTCAAGCTGGCTCTCAAAACGGCTCAGCCACTGTTCCGCTCTCTGCCGTGGCCGACATTAGCCTGGTGCCCGACATTGCCACCATCGCCCACTACGACGGTCAGCGCGTAAACACCGTGCAGGCTTTTCTCAGGGCGGGTACCCTCCCCGATGAAGCCCTCACCCGCTTTCGTCAGCGGCTAGAAGAGAATAGCTTTGAGCTGCCCACAGGCTATCGCATTGAGTATGGTGGCGAAGCCGATGCGAGAGGCAGCGCGGTGGGCAATCTGCTCGCTTCAGTGGGCGTCCTGGTGATTTTGATGGCGGCGACACTGGTGCTGTCATTTAATTCGTTTGCGATCGCCGGTCTTCTAACCGTCGTAGCCATCTGCGCAGTCGGGCTAGCGGCCATGGCCCTTTGGCTGTTCAACTCTATCTTTGGCTTCACCGCCATCTTAGGCACGCTGGGCTTAATCGGCCTGGCGATCAACGATTCTATAGTTGTCCTCGCCGCCCTCCGAGAAGATCCGCAGGCCCGACTAGGCGATGTCAAAGCCACTGTCAACGTCGTCCGCAAAGCGACTCGCCACGTAATCGCAACAACAGTGACAACAATCATTGGCTTCGTGCCCCTGATGCTCGATCCCACCGGGTTTTGGCCTCCTTTAGCGATTGCGATCGCAGGCGGCCTCGGCGGTGCCACCCTATTAGCCCTCTACTTCATCCCAGCCGCCTACATCCTCAGCTTCAGACGCCGCCCCAAACCAACCCTCAAACCTCAAATATAACCTCCCCCATACCCCAAAAACCTCTCATGCTAGAATTCTACTACCACCCCCTCTCCCCCATCGCTCGCCGCGTCTGGTGGACACTGCTAGAAAAAGAGATCCCCTTCGATCCCATTATCGTCGACCTGCGCGGCAAACAATTTGAACCCGACTTTCTCACCCTCAGCCCCTTTCACCACGTACCCGTCCTAGTTCATGACAACATTCGCCTGATCGAATCGCTGGCAATCCTTGACTATCTCGACCATCAGTTTCCACACAATTCTCTTTCGTCGACCGCGCCCGTCGCCCTGGCAAAAATGCGCATGGTGCAGATGGTGGTGACTAACGAGGTGATTATCCACATAGTGTCTGTTGTAAACGCTGAGAATCAGCTATTAACCCGAGAGAAGAAAGATCATCTGGAGACCTGTTTTCAATTTCTAGAGGAGCAGTTGGGAGAAAAGGATTATTTCGGGGGCGATCGCCTCAATTTAGCCGATATCGTCACCGGCTCGACTGTCCCTATCTTCAGCCGACTGGGCATCTCCTTACAGTCTTACGAAGCGCTCTCCCGCTGGCAATCTCGCATTGTAGAACGCCCAGCCTGGCAGCAGACCAATCCTAGCGAGGACGACTTTCAGCAGTGGAAACGATGGGTGCAGCTTCAGGTTAAGCGACATCAGCGCAACCGGGCAAAATCGGCGTGAGCGATCGCCCCTACTCCGCTCTGCGCGAAGATACAATTGCAAAGGAAGCGCGTCTGAGGGTGAGCTGTGGCAGTGATGAACCAGTCTAATTTGGATGCTGGGGGGAGGGTTTGTGTGCGATCGCTCATTTCAGGCCGCGTTCAGGGCGTCGGCTATCGCTACAACACGCAGAAGAAGGCAATGGCGTTGGGACTGACGGGCTGGGTGCGGAACTTGCCAGACGGACAAGTGGAAGCTGTCGTAGAAGGTGATCCTGCTCAGGTGACCAACTTGGTAGAATGGTTTCAGAGCGGGCCACCGGCTGCCAGAGTAGAGGCGGTTAGCACCAGTGAGGAACAGCTTCAGCACTTTGAGGGGTTTGAGATTCGGCGATCATAAGGATTACGCATCCTACTGTGGGTTGATGAGCTGATAAAGGCCGGTTTCGGCATAGTCCCACTCGATATGACCGTTCTCAATCAATCCGGTCATACGCCTCTGGCTCCACATCTGGAACTTTCTTCAGAAACCGTTCAAAGTCTTCTCGCTTGCTCTGCTTCGCTTCATGTTCCAAAAAATCTTTGGTGAGCAGTGCTGGCATTTTCTCAGCAGCCGCCATGACCAAAAACTGATTAATTGAGATACCTTCGGCTTTTGCTAGCTCTTTAATTTTTGAGTGGAGTGATTCGGGCAGTCTGACGATAAATTTACTCATGGCAGGGTACCTATCATTTCCATCTCGGTTGGTGTATCCTGATGTTCTACTCTTAGCGAGACTCTCACCGCGATCTCAAACTTTGGCAAAGGTAGCTGAGAAACGATGAGGTATGAGGCACTACAGTTTGAGCGCGATGCTGCAACTAGTTCGTCGGTATCTAAATCACCCTCACATAGTGGCATATGTGAGACTAAATTTCATAGTGTATCAGCTGTAGCTGTCCTTGGCTGTAAAGAAAAAATCGGAACGCTTCGCGCTGGAGAGGGAAAAGAAGAAAGAGCAGAGGGCAAAGGGTTACGGAAGAGTCCACGAGGCCGCGCAGACAACTCGAAAACCAATGTCGTCGTCCCAGTCGACGCGCGCATTCCCGTCGCGAATGGCCGAGCGGCAGTAGTCCGGGTTATTGAACCAGGAACCGCCCCGCAGCAGCCTTGTAGCAGTTTTGTCACTAGATAACCAGACACTGCCATCAGTCGGTGCGCCACCGTAGTTGTTATGCCAGTGGTCTAGGCACCATTCCCACACATTGCCGTGCATGTCATACAGTCCAAAACCATTAGCAGGAAAATTACCTACTTCTGTAGTCTGTTCTCGATACTTACCTTTTGGGCCGTTACTGTAAGTTGCAGTTGCATTATAGTTAGCTAAAACTGCGGTCAAGGTTCCACCAAAGTGAAAGGGGGTAGTTGTCTCCGCTCGGCAAGCATATTCCCATTCTGCTTCGCTGGGTAATCGATACTCGCGGTCTGCGTACCGTGAAAGACGTCGACAAAACTCAATTGCATCATCCCAAGAAACTTTCTCTACCGGGCGGCTGACCCCCTTGAATCTGGATGGATCAGCAACCAGGTCTCTTTCCACTTTAGGCAGAGCAGAAACTGCCTTCCACTGCGCTTGAGTCACTTCATATCTACCCATCAAGAAGGCAGGCACCGTTACCGGATGCTGTGGCTTTTCGTTGTCCTCACCTTGTCCATCGGGCGAACCCATCTGAAAGGTGCCACCGGGAATGGGAACTAAGCCTAGGAGAACGTCACCGATGCTCTCTTGAAATACATGATATCGTTTTATTCCCTGACTAATAGTTTCTCCTTTCTCGTTGACTGTCACTACTTCAAAAACAAACGGGGTGAAATCTGAAGCCGTTAGAGGCAATGAAGTGATGGAAGCATCTATCGTGTCAGGAGTTTCCCCTACTAGAGTTTTACCTAAAAGAAATGTACCGATGCTGCCGCCCAATAGTCCTAAAACTTGGAGTGCTTTACGGCGGCTGACACCACGACTCAAATTATTCAGCAGCGCGGATCGGGAAGTAGAAGATGATGGTTGCTGAAGAGGCATCGGTGCAGCAGAAGCCACTGCACGCGAGGTTGCTCGGCTGTTGGGCGTAGGGGCAGGAGTGGGCTGCTGATATGGGCGCTCTGGCGGTGCCGGTGGTTCTTCGCGAGATAGGCGCTTAATAGCAGTGATCGCTTGTGGGTCACCCGGAGAGACCATCAGTACTCGAATCCAAAGCTGCTCTGCCGTCTTCAAATCGCGCTCAATTTCAGCCGTGAGCGCATCGTTCTTGAGGGCGACAACATCGCCAAGCGTGGCCCGCTGGGGCAGCAAAATTAAGTGATTTTTAGAGAGCGGTTCGATTCTACCGTAGGGCGTTTGAGCATCGCGCTTATACTGCCGGGTGAGCTGTGGCACGTAATAGCGTAGCCGTTGATATAGCCGCTCTACGGTGGCACAGTTGCCCTCTCCCTGCAAGCGCAAGCTTTGTAACAATACATGGGTAAACGCGCCTTGCTGAAGTTCTTGTATTTCGTAAGAAGATTCTTCGGGGCTACAGGAAAATAGCGTAATTACACCCTGCTGTTTTTCTAACCCAAGCCCGATACCATCTCGGCGACCCTCGTAGCTGCGGCAGGCGTCGATCAGCAAAATAACGTTGTCGGCTCCGCTGTTGCGCAGGCGGTTGGCGATGAAGTGGATGGGAATAGCTGAATTTTGCAGGTCAGCGCGATCGCCATCCAACGGCATCAAATAGTCAGTCTGCTCATGCCGAATGCCATGCCCCGCGAAAAAGAACCACAGATTATCGCCATCGCCCAGAAACGGCGTCTCAAATCGCTTATTCAAAAAGCGTCTCAGCGTAGTGTACGTCGGCTGAGAACTTTGGTCAGGGCCGTAGTCTTGAGGAATGGGCGGGCTGGTGTCGGTAAAGTGATAGACCTGCTGGAAGCCGAGTTCGCCTAAGAAAAGTTGACGCATGGCATCGGCGTCGCGAGTGGCGTATTGGAGCGATCGCAAATACGGATATTCGTTTATACCAACCGTAATCGCCCAGTTCCTAGCCACAGCTCAGAATTCAGCCCAATAGAACGCTTCAATTTTGACGGGATCACGGCTAAAGAGCAAGCGCATAGATAAAATTATCCAGATAGCTTCATATGGTCTTGTAAGCTCGCATTGCTATTGATGTCTATGCCGGGGTAAGTGCCATCACCGCGAAAAGTTGGCAGCTCTACCGTGCGAGGCAAAGCCGCGTTTCGCTCTTCTTCTATCAAACGTATCAGCGCGTCCTGAATTAGCTGTGTCAGCGTTCTCTGTGTGGCGAGTGCGTGTTGCTTAGCGGACTTAAGCAACGCTTCTTCTAATACAATCGTCGTTTTCATGAGGGTATCAGCACAGAGGTTTCAGCAGGTGAGCACAGGAAAATCTATTCAGGTGGGCGGACGAATTTTAGGGTGATGCCACCTTTGCTGCCAAATTTTCCGCCGCTGCCGATCAGGCTGACTTTGCCTTCGGCGTTGATTTCGACGGAAAGTTCGACTTCGTTGAGCCGAAGGCCAGGGCGAGGGGTTGCCTGATCGAACAGATCATTCACAATCGCAATCATGCTTTGCATTTGGGCTTTTACTTTGTCAGCAGAGATGGGGAGACGCGATCGCCGACCCACCGTTTTTTCAGCTTCAAATACCCGGCGAGGAGGCCCAAACCCGCCGCCCGTATCGCCGCCCGACCGTCGGCCATCTATCTCGACAGTTTCTTCAACAACTTCTGCGTCAGCCACAATCCAAAGCGTATTTTCATCGGTCATGTCGGTCGTCATCAGAACACCTCGTAGAATACTCTGTTTGGGATTGCGCTGCGTCTGCGTAAATTGCCAAGGTTCCCTGTCAAAAATAGTTGACGCTAGGAAAACCAGACTGATACGCTGGCTGTTATAGCTGTTGCACGTTCGTAATAGCTACCTGCCCAAAAATTTAGCAGCCGCTGACGATGATTGGTACAAACAATCACCGCCAGCTCGCCCCCTCGCTGACGCAAGCAGCAAGGCGGTTGTGGTTCATCATGCCATAGCCACCCTGACTCTTGGCAAGTTGGGGTGGCTAAATTTTGGGTTTTCTTCCACCCAAACCTCGAAGAGACCCCCCATGAAACCCACAGCTTATCTCGCTAGCGCTTTGCCCATTGATCTGTCCACTGCCAGTCAGAGCAGCAGTCAGAGCCCTAGCCAGGGCGAACTTGCTCTGCTGACCTCAACCCCGACTAGCCCACCGCCTGGTTCTAGTAGCCACCCGCCGCGAGCAGAACTGCGCCACATTTTGCTAGGCAGCCCCGGTGCGATTCGGCAGGCTATCCATCAGCTATACCTTCTCAACTACGCTGAGCCGGTACTGTGGAGCCCGCTGACGGCAGTCGGCGAGCAGCTCATTGTCACATCAGCACAAGGGGAGGCAATGAGCTTGTTGCGACGGAGGATGTGATGTGAGTAGTGAGCAGGAGACAGGAGACAGGAAGCAGGAGGCAGGAGACAGTAGCGGGAGGCGGGAGGCGGGAGAGAAGTGCTGTATTCGGTTACTGCCCATCGCCAGAAATTCCAAATTACAGACATACATTTTGCCTTAGCGAGGAACGAAGTACTGGGTTTCAGCCGCTCAGACTTGCTAGTCAAATTTGGTCATGATTAGAGGCGAACGGCAAATCAAGGATTTCGAGTGTCCGTAGTCTGAAACTTAGAATTGCTGACCCACTGCCCTACTGCTTTATTGCCTACTGCCTACTGCCTACTACCTACTGCCTACTACCTACTGCCTACCCCCTCTCGCGTTCCCCGCCTATACGCATACAGCAACTTACTGACTTCTTCGAGTTTCACCATCAAATTTTTGCTGTCACCATAATCAAGATCGCGAGCCAGAATCAGATAATAGCGACATTCTTCTAGCGAACCCTGTGAAATGTTGAGGAAACGGGCTTTGTCAAGATTTGACTGCTTCTTGAAACCCTCAGCAATATTAGCGGGAACAGAGACGGCGGCTCGCCTGAGTTGGGAGGTCAGTCCGTATGTCTCCGTTTTTGGGAACTGTTCAGTGAAAGAATAAACAGATAGGACGAACTGATGAGCTTTTTGCCAAACAATTAGATCGTAGAAGTTTTTTGCAGGGGAAAGAGGCATAGGAAACTAGCTCGGAGTTCTCAAGCTTAGAATTCCCAGCGGAGCAAAAGACACGAAACCATACTCAACCTTTTGTCCCCTGCCTCCCGACTCCTGTCTCCTGTCCACTGCCTCCTGTCTCCTGCGCAAGAGAGCAAAGGGTTACGGAAGAGTCCACGAGGCCGCGCAGACAACTCGAAAACCGACGTCGAGGTACCTGCCGTCGCGCGCGTACCTGAAGCGATAGGCCGAGCGGCAGTTGTCTGGGTCGTCGAACCAGGAACCGCCCCGCAGCAGCCTTCTAGCGTTTTCGTCACTAGATAACCAGGCACTGCCATCAGTGGGTGCGCCAGTGTAATTGTCATGCCAATGATCTAGGCACCATTCCCACACATTGCCGTGCATGTCGTATAGGCCAAAGGCATTGGCATGACTAAAATTTTCAACATTCGTCGTTTGTTCTCTGTACTCACCCCTTGGCCCCTGCCC
The DNA here is from genome assembly GCA_049646425.1 of Phormidesmis sp. Classification (GTDB taxonomy): domain Bacteria; phylum Cyanobacteriota; class Cyanobacteriia; order Phormidesmidales; family Phormidesmidaceae; genus Phormidesmis. Next base: position 3,366 of record JBARVU010000136.1, on the reverse strand, counting down.
GTAAAACCCAGGATAAGTTGTGCCTTGATATTCCCGATCCGTTCCGCGATAGTTGGCCAAATCGGTAGTGATAGTTTCCCCAAAATGAAAGGGCGTTGTCGTCCCGGCGCGACAAGCGTATTCCCATTCTGCTTCGCTAGGCAGTCGGTATTCTCGGCCCATGTGCTTGGATAATCGTTTGCAGAACTCGACAGCGTCATCCCAGCTAACTTGCTCAACTGGGCGATGAGCGCCTTTGAAATATGAAGGGTCAGCGTCTAAGTCGCTCTCGTCTCTTGGTAAGGCAGCGATCGCTCTCCACTGAGCCTGAGTCACCGGATACTTCCCCATCAGAAACGGCCCAACCCTCACTGAGTGCTGCGGTCTTTCGTCATCATCGCCCTGGCCATCGGCTGACCCCATCCTAAAGGTGCCGCCAGGAATAGCGACCATCTCTAACTCAACGCCTTGGGCCAGCGCTTCCCGTCGATATTCTGCCTGCCGCGTTTCTCTGCTGTTGACGGTTCCTTTTGCATCGACCGTCACTACTTCAAAGCTGAAGGTGGGCACTGGTGGGATCGGCGGTGCTGCCGAGACCGGGGCATCAATCCTACGGCTACCGGCAGTTAGAGGCAAGGATGAGCCAGGAGACTGCTGGGCCTGTTGCTTGATGGCGATACGTCCGATGGCAGCGATCGCATCCGAATCCGCTGGAGAAGCCGCCAGCACCCGCACCCAAAGCTGCTGCGCAAAATCTAAATCCTCATGCTCAATTCTGTAAGCGTCAATCTTTAGCATCTGCACATCCTGCAATCTCGTCGCCTGCTGCGGCAGCAAAATCAAATGATTTTTAGAAATCGGCTCAACCGAAGTACGCGGCATCTGCGGCGGCTTGCCATAGCGCTCGTTCAAAGCAGGCACCTGAGCACACAGATATTGATCCAATCGCTCAACGGTGGCGCAGTTATTAGCTCCTTGCAATCGCAGTCCTTCTAACAGCGCGTAGGTAAACGCTCCATGCTGCAAGTCTTCAATTTCGTAAGACGACTTGTGCGGGCTGCAAGAATAAATGGTGACTAAGCCTCGCTGCGCTTCTACGCCGAAGCCCCGACCTCTTTTGCCGCGATCGCGACAAGCATCCACTAGCAAAACCGTATTGTCCGCCCCACAGTTCCGCAGCGAGTCGGCAATATCGCTCATCCGCAGCGCCGTCCCCTCAATGTCACCAGGGTCTACATCAATCGGCAGCAGATAGTCATGGTCATCATGAATTTCACCGTGACCCGCGAAGAAGAACCAGAAGTTGTCGCCGACGCTCAGTGACTCAAATTGAAACCATTCGCGGAAAAAGCGCTTGAGATTGGCGTAAGTGGGGAGCGATCGCATTTCTCCTCTCGATGTCTCAATCGGCGGCGAATCGTCAGCAAAGTAGTAAACCCTCTCAAACTTGACCTCATCCACAAAGAAATCACGAACTGACGAGGCGTCCTGCACGGCATATTTCAGCGGCTGCAAATTGTAGTAGTGATTGATACCAATGCAGATAGCCCAGTTTTTGCTCATCAAACCGCGATTTTGGGAGGCGCATCCAGTGTAAACCAGTGAGCCGCAGCTAGTCAGGCTCAATGCAGCTAGTCAGGCTCAATGATAGTGGAGCACTCTGTTGCCAATATGTTTAGGGTTTAACCAAAAGCATTGGCTTAAAATGAAAAGAAATGTGCAGATGCCCACGATCTATACGGGTAATTTCATGGTCGAGGCTAGCGTAACAGATGTTCAGATTGAAGCTGCCAGAAAGACAGGCCAGGCAGCCTTAGAGAACGATTGACATCGAACACATCTCAGAACCCAAGGAAATGAAATAGGAAGATCTCCCGACTCTGATCAGCGGAGGATCAGAGATGGCGACTAGGGTCAGAAAATATGCAAAGATTTGAGCAGTTCTGTGGTGACCCGGATGGCTCAAAATCGTGAACCCTTTGTCAGCCTTGCGCTCTATCACCTATTTAAGTGGTCGGTGGTGAGCCCGATGCTGCACGGCTACCTGCGTGGTCGTACTTATGGAGCCAAACAGGTGCCGAAAAATGGGCCGCTGGTCGTGGTCGCTAACCATGCTAGCTACTTCGATCCGCCGGTGCTCTCTAGCTGTCTGCGGCGACCGGTGTCCTTTATGGCTAAGGAATCGCTGTTTAAAGTGCCCGTATTAGCCCCGGCCATTCGAGCCTATGGCGCGTACCCTGTGAAGCGCGGCTCGGCTGATCGGAGCGCCATTCGAGCCGCGCTCCAGCAGCTAGAAAACGGCTGGGCGGTCGGCATCTTTGTAGGCGGAGTGCGCACGCCCGACGGTCGGGTTTCTTCGCCTAAGCTAGGGGCAGCGCTGATTGCCGCCAAAGCGCAGGCACCGCTACTGCCCGTGAGCCTATGGGGCACAGAGAAAATCTTACGGAAGGGCTCGGCTTGGCCCCGACCTACACCGGTAACCGTGCGAGTGGGCACCCTCATCGAGCCTCCTCCGACGACCAATAAAGCTGAGCTACAGGCGATCACCCAGCGCTGCACCGACGAAATTCACGCCCTGCACGACCTTGGGCGCTAGCACGGTAAAATGCTGTGTGAGGCAGGTCAAGAATTTAAGAGTATTCATGTCAGAGGATTTACGCGCAGAGTTGAAAAGTATGGTCGGGTCGGTACAGTGGGAATGGCTGAAGCCCCATGTGCAGAGGGATGCGGTGATCGTGGTGAATCCCGATTTAGATTTGGCGGCAGTGGGAGCAGCGATCGCCGCCGACAATACCCAAGCCGTAGAGCGCTGGATCTCAGAGCAGCTCATCGGTAAGCCAAATGCCGAGCAGCTCGCGCTTTGGAGCAGTCATAACAAGCGCTTTGCCTCGCTAATTGTGCAGCCCTACGTGCTGGTGCAGGACACGCTAGCTTCCGACCCTCCTGGATAACCATGCCCTATGCAAAGCCATCCGCTCTGGAACTATTTAAGCACCTCCGCTTTGGTAAGGTATCTGTTGCTGTTTGCCTGTAGCTGGGCGGCTGTTGAGGTTTTAGAATATTTTGAAATTGTTGTTGTCGTGTTTACCTGCTCGACGATCCTGGCCTTTTTGCTGAGCCACCCGGTGCGCTGGCTGAGTCGATTTGTCCCTCATAATGTGGCGGCGATCGCAGTGTTCATCGTCGCCCTGGCTCTGATCAGCAGCATTGTTATCACTATTGGCTTAGTCGTGATTGCTCAAGGGCAGCCGCTGATCGATAACCTCGCTGCCTTCTTGACGTCGCTAACGCCTCGCGTAGAAGCGCTAGAGCAGTCCTTAGAGCGCTGGAATCTACAGATTGATCTTCAGACGGTGGGGGCTCAGCTGCGCGATCAAACCGTTGGGC
>JBARVU010000135.1:0-2609 GCA_049646425.1 Phormidesmis sp. | reverse complement strand
CATCACCTTCAGCCAGGGCGGCTGCGCTGCTGTCGGGCTCTACTTCAGAGGCTGCGGCGAATGGGTTGACTGAATCTGAGATAGGTGGCTGTTGAAGGGTTGTATCCGGACGGGGCGGCTGATGGCCCGTAGTATAAAAAGTAACGTTGGATAGAGACTTGTCGGGCAGCGAGTTGAAAAGAGTAGATGGATTCATAAGGCTTCTCGGTGATGCGCAGGTCGTTGGCAGGTTCGAACTCGACAGGTTCACTTTAGAAAAGATGAATCCGATCACTCATAATAGGTGTGGCAGTCTCCCAATCAACTGGCACAAGTCAGCAGAATCTCGCTTAGCAGGGCCTTGAGCTAAACTCTCGTAGCCGAACCTGAGACCTTTGACAGGTAAAGGTTGTGACATTCTAAAGGGTAGTCAGAGAAAAGGTCTGAGGGGCATGAACCCCCTATTAACCCCCTGTGACAGTTGCCCAAAGGGCCTATCGTTGGGTGGGCTTAACTTTTGATCTAGTTTGAAGGGCCTACGTCAGCTCTGCGCCCCATTCAACGGCGGCTTGCCAGCCAAGTCCCTGACGGGTGATCTGAGGATAGTCACCGGTCAGGTCTAAAATCGTAGACACCTGATACCCAAGTTCAGCATCACTGTCTAAGATTACATCTACTTGCTTTTCCATCCGGTCAAACAACTCGGCTTTCGATAAAGCTTCAATATCATCTCCAGATGAATTACGAGCAATTGATAAAGCCGACGTGGAAATGATGGGATTATCCAGGGCTTCGAGCAGCGTCGTGCAGAGCAGGCTTTTAGGCACTCGAATACCGCTGGTGCGGCGCTTAGGGTTCATCACCAGGCGCGGCACTGACTTGGTTGCTGGGAGTAAGAACGTATAGGGGCCAGGAATCAGGTGCTTGATGATCCGATAGGCCGAATCGCTGACGTGGGAATAGCTAGCGATGTTCGATAGCGAAGAACACAAGAAAGTCAGGGGTTTGTCGTTGGTAATTTGCTTGAGCTGGCGGACGCGCTTAATCGCGTTCTTAGCGTTGAGATCACAGCCAATGGCGTATACCGTGTCGGTGGGATACAGCATCACCGCACCCTGTTTGAGGGCGTCGCGCACAGCCTGGATTTTGCGGGGCTGAGGCGATTTGGGGTGAATTTTATAAAGCGTGGCTGCGGCCATAATACAGAGATATCAAAAGGTGTATTGGTACGATTGATAGTGCTAATACCTGATACCATTTTCTCTTTGAATGGAAGGGGTTTTTCTCCTGCGGCTAAATACTTATGAAAACGTTAGCCTACTTAGACTGTCCGACTGGAATTGCGGGCGATATGTGTTTGGGCGCGCTGGTCAATGCGGGTGTCCCACTCAGCTATTTGCAAGACAATCTGGCCCGTTTAAGAATTGCTAATGAGTTTCACCTGCGCGCTGAGTCGGTGCTGCGCAATCAGCAAACCGCTACCCGAGTACATGTAGCGTTGACCGGTCATACTCACTCCGCTGCCCCTGACAAACAGGGTAACGACGCCCATGAGCCCAGCGGGCACGTCCACGACGACCATCCGCACAGCTATAGTCATGACGCTACTCAGCCGGAAGTGTCCCCTCATCAACACGGGGGGCGGCGCCTGCCTGAGATTGAGCGGCTCATTCGGCAGGCCGATTTGCCTGAACGGGTAACGGCTTGGAGTTTGGCGGTGTTTCAGCTGCTGGCTGAGGCAGAAGCAGCCGTCCATGGCATTGCGCCTCAGCAGGTTCACTTTCACGAAGTGGGGGCGACCGATGCGATTGTCGATATTGTCGGAACGTGCTTAGGACTCAACTGGCTAGAGATTGATAGCTTGGTCTGTTCACCGCTGCCCACCGGGAGCGGAACGGTGCGGTGTGCGCATGGGCTGTTGCCAGTACCGGTACCGGCGGTGCTCAGAATGATGGCCAGCGCTCATATACCGGTGTATAGCAATGGGATTGAGCGAGAGCTGGTGACGCCCACAGGCTGTGCGATCGCTGCTGCACTGGCCGAGTCATTCGGCTCGCCGCCCCCCTTTCGGCTGCATACAGTCGGGTTAGGAGCGGGCGGGCGACAGCTTGCTCTGCCCAATATTCTGCGCCTTTGGATCGGCACTGTAGAAGCCCTGCCGGTGCCTCAGCAGGCGACAGCAGTGTCAGCCGCCGCAGTTCGGACAGCGCCTGTACCAGCAGCGCCAAAAACAGAAACGATCATCGAACTGCAAACTCAGCTGGACGATATCTCACCTCAGGCGATTGGCTATGTCTTTGAGCGACTGTTTGCTGTGGGCGCGCTCGATGTCTTTACGCAAGCGGTGGCGATGAAAAAAAATCGGCTCGGAACGCTGCTAACGGTGCTGACTCATCCTGCCGATGCCGCCGCCTGTGAAGCATTACTGTTCAGGGAGACGACGACGCTGGGAATTCGGCACACTCAGCAGCAGCGATCGGTACTGAGACGGGAGATGGTAACGGTAACGACAGCCTACGGTGAGGTGACGACCAAAGTCGCCAGGGCCTATGAGGGCGGGGAGGTGCTCAATATTCAGCCCGAATACGAGGACTGCGCCCGGCTAGCGCGATCGCACACAGCCCCTTGGC
>JBARVU010000134.1:0-15463 GCA_049646425.1 Phormidesmis sp. | reverse complement strand
CCGGAAATGTTATCAAGCTCCCCCTGGCTCGGCTGGCAGTATCGCTGAATGTCAGCGGCACTGGCAGCAGATGGGTCGCCTGCTCGTACTGATTTAAAACAGCGGTGAGATCGCATAGCTGTAGATAGCTCAGCGGCGGCTGCACGCGAAAACCAGGCGGACAAGGGGCGAGCACGCTAAGCGATGAAGTACCCGGCGATGAAGTGCCAGTTGGCCTGTCGTTAAGATAAGCAGGGGTAAGCGCACGGCGGGTTTGCTGGGCAATGTAGCGAGTGATCGCCTGAAGCAATTCGCGATCGCCCTCAGCCACCAGAGCAGGAGACGCCTGCTGATCTTCTACAGCATTGGGGGACGTCTCTAACCATAGTTTGAATACGAGTGCCTGAGCGACGGGCCGAGGGTACCACTGCGACAGGGCTGAGGGCTGTGACGTGACATCGAGGATACAGCCGCCTGCGGTATAGCGTTGTTGGACAGGGCCAGCCGACGAATCCATTGCGTAGTGTTGTAGTCGTGCACTGCCTAATAGGATAGCGACGAATTGATGTGTGGGTAGAGCAGTTACTGATATCGCAACGCTTCTAGCGGTGCGCGATACTGCCATACAGCCCTACGAAGAGTATTTTTCACCCTCGTCGTCCTCATCATCCAAATCGTCATCCAAAGGTTGAGAGGGGGGGATGATTACCCGGTAGTCTGCCTCATAGACGCCGTCGGGGCCAATTTCGCCCGGTCGATTTTCGTCTGCGTAAGCCGGTTCCTCAAAGAATTCGTCAGCCCCATAAAGGCCATCTTGATACACCCGCCTTTCGTAGGCAGGATTTTCCGTCACAGGCGGCGGCGCTTCGTCGTAGCTATCAAAGCGCTCCCAGCCTCGATCCAGCCCGTCGTCGTAACCAGGGTCATAGCGACTGTGATCATCAGAAGAATACTCCGACTGAGCAGGCGCTTCATCCCAACCGGTGGCGATATCATCCGTTAACCGGTCAGGATTGCCGCCACCACTACCGGGCCGAATAAAGTCAAACAGGCCGCGCTTCTGACTGCTGTCAGCCGCCGCATTGCCGCCCTCGGTATCCCAGCTATCGCGCTGCGCCGCCGTCCGCAGTTCACCCCAGTCGCCCCCGCTACTGTCGCGGTCAGATTCACTTTGGGGGGGGCTCTTTTTTTTTTCAGGCGGTGGCGGTGGTGGCTGGGAAGGCCGATAGGTAGCGTCTTGAGGAACGCCCGGATACTCTGTAGCCGGTGGGCTACCGACAGCATCCTGCGGCGTGACCGGCGCACTGACAAAAGCAGAAGAGCTACCGTAAGTGGAGGGGGGTTGGTAGGGCGGACTCGATGAGGGCAGGGAGGTATCGCCAGGACTCTCCGGATAGGGTACCCGTCTGCCCAGCGGACGATATTTGCTCTCGGGCGATCGCCGCAGACCCACTAAGCCATACAAAATCAGGCTAATCAGCGCTCCCATACCGACTGCGCCTGCCAGCAACAGCCCGAAGGGAATGGCTGCCGTTTTACCACTCAAAATGACCAGCGCGACAGAGGTCGAAAAGTTTTGAACCGCCAGAATGACTAGCGCAGCCAAAATCAACAGCAGGATAATTACTCGGATCATGGTTGAGTACCTTCTTCTATTTTCCTTCCCATCGGCGTAATGGTACACAGTCTATCGCAAGCTGATCGAGAGCTCGGGCCACCACAAAGTCCACGAGATCGTCAATGGACTGCGGGTGATGGTACCAAGCAGGGATAGCCGGAACAATGCGAGCGCCTGCTTCAGCCAGGGTCGTCAGGTTACGCAGGTGAATCAGGCTAAGAGGCGTTTCTCGGGGGACGATAATCAGCGATCGCCCTTCTTTTATCTGCACATCTGCTGCCCGCTCTAATAGGTCTGAGCTGAGGCCCGCTGCCAGCTTGCCGACAGTACTCATACTGCAAGGCATAATCACCATGCCCAGCGCTCTAAACGAACCGCTGGCAATGCTAGCCCCAACATTCCCCGAGGCATGACAGCGCAGCACCCCGCTGGTGGCGACACCGGCTTGAGATCGCCAGAAGTGAGCCTGCTGCGCCGGGTTGGTGGGCATCTGCACCCCGTCTTCTTTAAGCCACACCTGGTGAGAGGCGCGCGACGCCACCAAATCGACCGTGTAGCCAGCGGTGAGTAGGTGTTTGAGTGATCGCACCGCATAGATTAGCCCGGAGGCGCCGCTGACCCCTAAGATAATTGGTTCAGCCGGGGGGGAGACGGGCGCGATCGAGGGCGCGGTGGAGTCTACAGTTTTGTCTGCGGTCTTATCTACACTGTGATGGTTTGCGATCACTTTTTAACGGTCACCCATCTATTCTTCTTCGCGATCAAAATCTTCACCGCTGGTTTCGTCATCGTCATCGTCGGTCGCCTCACTACCGCCGCCGACAGCGACCAGATCAATCTGCTGACGGTAATAATCCACGCTTTTGACCTGGACTTCAACCGGGTCGCCCAGCCGATACTGCTGCCGGTTTTTGCGGCCTACCAGCTTTTGCTGCCGGGAACGATACTCGTACCAATCGTCCTTTAGCGAGCTCACATGCACCAAGCCCTCTACCAGCAGTTTTTCCAGTTCTACAAAGAACCCGTAGGATTGGACGCCGGTAATCAGTCCCTGGAACACCTCACCTGTATGAGCCTGCATAAAGGCGGCCTTTTTGAGCCCTTCGAGATCCGACTCGGCATCTTGAGCTAAGCGCTCTCGTTCGGTCAGCTTAATGGGTGCGCGCGCTAGCTGCTCTTCCATTTCCTGCTGAATAGCAGGCGGCAGCACGCTCCAGTTGATTTTGCCATGACAGGAGCTATGACGTAAGTCGACGCGGTCTTTGGAGCGAGTGGAGCGGCGATCGCGGCCATGCTCAAACACCGCATGAAGCAGCCGATGCACCAGCAGATCGGCATAACGGCGAACCGGCGATGCAAAATGGGTGTAGGCATCGTCAAGCGCTAAGCCGAAGTGGGGACCGGGCTGGGCACTGTAAGCAGCCGGTTTTAGCGTCGCTAGCAGCAGGTAGGTCAGCACCTTTTCGGCCTTGGACGCGGCAAACTGCTCTGTAAAGTTGCGATAGTCGCGAGAATGCACTTCCTCCTCATTCTCCAGCTTCAGATCAAGACCCATATTGTTCGCTAGCTTGATCAGTTCCTGCACATCGTTTAGATCGGGCTGACGGTGGATGCGATATAGCCCCGGAATGTCTAGCTCTTTCATATGCTTGGCAACGAGCTGATTGACCAGCAGCATAAACTCCGTCACCACAATTCGGGTCGGCATCTGAGCCGAAACTGCCATGGCCCCCAAGGCGCCTTCGTCATCATATTGAAATTTGGGCGAGAGGTACTCGGCGAGTTCTTCTGCCTCCGGCGGAAACATGTGATCGGGCAGGTTGAGCTCAAAAGATCCGCGCTCATGACGGCACTGTTTGACCTCCTGCGAAAGCTGAAAAAGGCTATCGAGCAGATCGAAAACCGACTCAAATTCTTCTAAATCATCTGGGCTGATACCCAGCTTTTCCAGCTCCTCGTCATCTTCTCGCGCCAAGATTCCCTGAACCTGTTCATAGTTGAGCTGATGGTCGACTTGAATGACGCTGGGCTGAATTTCGTATTCAAGCACCTGACCATCGTCGTCCAGCGTGATCAGCACTGAGATAGCCAGTCGGTCTTTGCCAGGAACCAAGGAGCATAGCGCATTCGGCAAGGGTGGCGGCAGCATGGATACGACTTCGTCGCCCAGGTACACCGCTGTACCGCGCCGTCTGGCCTCACGATCAATGGGTTCATTCGGCTGAACGTAGTGCGCAACGTCGGCAATATGGACACCTAACCGGCGATAGCCCTCGCCGTTGATTTCCAGACTTAGAGCGTCATCAACCACTTTTGGGTTTGGCCCATCAATCGTAATGGTGTTTTGTCCGCGCAGGTCCAGCCGTCCCTTGGTATCGGCCTTTCGCACCCGGTTCGGGAGACCCCGCGCCGCAATGAACACATCTTCCTGAAAGTTCTGTGGCAGGTCGTGTTTGCAGTAGACGATGTCAATATCGGCAGCGTCTTCGGCGTCACTGCCAAGCACACGAGCAACCTTGCCCTGCGGCGGCATCTGGGCTAGCGGATAGCGGGTAATCTCGACGTGAATCAGATGGTCGATGGCCTCTGAGAGGTCTGCCTGGCTCTCGGTAATATCCAGCTCAAAGAGCAGTCGGTCGTCTAGAGGAACCGCCTTGAAATGGGTCATCCCATCGGTGGATTCTGCCTTGACTTTAGAGAGTACTGAAGCATTGGCTCGCTCTAAAATCAGTTTGACCTCGCCTTCAGGGCTGCGGCGGGGACTGCCATCTTTGGTGACTTTGACCAGAACGCGATCGCCGTTCCAAGCCGTATTTAGCTGGCTTTCTCGCACATAGATATCAGCGGCCCCCTCTTCGTCTTGGATAGCAAAACAAAAGCCCTTACTAGAGCATCGCAGCTTGCCTTCAACCACATCCTCTTCTTCGAGCCGACGATACTTGCCTCGCGACTTCTCCAATACCTCAACGCGTTCAAGCGCATCCAGGGCGATCTGTAAGTCTTGAGCACAGGGGTTGCTCGTACAGTTCAGCTTTTTTTCTAGGGTTTTAACCGTAACCAACTTATCATCTGAAAAATTGGCTAAAAGCGACGCGATCGAAAATTCCATGTAGCGATGAATCCTTGAATTGAATCCCTAAATTTTGAGAAGAGTCAGTGTACGAAAACTCAACAACTATCTGACAAATACCGAAGTTGAATAACACCCAGGCACAGAAGCGGACAGCAGATGGGGTCAGCTCTATCGGCAGTTGGCCATTGTCCATTTGTCAATGCTGATAGCAGGCGTGCTTAACTTGTGATGCGCTGGATTTTTTGGAGCCTTTTTGTGACCGCGATGTAGAAGCTTAAAGTGCGCCAGAAAAATTAGCCGCTAAGAGCTTTCAACCATATCAGCTAACGAGTATCTGCGTTTAAGACACTCAGCTTAAGCTAACAATCAGCTCGTTTTTAACTCACAGCCTTCTTATGTTTCCGCAATAGGTAGAGTACTGTCAAATGTTTTCTTTTTGCTGACCTTTTTGTCTGTATTTTAGAAGCGTTCACCAGTGACTACGTAGGTAACCCGTCTACCGACATTAGTGGCATGGTCGGCAATGCGTTCCAGGGCTCGAATTACCAGCACCAGTAACACAGTCGGCTCTACCGAACCGGAGACATAGGGGGTATTGACGAGCCGGTTGTATAGCCTTTCATAGTCATCGTCGACAACATCGTCTTTTTGCTTGATGCTGCGACCGGCCTCGGGGTCAAGTTCGGAGAGCGATCGCAAGCACAGCGCCACCATCGACCGGGAGCGATCTGACATCGTCTCGATCTCATCCATACAGTCAGGGATAGGATGAGGAAACAGCTTGATCGCCGAATTGCTAATGCTCTTGGTGTAGTCACCAATCCGCTCTAAGTCGCGCACCATCTGCATAAAAGCACTGACCAGGCGCAAATCTTGAGTAACCGGCGCTTCAAGCCCTAAAAGATTGGTACAGTCGACTTCGATTTGGCGGTAGAGCGCGTCGATTTGCTTGTCCTGGATCGGAATCTTTCTCGCGGCATTTAAGTCCCGACTGCACAGGGCCTCGCGAGCCAGCAAGCAAGAATTCTCAACGAGAGCGCCCATTTTTAAGACATCTCGCTGAATACGAATCAGCCTGCGATCAAGGCTAGTCCGACTGAGCGGAATTCGTTCGGGGTTACTGTCGAGTGTGTTTGGAACCATTATCGCTATATTCTACTAAATATCTAAATATATTTGGCACGGAGACGCTTGGGGACCTGTTCGTGGTGAAGGGCAGCTGCTCAAGCAGCTTACGACAGGCTCTCCACCAGGCTGACATGGGCGATGCCATAGGGTAATGTGTAACGCTTAGTTACTAAAGACGGGACATTGTCACCACTTTAGTCAACAATTTATGCAGATATGTAATTTTCTTCGGCATCATTCTAAGGAGAGTAACCGCTATGACTTTGTCAGATACTCAGATTTTCGTGGCCCTAGCCTTCGCTTTAGTTCCAGGATTCTTGGCACTCCGATTGGCCACTGAACTGTACAAATAACACTGTCAGAGGACCACTGTCAGAAGACCACTGTCAGAAGACTAGTATCCAAATAACCCTATCTAAAGAACGATGACGCCTACCCACAGCTCAAAACCCTGCCGGTAGAAAGCAGTCATAAGGTTAGCTCATTTAAAGCTAAGTTTTCCTGGTTACAGCCATTGCTGGCATAGCCAGGATTTTTTTTGAACCTGTGGGCTTAAACTCTTATGCTTGGGTAGATACCGAGAAAGTGCTCCCCAAAAATGCAAAAAAACCTTGGGAGGACTTGCAAGTTTTAGAAATCCATTCATAATGTATGCGAGCATTCAGCGAACCGTAATTCTACGGGTGTCGTATTGCTCCTAGCCAACTACAATCAGCTCGCTATTTGGGTGATTCTCGCTTTATGAATGCTGCTAAGTCTTTAGTTACACCTTCCGTCTCCGCTCGTCAGCCTTCAGCGACAATCGCTTCTAACTCCGTTTCGACATTCCCTACAAAACCCAAACGGGCCTATCGTTCTACGCGCACCCCTCATGCCGGAGCGCGACGGGCGATCGCCTTTGAGTCATCGGTCAAGCTAACGGTCAACCTGCTGCTCGCGACGGTTGCAACGACCACGATTGCCAAGCTGGTTCCCTACTATCAGACGCAGCAGCAGGAGCTCGATACCCTGCAAGCGACTCTGCAAGTTGCCGAGCAGGAAAATGCCGAACTGCGATCACAGTTCAACCGCAACTTTGATCCGGCTCAGGCGGCGCAAATCATGCAAGAACAAAGCGGACTGGCCTATCCCAATCAGAAGAGAATTGTCTGGGGACTGCCGTCTGAGAGTCCAGAATAGTGCAGCGTCGAGCTTCCCCAAGTCTCCCGCTCAGCTCATGATTTCAAGCCAAGCGATACAATCGGAAGGTAAATATGCCCTCGATTGTGTAAGGAATGCTTGTGGTTAACGCCGCCTCTTGGAACCGTGATACAGACCCCGATGAAGACCGCTTCGAAGCGCAGGCTAAACAGCCAGAACCCTCTAAAAACTTGGCGTTCAGCTTTGATCCAATTGCCGATGCCCTGGCTGATTTGGCCGCAGGTCGAGCAATCGTCGTCGTCGATGATGAAAATCGGGAAAATGAGGGCGATGTGATCTGCGCCGCGCAGTTTGCCACCCCTGACCTGATCAACTTTATGGCGGTTGAAGCGAGAGGGCTGATCTGTCTGGCGATGACGGGCGATCGCCTCGACCAGCTAGACTTGCCGCTGATGGTCACCAGCAGCCCGTTTGAAGATGAGAACGAGCAGACCGCCTTTACCGTCAGTATTGATGCCACGCTGGAGTGGGGCGTCACCACCGGTATTTCAGCAGAAGACCGGGCCCGAACTATTCAGGTCGCGATCAATGCCAAGACTGAGCCCAAAGATTTGCGGCGACCGGGACATATTTTTCCGCTGCGGGCCAAAGAAGGCGGCGTGCTCAAGCGCGCAGGCCATACCGAAGCCGGGGTGGATTTGGCTCGCCTCGCCGGGCTCTATCCAGCGGGCGTGATCTGCGAAATTTCCAATTCCGACGGCTCGATGGCGCGGCTGCCCGATCTTGTCGGCTATGCCCAGCGCCACAATTTAAAGCTGATTAGCATTGCCGACTTGATCAGCTATCGCCTCAGGCATGAGCGCTTTGTGAAACGCGAGGCAGTCGCGGCCATGCCCACCAAGTTTGGCAATTTTCAGGTATACGCCTATCGCAATTCTCTTGATGGCTCTGAACATCTGGCACTAGTGAAGGGCGATCCGGCCACGTTTAAAGACGAGCCGATCATGGTGCGGATGCATTCTGAGTGCCTGACCGGAGACGCCCTCGGGTCGATGCGCTGCGACTGCCGGATGCAGCTCCAGGCCACACTCAAGATGATCGAGAATGCGGGCAAAGGGGTAGTCGTCTACCTGCGGCAGGAAGGGCGCGGAATCGGTCTGGTAAATAAGCTCAAGGCTTACTCTTTGCAGGATATGGGGCTAGACACGGTCGAAGCCAACGAGCGCCTGGGACTGCCGGTCGACCAGCGCAACTATGGCATGGGCGCTCAGATTTTGATGGATTTGGGCGTGGTCCAGTTTCGCCTGATTACCAACAATCCTCGCAAGATCGCAGGGCTGAAAGGCTACGGTCTCGAAATGGTAGATCGGGTGCCGCTGCTGATCGAAGCAACTGCCTACAACGCCAGCTATCTAGCCACCAAAGCGAAGAAGATGGGTCATCTGCTGCTGCAAACTTACCTGGTCACTGTGGCGATTCACTGGCGAGAGGAAAGCACTGCCGGTACTGATCTGGTCACAGCTCGCTACGAAAAGCTAGAGAAGCTGCGCAGCCTGGCTCATGAACGCGGCCTGCTGCTGCAAGAAGAAGCCCGTTCGGTCGCGGTTGCCGTCTTTGGTCAGATGCCCCTGATCGCTCACCTGGGGCTAGATCAGCCAGATATCGCTGATCCCCACTGGTACAAAGACAGCAGTCATCCCTATGTCGAGGCGATCGCCACGCTTCTAGACGAGCTCATCCGCTGGCCAGACATCGACCAGCTTGAATTCCTAGTATCAGCGGGCAGCGATCCCTTCACTCAGCTCAAAGTGCGGCTCGACCAGCAAGTTTTCCCTTGGGCCACAGTCGGAGAGAACGCCGTCACCCCGAGCAACGTATGTCAGCAGCTAGAAACGCAGCGCATCTACGTCTTCTCGCAGCACAATCCCTTCTAACTAACTCCCTATTTCCATTCCCCATTCCCGACCCTACAATCGTGCCCAGCTTCTAAGGATCGAGCCGACCTAGCTGACTAGATGGGTGCACAATCGCGGGGATTGCTACCACAGGCGTATCTTGCCGCCGCGCCAGCACAGCCGGCTCTATAGCCGCCACCGCCCGCACAAACTGAGGGTCGGCGCTGGTTCCTCGCAGGGCCGGATTGGTCGCCAAATCTCGACTCTGCTGATCGCTTAGAGTAACGTTTACATCGGGCGTAATCCCTCGGCTGCTGATGTCGGTGCCATTAGGCGTGTAGTAATGAGCCACCGTGACGGCGAGTCCGGATCCATCAGAAAGGCCGTGCAGACTTTGCACCAGGGCTTTACCGAAGGTAGGATTGCCGACCACGACCGCACGGTCGTTGTCCCCTAGGGCGCCAGTCACGATCTCGCTAGAGCTAGCCGATTGTCCATTGACTAACACGGCTAAAGGGAGATCTGTAATGGCCGTGCGATTAGCCGTGATCTCCTCACTGTGGCCATCTCTATCCACCGTGCGGACGATACTGCCTCGGGGCAACCACATTCGACTGATTTCGATGCTGGCTTCTAAGAGTCCGCCTGGGTTGCCGCGCAGATCTAGCACGAAGGCTTCAACCTGCTGAGCTGTGAGCGTGTCGATGGCGCTACGCATTTGTTCAGCGGCATGGGCACTAAACTCATCTAAGCGAATGTAGCCGACTTTCACGTTGCCCTGCTGCTGCATTTCAAAGCTGACAGTGGGTACTGAAACGATTTCACGCGTCAAGATCAGGGTTTCTTCACGCCCGTCTCGGCGGCGAACGGTCAGCGTCACTTGACTGCCGCTTTCCCCTCGGATCAGCTGAGAGGCATCTTCGACACTCAAGTCTCGGCTGGAGCGACCGTCAATCACAAGAACGGTATCGCCGATTCTCACACCTGCTGACTGGGCCGGGGAAGCTTCAAGCACACCAGAGACGACCAAGCCCCGGTCCTCTTGTTTCAGACGGATACCCACACCGGTCACCTCACCCGCCGTTTGTTCGGTGAGCGCAGCGTACTGGGCCGGGTTGAGAAAACGGGTGTAGGGATCTTCCAGGCGGCGCAGGGCTCGGCGCAGTTCGCTGTAGGCGGCCTCTTGAGAGGTGTATTCGCCGCTGAGCAGGGTTTGTCTGACCCCTAGCCAATCGACTCGATTGAAATCGGCATCTACGTACTCTTGATAAACGAGCTGCCAAGCTTCGTCCAAGACGACTTTGGGACTGTCTCGGAAGGCTGTTGTTGGGTCTGACGCGAATACCGGCTGGACTGAGGTCAGTGCGGCTGTCGCTGCTGCCGGCAAGAGTGAGGCCACAGCGCCTACTGAGAAGTTTTTTAGAAAGCCTAAGGTACAGGCAGTGTTTTTCATTTAAGTCCAGAGGCTGCAAAAAAGTAGGAGATGGAAGTAAGCAAAGATTTGGGTGCTGACGCCCCACCAGAGGACGCTCACTAGAAGCGCGTCAGGCAAAACCCGTTTCAGCAAATTGGCAAAGGGAGTGTGAAGCAGACCGCTCGGGACGTTGAGGGGTTCAACCTCTAATCAAATGAGATGTCTTAGCTTAAGGTAATCAATAAACTTCAGCTCGTAAATAGGTAATTGCCGGGAGGTAGATGAAATGGTAGGTGACTTATCTGACGCTTGCTGTTCTAACTTACGGAAAGCGTAAAATCACATCTGCATTTTAGCCTTTGCTTAGCCCACCCTTTTAGATTGTTTAAACAATGCACACTTATATACCCCCTGATCGCTTTTTTCCTTACCTGAGCTGGCAGCAGGTCGCGGCGATCGCTGACAAAGCCAATACTTTAATCATTCAACCGATTGGGGCGGTGGAACAACACGGGCCTCATTTGCCATTGGTCGTAGATGCTGCGATCGCCACAGCGGTCGTAGGTCAGGCGCTCGGCAAGCTAGATCCAGCGATTCCGGCTTACGGGCTCCCCCCCCTTTACTACGGGAAGTCAAATGAGCACTGGCGTTTTCCAGGAACAATCACCCTTTCGGCGCAAACGCTGATGGCGATACTTATGGAGATGGCCGAGGGCATCTACCGGGCCGGGTTCCGCAAGCTGGTACTCGTCAACGGCCACGGCGGTCAGCCTCAGGTGTTGGAGATTGTTGCTCGCGATCTGCGGCAGCGACACGACGATTTTATGGTGTTTCCGATGTTTGTGTGGGGAGCGCCGCACTGCGCGCTTGACCTGGTGGGCGAGCAAGAGTACAGCGAGGGCATCCATGCCGGCGATGTAGAAACCAGCGTCATGCTTTCTCTACTGCCTGACTTTGTTGAGATGAGCAAGGCTGTACGGGAGTTCCCAGTAGCGTTCTCGCCAGATAGCCTACTGAGCTTAGAGGGGCGCTTGCCAATGGCTTGGATGATGGATGATCTGAGCCGCAGCGGGGTAGTGGGCGATGCGACGGCTGCTACAGCTGAAAAGGGAGAGAAGATTCTGGCCTCAGTATCGGCTGGCTGGGTGAAAGTTTTAGAAGAGATCTATCGGTTTGAAGGGCTGCGTCCTAGCCACTAGCGCTGTTGTGAGCGCTCCAACTAGATAGATATTTGTAACGCTCGGACGGATTCTCACCGGGATCGCGATTGATTGGGACTAGAGTTTTTGTAGGCAAATTGTAGTTTAGACGAGACGGTCTAGGTGTTAGAACAGGCGTTAGAGAGTGAGGGCGCGCAGCCCAGTCAGTCAACCGCTCCTTTAGAGGAGGTGCCCGCTGAGGCTGCGGTGTTAAAGACGCTGGCAATCGATATTGGCGGCAGCGGGATCAAGACGCTAGTGCTGAATGAAGAAGGGCAGCCTTTAGGAGAACGCGATCGCGTTAAAACCCCTTCTCCGGCCACTCCCGAGGCCGTGATGAAAGCTATCGAGCAAATCACGCCGCCCCAAAGTGGGTTTGACCGAGTATCGGTTGGCTTTCCGGGGGTCGTGCGGCAGGGCGTCATCTACACAGCCGTCAACCTGCACGAACAGTGGGAAGGATACGACCTAGCCACTCGGCTAGCTGAGCAACTGGGTCGCCCGGTGCGGGTGGCAAACGACGCAGATATGCAGGGATTGGGCGCAATTTCTGGCCAGGGCGTAGAGCTGGTGATCACGCTGGGTACTGGATTTGGTACGGCGCTCTTTACCGAGGGGCATTTGGTGCCTAACTTAGAAATTGCCCACCACCGTTTTCGCAAAGGGCAGACCTATGAGGAGCAGCTCGGTCGAGAGGCGCTCAAAAAGGTGGGAACTAAAACTTGGAACGCCAGACTTGTAAAGGCGATCGCATCTCTGTCACGGGTACTCAACTACGATCAGCTG
Organism: Phormidesmis sp.; assembly: GCA_049646425.1. Lineage (GTDB taxonomy): Bacteria > Cyanobacteriota > Cyanobacteriia > Phormidesmidales > Phormidesmidaceae > Phormidesmis. The sequence goes on along the minus strand of JBARVU010000134.1, from coordinate 3,231 downwards.
TATCTCGGCGGTGGCGAAGTAAAGCAAATTCAGGTGGAGCTACCGGAGAACGTGACGGTGGTTTCTAACGTGCTAGGGCTGCTAGGTGGAATTGCACTGTGGAAATAGCGGTGGAAATAGCGGTGGAAATAGTGAATCACCTAGAAACAAGCGGTTTAGGCTTGATATTTGGCTTTGTAGGCAGCAGAGAGAAAAAGCCCACTTTCGGTGCAGACACCGCTGAGCGGAATATCCCAAACTTGTCTTGGTACTTGGGGCACTCTGGCATACTCAAAAACAATGCCAATCGTTGTTTTATCAGCCCAGATCGGATTGGCGAGCATTCGGTCATAAAAGCCACCGCCGTACCCTAGCCGGTAGCCATTGACGTCACAGGCGAGACAGGGGATCACAATGAGATCAACTTTCTCAGGCTCGACCACAGGTGAATTGGGATCAGGTTCGGTGATGCCGTAGGTGCCTGGCCGTAGAGGCCAATGGCAGGTAGGGAACCAGCGGTGCCAGTGGAGGGTCTGGCCTTCGCAGCGGGGCAGTCCCCAAACGCGCTGCTGCTGGAGCAGGGGAGAGAGATCGGGTTCGCCTCGAAAACTGCAATAGGCGAGGGTGAGACGCGATCGCGCGAAAACAGACCAGCTTTGCAGATGTCGGCAAATGCTGGCAGATTTTTCTTTAGAAATGCGGGCAGGCATTCCCTGTCGGGCTTTGAGGAGGGCGCGGCGCTGCGTTGCTTTTTGCGCTTGGATGCTAGGGGTGTCGGCCATGCCAGGGGGAGAGGGGGAGCCGGGGAGAGGGGGAAAGCCTAAAGCTTTAGAGTCGAGGCTGCTTTAGGCCGTGGCTTGCTGGTAGAGAGCAGATATTTTCTCGATGACTTGGTCGGCTGTGAGGTCATCGGTTGCGATTTCAATGGCGTCGGGGGCTTTGCGCAGAGGGGAGACGCTGCGAGTGCTGTCTCGGCGATCGCGCTCCACGATGGCATTGGCCAGGTCATCTAAAGCGGGAGGCGGCTCGCTGGTGTCGGCGGTCTCCTGTAAGTCCTGGTAGCGGCGCTGGGCTCGGGCTTTGACAGAAGCCGTAAGATAAATTTTAAGCTCGGCATTGGGAAAAACCCGAGTGCCAATATCACGGCCATCGGCAACAATACCGCCTTCTCGGCCGTACTGCTGCTGCTGTTCAACTAGGTGACTGCGGACGGACGCTTGAGCCGCAACGGTAGAAACTTGACTGGTCACGGTGGCCGTGCGAATTGCCTGGGTAACGTCCTGACCGTTTACTCGTACGGTGGGTGGCTGGGGTTGGTCGCCGATCACGCTGGCAGTGAGCTGAATGTGGCAGTGAGGGAGCAGGCGGGCAACGGCAGCTTCGTCTGCCGGGTCGATAGCTTGCTGAAGGACAAACCAGGTTAGGGCGCGGTACATCGCCCCGGTATCCAGGTAGAGCAGCGCTAGCCGATGGGCAATTTGACGGGCAACGGTAGACTTACCTGCACCTGCGGGGCCATCGATCGCAATAATCGGCCTGCGCGTTTGCAGCATGATGTTGTCGATTAGCCGGGTTTTGCTGCTTTCTGAGCCCACTTTGTCTGGGCTTGCTGTGCTTGGGCCTAAATATGCTGCGATCGCCATCATTCCTACAGTATTGACTGCTTCCAAAGGCTTTAGTGTATCAGGATGAACCAGCGCTAGGTAGTCTAAAGTCACCTCCGGTTCGCTGGCCAAAACATCGCGAGCGGCCTGTAACAGAGCAGGGCCAGACTGTTCACCCTGCCGGAAAGCAGCTTTAGCTGCGCTCAAACTGCGATAGAGCACGGTTGCCTGCTGTCGCTGTGAAGCAGTGAGATAGCGATTGCGGGAACTTAAGGCCAGGCCATCTGGTTCGCGGACGGTAGGACAAATAATAATTTGACCGGGCAAGTTCAAATCTTTGGACAAACGCTTGAGAATGGCGGCCTGCTGAGCATCTTTTTGACCAAAAAAAGCATAGGTGGGACGCGTAATATTCAGTAGCTTGGTAACCACTGTGGCCACGCCTTGAAAATGTCCCGGCCGGGAGCGACCACAGAGCGTATCAGTCATTGCCTGAGGTGGGACAACCTGGGTAAGCGCTGAGGGAGTTAGCTGAGCGGTGCCGTAGAGGTTTACTGGCGACGGCATGAAAATGGCATCTACGGATGCCGACCTACAGAGGGCCTGATCGGCCTGTTGGGGCCGGGGATAGCGGTCGAAATCTTCACTGGGACCAAACTGGAGTGGATTGACAAAAATACTGACGACGACAATATCGCTGGACTTTCGGGCCTGCTCAATCAGGCTGAGGTGACCGGCATGGAGCGCGCCCATTGTTGGCACTAACCCAATCGTTTGGTGCTCGCAGCGCGCTCGGTAGTGGCGCAACTCACTGACGGTGCTGAACAGCCGCACAGCAATCTCCCGCTAAACAGTCTCTTTCAGTCTGACCCACATCAATTTAACGCAGTCTAGCGGTAAGCGTGAACGCCCCCTCAAACGGCTCAACGTGAAATCAGAAAAAAGAGCCTTTAGGCATAGGCCCCGCAGAACTGAGCTTGGGAATTTGACAAAAGATTGAGGAAATGAGGAATCAGGTAAAAAGAGCGCCTGCTTCAACACACTCCCCTCTCCTTAAATTCCTCGATTAGTTCGCCAATACATCCAGCTGCACCCGACCCACGCCAGAATTAATCAGCCCAATCTGCGAGGCAGCCCCTGCCGAAAGGTCGATAATTCTGTGGCCAGAGTAGGGGCCACGGTCATTGATCCTGACCGTCACCTGGCGACCGTTATTGAGGTTAGTGACTAAAACGCGCGTGCCGAAAGGCAGGGTTCGGTGAGCGGCGGTCAGGGCGTTCTGGTTGAAAATTTCGCCGCTGGCGCTGCGCCTACCATTAAAACCAGGGCCGTACCAAGAAGCGCTACCGACATTACTAGAAACGATGGCGACCGTCTGAGCCGGTGGGGCCGGAGCTGGTTCTGGTTTGGGTCGACCTTCAATTTCTGAAACCGGTTCCGCGTCGCCTAGCAGCCGCCGTAGGCGATTGGTGACTTGCAGGGCGTCTTCGGCAGGGTTTTCGGTTGTATCGGCCAAAATAGTGCGGCTATCCAAGGAGATCAGGTCTTTCCCAGCCATCGTAACGATGTAGCCTTCGGTTTCTTTGTTCCAGCGCACTGAGATATCAGATGCTTCAACCGCCTCCGATCCGAGCTGTCTACCAAGGGT
>JBARVU010000133.1:0-8469 GCA_049646425.1 Phormidesmis sp. | reverse complement strand
TTTCCCAGTCTGATTCACTTACCTCGGGGCTCTGCCGAGTTGATGACTCTTTCATTCGCTTAATCTAACAGCTTTTCTTGCCGATTCTTCGCCACACAACTTAACATACCCCCTGAATCATTACCATCTCCTTACCTAATGCCGCTTCTAGAATCGGTTGCAGGCGATGCAGCCAGCGATGCGCTTGGGAACGGTCGAAGTCAAACAGCAGCCCGGCGATGTCGAAGGTGGGATAGCACTTGAAGTAGAACAGCACGAAGAATAGCTTGTCTGACATTTGCGCTAGATTGGCCTTTCGTCCCCCGCCGGGTGCACGTTGACGGGTCTTGCTGACCGGATGAGCTTCTTCGTAGGCTGCACTAAAGCTCGGTAACAGAGCATCGAAAGCAGTCCGGTTTAACCCGGTCAAAGCTCGCATCAGACGGTCATTCTTGAAGGCACGCTTGATATCCAGCATCGCTACGGTTCGAGTTCAAAGAAGGTTCAGCATCACAGCCATTCTAGCTGTTTATTTCGCAACAGGTCTATTAATCATTAAAGAGAAGCTAGGTACCCGAGACGAGGAGACAGTTCAACAGATGCGAGAGAACCCATACTTGCAGTACTTTTTAGGGTTCAGCGAGTATCGTGACGAAGCCCCGTTCGAGGTATCGATGTTGGTGCACTTTCGCAAACGGCTGAGTTTGGAGATGGTTGCCCAAGTGAATGAGCAGGTTGTCGAAACGCAATAGCTCAAAAAGCGCTGGTAAGTACTACCGCAGGGGGCCAAATTTTCTGCGATCGCTTCTAGCGGGCTTTGCCATCGCCTGCGGTTACTGCTGACTTTTTCAGCAGGCCCTACGTAGTCTGGAACTTGGAATTGCTGGGTTTGGATTGAAGCCTTTCAATGGCGATCACAAACCCTCCTATCGCAGTTCGTACCATGCTTGAAATCTCCGGGTCAGCAGCAATGCCAGTTGCATCCAGCTTCCTACCCAGTAGAGGAACGGTAATCGAGGCTTCAGGCACAACTTGCCCTGCCATAGTTGTAACAATTTCAATCAGCGAAGCTTGGGCGTAGGTTGCACGCGGCGACGCATTAAATAGTGCAATCGGCTTACCAGCAAACTCCTCCCCGCTCACTAACCAATCCAGCGCATTCTTCAATACGCCAGGCACACCGTGGGCGTACTCTGGACTGGAAATAATGAGACCATCCGACCAGCTAAGCTGCCGTCGCAAATCTGCTACAGGTGGCGGCTCTGTAGATTCAAGATCGGGATTGAAATGGGGCAAGTTACCGAGCCCATCGTATAGCTTCATCTCAACATTTTGAGGAGATAGCGTGAGCGCTGCCTCAAGCAGCGCAGTGTTAGACGACCGCTTACGAAGGCTTCCTGAGATAGCAAGAATTGAAAATATCTGTTTTTCCTGAATATCGTCTTCAGACATAACGAGATTGCTCTTTGAATTGTCAGGAATCAGTTCAGCGCTTTTTTAGCGGTTTCTTCTATTTGTTTTGCCGCTGCGGCCTTGCGCTCGCTGTAGCGATCTGTCAGCTCGTCTACATTTTCTCGCAGAAGCACCGTGAAGCGATAGAGTTCTTCCATCACATCGACGACGCGATCACGATAAGCCGACTCTTTCATCGTGCCGTCTTCGTAAAACTCCTGGTAGGCTTTTGCCACTGATGACTGATTGGGAATGGTGAACATCCGCATCCAGCGGCCTAGAATGCGTAGGGTATTGACCGCGTTGAAAGACTGCGATCCGCCGGAAACCTGCATGACTGCCAGCGTTCTGCCCTGGGTCGGGCGAACCGCGCCGAGGCTCAGCGGAATCCAGTCAATCTGAGTTTTCATTAGCCCGGAGACATTGCCATGCATTTCTGGGCTCGACCATACCTGCCCTTCCGACCAGAGGGATAGCGCCCGCAGCTCCTGCACTTTAGGGTGGCTGTCGGACTCTGCGCCGTGCAGCGGTAGCCCCCGAGGATCGAAAAATCGGGTCTGTGCGCCAAAGCCTTCGATAATGCGGGCGGCTTCTTCGGCGAGCAGGCGGCTGTAGGCGCGATCGCGCAAAGACCCATACAAAAATAAAATTCGGGGCGGATGATCAAAGGCCATCGTCAGCTCAACCTCACAGACTGCAATCGAGTGTATTCTACTGCCTGGATGGAGTATCGAGACGCAGCCGTCGAATAGCGCTGATGGGCTTACCTGGGAATCTACCGCTTAAAACTGGGCATACTCAGCCTGCCAAAGTCTTTGGCCATGTGCTTGTCAGGAGCCGTGTAAATTGTGTAAACCTTGGAGAGACTTTTGGCATGCCTGTCTAAATCTTGTTGCACGATACTGGTTAGCTATCTACATTCGTGAGATTTGATCTGATGTCTGAACCGCTGAGCATTTTTTCGGAAGCAGTGCCCGCTGACCCCCGCGACTGTTCTGATCCAATATCTGAACAGCCCAGTTCTTCTACGGGAGCAGTGCCTGCTGACTACCCCGACAATGAAGATGAGAGAGTTCAAAAGCTCCTGAGATATCGCGTTTTAGATACCGGTGCAGAAATTATCTATGACGATTTGACGGCGCTCGCCGCTTATATTTGCGGCACCCAGACCGCCGTCATCAGCTTCATTGATGTCGGCAGACAGTGGTTCAAAGCCAAAGTAGGGCTAGCGGCCGCAGAACATTCTCGCGAACTGTCTTTCTGTGCGCATGCGATTTTACGCTCAGATATCATGATCGTCCCGGATGCCCGCGAAGACGAACGCTTTGCCTGCAATCCGCTGGTGACTGGGGAGCCTTATATTCGTTTTTATGCAGGTGCGCCGTTGATTAGCCCAGACGGCTACGCGGTAGGAACGCTTTGTGTATTGGATCAGGCGCCAAAACAGCTGACAGAACGGCAGATTGGACTGCTTGAGGCGATCACTCGTCAGATTGTCAGCCAGCTAGAAATGCGACTGCTGCTGCAGAAAATTCAGCAAGAAAAGGCTGAGAAAGAAACAATGAGCGCCGAATTGCAGCAGGCAAACGTCATTCTAGAAAAGCGCGTTCAGGCTCGCACTGAAGCCATTCGCTATAAAAACAGGCATTTGGAGCGCACGCTAGAGGAGCTAAAACGAGCTCAAGCTTAGCTCAAATACCCAGACCAATTGCCTTCCTAAGGCGGTAGTCGGCTGTGATAAAAGCTACTCGTTCTCTTCTTCGCCGAACCATTTCCGCCCGATCATTCTCAGATAGCCCTGCTCCTGCAAACTCAAAATCTCCTGGTTGAAGGCTTCTATCGTCTCGGCCTGCGCTTCTGAAAAGGCAATGCCATAGTCTTCTTGAGTCAGCTTCTTGCCCACCAGCTCAAACTTAGCTGGACTGTTACTCGCGACGTATCTAAGCGTGGGATAGTCGTGCACCAGGGCTCTGATGCGGCCCGTTTCCAGGGCAGCGATCGCCCCCTCAAACGTATCAAATTCGATCAGCGACACCGGCTGAGTGCGCACATAGTCTTCGCCTGTGGTGCTATTGATCACCCCGACGGTCTCTCCGGCAAGGTCTTGAAACGACAGATCGCGCTGGGCTAGTTGAACGACCGTCAGCGAAGCGATAAAATCAGCCAGGACAAAAAAGCTCACGCCCATCCACAAAACGGCTACCAGTCTTCCGGGCAGGCGGATCGGCGTTATATCGCCGTAGCCAAACGTACCGAGCGTGACGATCGCAAACCACATGCCCTGGCCAATCCCGTGAATCGGGTTTTCAGAGAAGCTGTCATTATGTCGGCGTTCCAGCAGCCAAATAGAAATCCCGACAGCCGTACTCGTCGCCATCACCAGCAGCAAAGGTCGCCAGACATTCCAGCTTAACAAGCCATTGATCGCTATGCGCAAAGGGCCATTAGTAACCTTGCGTACCATGATTTGCAGTCCCGAGCGATAGAAGGGATAGGAAAAGTCGAATCCTTGGGCCTCTCGCTCAGCAGTGATAGAGATGCCGGCGATCGCCGCGTCGATTTGCCTTGAAGACAGCGCCGACAGCAAATCTGCAACCGAGTCATAGCGCACCCACTCGGTTTGAATATCGAGATCGCTGGCGACTTTGTCCCACAGATCAACGCTGTAGCCGTAGGGCACCTCTTCGTCTAAAAAGACAAAGGGAAAAATCTCTTTGGTGCCCACCTTGAAGCGAGTCTCATCATCGGCAGTGGCCGGAGCGATCGCCGTCTGAGCAGGTTGAGCAGGGGTCGTCACCGAGCCCACAGTAGCGACAAACAAAACTGCGAGTGCAAAACCACAGACCGAGCGAATAAATCGTTTCATAATGGCTTATCGGTAGCAGCCTGACAGCTAAAAAGCGGCCTTTATTCACCAGAGCCAATCGACTGACCCGCTAGCCAGCCAGTCGTCCAGGCGCTCTGGAAGTTAAACCCGCCGGTAACGCCGTCTATGTCTAAAATTTCTCCAGCTAAGTATAGACCCGGACAATGGCGACTTTCCATCGTTTTAAAGTTAACTTCTTTGAGTTGTACCCCACCGCAGGTGACAAATTCGTCTTTGAAGATACCTTTACCGCTGACGCTGTAGCTACCCTGAATGATTTCCTGTATCAGTCGGTTAAGCTGTTTTTTTGAAAGGTTCGCCCAAGTCAGGGCTGGATCGATCTCAACTCGGCTGAGTAAGTATTGCCAGAGGCGTTTGGAAAGGGGGGCATAGGGGCTATAGGTAGAAACGGCACGTTTCCCCGTTTTGGCCTTGGCCTGCAGCAGCTCAGCGCGGACGCGATCCTGGCTCAGGTCGGGTAGCCAGTTCACGGTTACAGTGGCCCGATACACCTGGCCATGCAGTAGCCGGGCACCCCAGGCAGAGAGCTTTAGCACCGCTGGCCCGCTCAAACCCCAGTGGGTAATGAGCAGCGGCCCGGTTTGCGTCAGCGGCTTGATGCCTTTGACCTTGAGCTGGAGGGTAACCGGATTGACGGCGACGCCGCTGAGTTCGTGCAGCCGTTTGTCGGCCACGTTGAAGGTAAACAAAGAGGGGACAGGCGGCTCGATGCTGTGGCCGAGTGATTTGGCCAGGCGATGGCCGGCAGGGCTGCTGCCAGTGGCTAGCAGCAGCCGACTACACTCCACATACCCTCCTTGAGCCTTGAGCTGAAGCCGAAAGCCGTGCTCTAATCCTGCGGAATTCGTGCGTTCGATGCTGGCGATGGGCGATCGCGTTTTAATCTGCACCCCGGCCTGCCGCGCCGCGCCGCTCAAGCATTCCACAATCGTGGCTGAATCATCTGTGACGGGGAACATGCGGCCATCGGCTTCGGTTTTGAGCTTGACGCCGCGCTGCTCGAACCAGGCGATCGTATCTTTGGGCTGAAAGCGGCTAAAGGCGCCGCGTAGGGCTTTGCCACCGCGCGGATAGTTCTGTACGAGCTGCCCCGGCTCGAAGCAGTGATGGGTGACATTGCAGCGGCCACCGCCGGAGATGCGCACTTTGGCTAAGGGCTGAGGGCCAGCTTCGTAAAGGGTGACCTGGCCTTGTGGATGGGCACTGGCAGCGGCGATCGCTCCAAAAAATCCCGCCGCCCCGCCACCAATCACCGCCACCGTGAGCCCCCGTTCTGCCATTTTCCGCCTCAGCTACTTATCGCCCTATCACTCTAGAAGATACCGCCTGGTATAGCGCTGTCAAAATCCATATTGAAACCGGCTGGCTTTGTGCGTTAGGCTCTTTGTTAAGATAAGTTAACAGCGCCCTTTGGCGCAATTTCCCAGGCAAAATTTCTTATGGTAGACAAGCAAAAGATCAGACAGCACCTCGCTCAGAGCGCCACCATCAAGCTCGACAGCATTTCCGAACCGACCAAAGGAATCGCAGCGAAAAAAATGCGGATGATGGAGCACGTCGAGAAAAGCAAAGGCAAAGTTTAGGGAAAGACTATTTTAAGGAGAGAACTGGGCGGCGACTTCGTCTGTCTTCGCCGCCATCACAAAATCATTTTGGTGGAGTCCCTTAATCGCATGTGTCCACCAGGTGATGGTGACTTTGCCCCATTCGGTGAGCAGAGCCGGGTGGTGGTTCGCAGCTTCAGCGATCGCCCCCACCTGGTTCGTGAAATTCAGCGCCTGCCGAAAATCAGCAAACTGATACTGACGCTGTAGCTGCGGAATATCCCCCGAACGGATCAGTGACCAGTCGGGGATTTGGCAGTGCATGTGAGTGATTTCTTCAGCGGTAGCCGGTGGCAGCGAACCGGAGCAGGGAATGCAGGTTTGCTGAGCGAGCGTTTTAACCATGGCGATTGCCTTGCGAAGGGCTTTTACTGAAAGTCTACGCATTTCGGCTAGGATAGCGAGGCTACTTGCAACACAGGTTCACATCTCGCGATCGCCCGTGATCCAGCTTTCGTTCATTTTGGTAGAGCCTGGTGAAGCAGGCAACATTGGCGCGGCAGCCCGGGCAATGAACACCATGGGCTACAGCGACCTGCGCCTGGTGCGGCCCCAAGCCGATCCGCGCAGTGGCTTAGCCAAAGCCTTTGCCCATGGGTCTGAGCATATTCTAGAGATGGCGCCTGTGTATGAGCAGTTGAGCGACGCGCTAGACGGCATCGATCTGGCCTGTGCGACGACCGCTCGCCACCGCATTCAAAAGTATCACTATGTCTCAGTGCGCGATCTGCCTGCTGAACTCCGGGAAAAAGGTGACAGCCTACAGCGTGTGGCCCTCGTCTTTGGCAGCGAACGATCTGGGCTGAGCAATCAAGACATCGCCCTGTGTGACCTGGTCACAACGGTACCTCAGGTCAGCCTGCAACCGTCTCTGAACCTGGCTCAGGCCGTGATGATCTACAGCTTCACCCTGGCAGAACAACAAACTCAGGTGCAGATACAAGACCAGCGGCTAAACAGTGAAGTCATGCCGGCGGAGCAGTACAGCCACCTCAAAAGCCAGCTGCGACAGCTGATGAACAGAATTGGCCTTTCTGAACGCTATCAGCGCTATGTGATCAGGGCGATCGCTCGCTTGGGCTATGAAGATCTGTACTTAATTCAAAACATCCGTACTCGGATAGATAACCGGTTAGATGCTTTAGAAGCTCGAGGCGACAAGTAGCCAGCCGCAAATCGCACCCCCTGTGTAAACCGACGAGAAGGATGTACCCACTTACACATGCTTACTCATATCGGCTTTTTATAAAACGATAGCGCCTAACGATGGGAACACTGGAGTAGATACCTTCTCAATCTACGAAGTCACAGCATCTAACTTAGCTATTATGCAGCATCTGCTACTGGTTCAGGACGACAACGGGAAGCGAATTGTAGAGCTTCATGCCGCTTCTAGCTCTATTGGCCGCGATCCAAGGAACTCTATTGTTATACATTCCTGTGAGGTCTCTCGTCAGCATGCTATCTTACTGCGCGTAACGCACCCTGGCAAAGACGAACATGAGTTCCGCATGATTGACGGCAATCTGCAGGGCAAGCCTAGCACCAATGGTCTGTTCATCAACGGTAGGCAGAGAACTTCTCACACTTTGCGCCATGGAGATGAAATAGTCTTCGGCGTTCAGGTGGAAGCTCGGTACCTTCAAGCTGAAGAAGGTACGGATGTGGAGTGGCTGCTGTCAGGCGATGATGCCGCCGCTGACTACATGTCCACGATGGTTTGCGCAGCGGCTAATTCCTCTGATGATGCAGAGCCAGATCCTTTGGATGACTCGGTTTTGGCGCGTTTTGCATCTTTTCCTGAACTCTTTGTTCACCCAATCATTGAGATCACCTTAACTGGTGAAATCACGTATATAAATCCTGCCGCTGTCAAACAGTTTCCCGAAATTCAGACCGAAAAAATAAACCACCCAGCCTTGAGCGGAATCATTGAGACCGTTAAAGCTAATCAGGAAGAACAGTCCGTCAGAGAAATCGCGCTGGGTGATCGCATCTACGAGCAGTCGCTTAGCTATATTCGCCAGAGTGATCTCATACGTAGTTACCTCGTGGAAATTACAGATCGCCGCCGGGTCGAAAACGAACTGAAGGCCCTGCATGACCGGCTAGAGTCGGAGGTTGAGAAGAGAACCTTGCAGTTCCAAGAGGCAAGCAAACGCCTTAAGAAAGAAGAACAGGCACTGCTCGCTAGCTATGCAACCAATCGGGCGCTGCTGAATGCCATTCCAGATCCGATGTTTCGGATTGATCGCGGTGGTAACTTCGTAAACTTCAAAACCCCTAAACATCACACTCTGCCATTTGATCCGGAAGCCTGCTTACACCGGCACCTATCAGACATATTGCCCGATGCGGCTACTAAGACTATTGAGACTTGCATTCATCAGGCGTTAGAAAGCGAGGAGATGCAGATGATTGAGTTTCAGCTACCAACAGGAGATCCCACAGGCCGGATTTCCCTCGATTTTGAGGCTCGAATCGCTATCAGTGCGCCTGACGAAGTCGTCATGATCACCCGTGATATCACAGAGCGTAAGCGAGGAG
>JBARVU010000132.1:0-15062 GCA_049646425.1 Phormidesmis sp. | reverse complement strand
AGTCAGTAGTCAGTAGTCAGTAGTCAGTAGTCAGTAGTCAGTAGTCAGTAGTCAGTAGTCAGTAGTCAGTAGTCAGTAGTCAGTAGTCAGTAGTCAGTGTGTCCTGCTTGACTGCCGTCCTCTGGACTCGAGCAGCAATAAACTTGGGCAGAGGCATTGTCAGAAAGTTTACGCTTTGTTACATTTGCTATAGTTAACACAACGTTACAAACTTGACCCAAGTGGTTTTTTGTAAGCGTCAAATACTTCAGATAGCAAATGCAATGGACGCTTATCGGTTCGACCGAAGTCAATTAGTCGAAAAATACGCTGCTGGTCACCGCAATTTTGAGCGCACTGACCTGAATGAGGCTGACTTGTTTCAGCTACAGCTCACAGACGTTCGCCTATGCTGGGCGGATCTTACCAGTGCTAATCTTAGCCACGCTCAGCTAGATGCCGCCAACTTCACAGGCGCCATGATGTGGCGAGGGAACCTGAAGCAGACAAGCTTTCGAGGGGCCAACCTGCATCAGGCGGTGATGATCCGATGCAATGCAGCTAAAGCCGATTTTGCAGGTGCGAGCTTACATCGGGCCGATCTGCGCCTGGCCAACCTGCACTCGGCTCGGTTTACCGGGGCCGATTTGCGAGGGGCAAAGCTTTGCTACAGCGACCTGACCGAGGCAGATTTTACGGGTGCGAACCTGATTGGAGCCGATTTGACTGGCGCTGATCTAACGGGAACGACCCTCACAGAGACGCAGATGAAGTCCGCCAGCTGGCAGGATGCTTTAATCGAGCCTTCACTAAGTTTGCACCGGATGCCAATGGCTACGCTCGGAGAAAAGGCAGCTTCGCAGCGCTTGCCACTGACTGTCATTTGACACTGCTATTTGACCGAGGACTGGCTTGACTGACCGGGATCGGCTAGGGCTGTATGCTAAAGGCAGCAGAGATCGGTCGATATCAGCGGATCGCCTAATCTCTGCCGACGGTCGTTCTGTTGGTGGGTGCTCCTATGGAATTTTATACCTGGCAAAGCCATCGCTGTGCCTTTGAGAAGATACCTGGGCAGGGTGTAGCGCTGCTGCTGATTCATCCGATTGGGGTGGGGCTGTCGCGTAAGTTTTGGCTGCCCTTTATTCAGCAATGGACTCAGCCCCAGATTCAGCAACAGGTTCAGCCAGAAACGGCTGCACGTCAGCCTAGCAGCGCCATTTATAATGTGGATTTGTTGGGCTGCGGGGACAGCGATATGCCTAGCCGAGCTTACCGACCGGAAGATTGGGCGGAGCAACTGGCTTATTTTATTGAGCAGGTGGCATCAGAGCCGGTGGTGTTGGTTGTGCAGGGAGCGCTGCTGCCGGTGGCGGTAAGGCTGATGGAATTGCCTGCTGCCACTCAGGTAAAGGGGCTAGTCCTCTCTGGGCCACCGGATTGGCGTCTGATGACGACCCCGACAGCGCCTTGGAAACAAACGCTGATCTGGCGACTGCTGACATCGCCCTTGGGCAGTTTGTTCTATCGCTATGCGCGGCGAGAGCAGTTTTTGCGCTCGTTTTCTCAGCGGCAGCTGTTTGAGCGGGCTGAAGATGTGACGGATGGCTGGCTGTCGATGCTGCGCGCTGGGGCCAAGGATATGGCCAGTCGCTATGCGGTGTTTTCCTTCTTGGCGGGGTTTTGGCGGCAGGATTATGCTGAGGCGATCGCCCAAATCCAGCAGCCAGTGCTCGTAGTGATGGGTGAAACCGCTTCCACCATCGACCGCACAACTGCCCAGGCGGTAGAGAAAACAGTAGAGAAAACAACCGAAAGCGCCAGTCAAAGTCGCTTGCAGGACTACCTCAACCACTTTCCGCAGGCTCAAGGCGTCAGCATTCAAGGCCGCAACGTACCCCCGTATGAGTCTGCGGCTGAATTTGCCCAGGCGATCGCGCCCTTCATCGCCAGTTTGTCTGATTCGGCTGACTGACAGTGGACTGCTGACTGTATTGCAGACTGCTGACTATAAGGAGATGATCATGTCTGTTCCCAAGAATCAACTGACTTCAATATGAACAGAGGTTTTGACATCGGTGACCAGCATGGGAAAATTGAGTGATCGCCTGCCATTACAACCTTCATGCCAGCTGTTCAGCACGGATCTGATTTATTCAAAACGACAGAGACCCTGGAGTTCCTAAAACATTGCCAGCAGCAAGCGATTCGAGCCAATCAAACTAAGATTGCTAGCCTGACGGTGGCGATCGCCCCAGTTGCACCCTGGCAAGTGCTGGCGGCTTTGGGCAGGACACATCAGCGTTCCTTTTATTACGATCCGCCTAAGTCACCTGCGACGGTCGGGCTTGGTGCGGCAGTAGACTGCGTATCGGCTGGCCCGCAGCGGTTTGAGAAGGCGCAGGCGTTCGTCCATTTTTGGCAGCGTCAGTTTATCTATGCTGACCCTAGCCTTGCCAGCTCAGTGCAGCCGCTCGAAGGTCATTCCCAAGGCCATTTTTTTTGTAGCGCTACTTTTTTTGAGGAAGCCACTGCCCAGCGTTTTACTGAGACGGCAGGGTCGAATGCTGAAGCCCCTCACTTCGAGCCTGCTTATGTCTTCGTACCGGGTGTGCAGGTCACGAGGCGGGCAGATTGCTCTACGATCACGTTTAACTGCCCTATCCAGGCAGCTACAGACCTCGATCAAACGGTTGCGCAGATTTACCGGCAGCTACAGCGGCTGATAGTCACCGATGCGGCGCAGAGCAAGGCCGCCTATCCGGTGAATCAGTGCGTGACGAAGGGCGTTGCCGATTTTGAGCGGGCTGTAATGGCGGCCCTACAGCAGGTACATTGCGGTCAGCTCCACAAGGTTGTGCTGGCAGATGTGATGGATGTTGTGGCGCCACAGGCAATCGATGTGGGGAGATCGCTCCAAACCCTCCGGCACAACCACCCTGACTGCACCGTTTTTTCGGTGGGTAACGGTCGCGGGCAGTGCTTTATGGGCGCTAGCCCCGAGCGGCTGCTGAGCATCACCGGCGGTCAGCTCATTACCGATGCGCTAGCGGGCTCGGCGTCTCGCAGCAATATCCACGGGATAGATACTCAGCTCGCCCAGAGCCTATTAAATAGCGAAAAAGAGCGCTATGAGCACCGGGTCGTGGTGGAGTTTATTGTGCGGCAGCTGCGATCGCTCGGACTCACGCCCCATTACGCGGCCACACCCAAGCTCCTGCAATTGCTCCACATTCAGCATCTGCATACCCCGATCAGCGCTACTCTAAACAGCCAGCAGCGGCGGATTGCGCCATTCGACATCCTGGCAAAGCTGCATCCGACTCCGGCGGTGGCAGGCGTTCCGCGTGAGCAAGCCTGCCGCCTCATCCGTCAGTACGAGACCTTTGATCGGGGGCTCTACGCCGCGCCGCTCGGCTGGATAGATACCGGGGGCAACAGCGAATTTATTGTCGGCATTCGCTCGGCTCTAATCGACGGCCGTAAGGCCAGACTGTATGCAGGTGCAGGCATTGTCGCTCGGTCTGAACCCGCCAAAGAACTTGCAGAAATCAAGCTAAAATTGCAAACGCTGCTCAACGCGCTGGTTTAGAGGCTGATGCCGATTGATTTTCGCAATACTAACAGCCTGTGGGCTTCGGTTGCGGCTGAAACATTAGCCAAATTAGGACTCCAAACGGCCATCCTCTGCCCCGGCTCGCGCTCTACGCCGCTGACATTTGCGTTTGCTCAGCATCCCCATATTGAGGCGCTGCCCATGCTAGATGAGCGCTCGGCGGCTTTTTTTGCCCTGGGCTGTGCCAAGCGGCAGATGCAGCCGGTGGCACTGGTTTGTACGTCGGGGACGGCAGGCGCAAACTTCTATCCGGCGGTGATTGAAGCCTACGAAAGCGGTGTGCCGCTGCTGATATTCACAGCCGACCGTCCGCCTGAGATGAGAGACTGCGGCGCCGGGCAAACCATCGATCAGCAGCGGCTGTTTGGACGGTTTACCAAGCACTTCCATGAGCTAGCCGTGCCAGTTGCCGATAGGCACATGCTGGCTTACCTGCGACAGATGTTGGTGGGCGGCTGGGGACAGGCGATCGCCCCTACGCCCGGCCCGGTTCACTTCAACTGTCCTTTTCGCGATCCCCTACCGCCTTTGGCAGATCGGACGACAGAGACAGTCGCGACTACGTGGAATGCGGATAGATTCTTTGCGGCGGTCGTCGCCCCGACCCCTGCCACCGCAAACACCCCGTTTCTACAAATTTCACCCTGGCAGCAGTGCGCCAAAGGACTGATTATTGCCGGTGCCGCGACGCCCGCAGATCCTCAAGCCTATTGCCAGGCGGCGGGCGATCTCTCCGCCCTGCTCGGCTGGCCTGTGATTGCCGAAGGGCTTTCGCCGCTGCGCAACTACAGTGCGCTCAACAGCGCCCTGATCTCTACCTACGACATTATTCTGAGGAATCAGGAGCGGGCAGATTCTCTAATTCCAGAAAACGTTATTCAGCTAGGGCCGTTGCCAATTAGTAAGGTACTGCGCGAGTGGCTACAGACGGCTCAGCCTGAGCGTTGGCTAGTCGGCGCCGAGCGTAATTTAGATCCGTTGCATGGCCCTACTCACTTTTTGACCACTGACGTCGAAACCCTCTCGGGCTTGGCTCTTAATAAGCCGCTGCCAGAGTCGCTGAATCCTTACAATGAGCGATTGCTAGCCTATGAAAAAACGGTTCGAGAGGCTTTAGATAGACAGCTAGCGCGGGAGCCGCTGTTGGTGGAAAGCAAAGTTGCCTGGCTGCTCTCAAAGTACCTGCCTGCCGATACGCCGCTGTTTGTGGCTAACAGTATGCCAGTGCGAGATATTGAATGCTTCTGGCAGCCGAATGATCGCCATATCCAGCCGTTTTTTAGCCGGGGGGCGAATGGCATTGATGGCACGCTCTCTACAGCCCTGGGAGTGGCCCATCGCAATCGCGCTACGGTCTTGCTCACGGGTGACCTGGCCTTTTTACACGACACCAACGGGTTACTGAACGCGCCTCAGATGGCAGGACATTTGACGGTCGTGCTGATTAACAATCAGGGCGGCGGTATTTTTGAAACGCTGCCGGTTGCTCAGTTTGAGCCTGAGTTTGAGCAATACTTTGTGACGCCTCAGCAGGTGAATTTCTCTCCGTTGTGTCAGACCTACGGCATCGAACATCGACTGGTGGGCGAGGCTGAGGCATTTGTAGACTACATTCGGATTTTGCCGCCGCGAGGAATTCGGGTGCTGGAGGTGAGATGCGGCGACGACTCATCTGCCAAGGCCAATCGCAAGCAAAGCGCTCAGCAGCGAAAAGCTTTGCTCAGCTCGCTGTAGCCCTGATGAGTCAAGCGCTTTACTACACCGTTACAGGAGAGCCAAGCAATCCGCCGCTGCTGCTGCTGCACGGATTTCTAGGCAGTCATCGGGACTTCGATGTACTGCTGCCTACGCTCAGTCAGCATTTTTACTGTATCTCGGTCGATCTGCCTGGTCATGGGAAAAGCCTGAGCGTTCCGGATAGCTACACGTTTTCGGGGGCGGCGATCGCCCTGCTCACCCTGCTCGACCATCTGCACATTTCTCAGACACATCTGCTGGGCTACTCCCTGGGCGGGCGACTAGCGCTTTACCTGCGCTGCCACTACCCGCAGCGCTTCACCCGGACGATATTGGAATCGGCTTCGCCCGGACTGAAGACCGCTGAGGAGAGGATAGCCAGGCGGGAGAGTGATGAAGCGATCGCCCACCAATTGGCAACCATCCCGCTTCCTGACTTTCTGGCCCAGTGGTACAGCAACCCGCTTTTTGTCAGCTTGCAGGCCCACCGCGATCTTTACGCAGACATGCTGCAAAGGCGACAGAATAACCGGCCAGCGGAATTAGCAAAAGCGCTACGAGGCTTTAGTCTGGGAAGTCAAACCTCGCTGTGGAACTGTCTTGCTCAGATTGAGCGACCGCTGCTACTGCTCGTGGGCGCTTTAGATAGCAAGTTTGTTGCTATTAACCATGACATGCTTAGCCATAGCCAGCCCAGTCAGCGCGTCAGCCTCAAGATTTTGACTGGCTGCGGACACAATGCTCACTTGGAAAACCCCTCGATGTATACGCAGGCGGCAATCGGTTTTTTGAAGGGACTGCCCTGAAGGTTCTCAACGGCCACTTTGAGCGAGGCCAGTATAGTAAGACTCACTTGTATAATTACGAGACGTGCGGTAACTTTAATCCGGTCTTTCCCATCCGGTACATCTTTCCACAATGATCCAGCCACCAGACAGCCCGCTCTCGACTGAAAGCGTTGTGATTGACACACCAAACCAGCTGATCCCAATTGAATCCGTCCAAAAGATTCTCAATCGCTCGCGGGCTTCTGTCTACCGCTACGCGAACACCGATCCAACCCTCCTCAATCCGCCGTTCGATCCCGAGTGCTTGAATCCTGAAATTCGCAATGAGAAAGACGCTCCGCTGATGTTTCATCCCAATGAAGTTGCCCGGTTTGCCCAAGATGTGCTGGGCATTAAGCAGGTGACCATCGAGCTGACTCAACCGGCTGAGACAGAGACGAATCGACTGCTACAGGCTGTCTTAGCAGAACTACAGGCCATTAGAGGGATGCTAGAAGCTCGAAAATAGTCCGAAGATAAGCACGGCAATCCAAAGACGACCCCTTCAGTTAGCCGCAGACTGTTCCGCGCTAGGTGAGGAGGAAGTTACTTATCTTACCGTATACGTCATCTCTGCTTGTGGAAAATACTGAAGTCAGCGGCAACTTTATCACAAATGCGAAACCATCTGTGCTTAATCTGAAGGTCTTGGCTACTATGTAAGCAAAGGTTCATAAGCATAAAGATTGTGTGTTCTTGAGCCTTTGGTCTGTGTGCTTCTGCCCGGTAAAAGGAAAAGATCTGTAGCTTATATTACAATCTTCTCCTGCTCCCAGTGGGTACCCCCGGTGGGTTAGCCACAGCTTTTCAACTGTCCTTTAGGTACTGTCTACCTTCTTCTCATGGAATCTGCGAGTCCCGCGCATCAATCCGAACAACCTCCTGGCTATCTTTCAAGCTTTATCGGTGCTGTCATTGCAATGACAACCATTGCTCTACCGCTATACGCGATATCTAGCTTTAATCCTGCCGAAGTGAACGTTCCGCCGCAGCCGTCTCCCCTATTCATGAGAGCGCAAGATTGACGCTCTCCCTCTAACCCTACGGGTATAGACGGAGATTCCTAGATTGCAGGGGAGGCAATCCTTAACCCCTAGCTAGGCATCTTGACGGTGCGTCCCACCGCTGTCTTGGTGGGCGTTCCCTAGCGCCGCAAAGCGACGCGGGTTCCCACCGCTGCACAGCCGCGCTGCATGACTACCTGTGCGGCTGCGATATCTCTATCGGTCTGGTATCCACAATCAGGACAGGCATGAATCCGCTCTGAAAGTTCTTTCTTGCCTGTGTGCGTTTGGCAGTTTGGGCAGGTCTGAGAGGTGCCGTTAGAATCCACTTCAAGATACAAAACGCCTCGTTTCCAACACACCCAATTCAGAATGCGCAAAAACTCACCATGTGCGGCGTCAAGCGTGTGCTTTGAGAACATCCCCCTAGCCCATGCCTTAAAGTTCAACTGCTCAGCAAACACCATCCCAACACCATCGCAAAGCCGATGGGCCAGCTTGTAAAACCAGTCCTGGCGGCAGTTGCGGATATGCTCGTGCAACTTAGCCACTTTCTGATGAGCTTTGCGCCAGTTGCTCGACCCCTTTACCTTTCGACTTGCTCTTTGTTGCAGCAATCGCAGCTTGCGTTGGAGCTTGACAAAAAACTGAGGAGACTTCACTAGCAGCCCGTCAGATGTGGCGAGATAGTTTTGTAAGCCAACATCTATACCGAGCGCTCTGCCATGCGGCAGAACCTCTGGCACCTCGACATCGGCTTGCAGTGTCAGCATCACATACCAGCCAGAAGCTCGTTTAACGACCTGCGCCTGCTTCACCTCAAACTCAGCTGGGATGGGTCGAGACAGACGCATTCGCACTTTGCCGATACCCGGCAGCTTGACAGCATCGCCCTGGATGGGATTGACGCCTAACTGGGGGAACAACAAAGAACGCAGTCTGCCAGCTTTCTTGAACCGGGGAAATCCGTGCTTCTGCTCCCACATAGACACAAACGCTTTCTCCAAACGCCGCAATACCTGCTGCAACATTTGAGCATTAGCGTTAGCCAAGAACTCAGACTGCTTTCGCGCCTGAGTAAGGGCTTTGCACTGGCTGGCAAACGTGGGCCGTTTTGCAGCAGCAGGCAGAACGTATTCGCTTTTCAGCGAACACCTATCCAGCAGGCAAGCGCGCGACCTAAACCAATCTTTGCGCTCAGCTAAGGCATAGTTCCATACTCTGCGAGAGGTTTCTAGCCATTCTTCGCAAAGCTGAATCTGTGCCTTGTCAGGGCGCAGTCGATAGGTATAAGTCAAGTTCAACATGCCTAAATTATAGCATTCTAAAAATCTATATGCACGTTTTTAGAGACAAGATTGTTCGTTAGCACTCACCTGGCTTTCACCACCCCCTAAGCTACGCTATAGGCGGAGCAATAGCCGACTTCTGGTAGATCCATCCAGAAAAGAACGAATCGTTTGCGAGTGCCACGCTCCCGTAGAATGCTACTCGGAGGATGTCATAAACGCTGGGCAGCTTTTGCGATGCCACGTGGTTTGCGACGCCTCCCGGCGTACCCTACAGGAGAAAATGGTGGACTTATCCCGCATTCCCGCTCAACCGAAGCCCGGTCTTGTCAATGTCTTAATTGAAATTCCGGCTGGCAGCAAAAACAAATACGAATTCGACAAAGACCTCAACGCCTTTGCGCTGGATCGCGTGCTGTATTCTTCAGTGCAGTACCCCTATGACTACGGCTTTATTCCGAATACGCTGGCGGACGATGGCGACCCGCTTGACGGCATGGTGATAATGGATCAGCCGACTTTCCCAGGCTGCGTGATTCCAGCTCGCCCGATTGGCATGATGGAGATGATCGATGGCGGCGATCGCGATGAAAAGATTCTCTGCGTCCCGGCTGACGACCCGCGCTATGTCAACGTCAAGTCTTTAGACGATGTGGATGAGCATCGCCTCGCTGAGATAGCCGAATTTTTCAAAACTTACAAAAATCTTGAGAAGAAAGAGACTGAGATTCTCGGCTGGAAGAACCTCGACCAGGTGCAGCCGCTGATCGACGAGTGCATCAAAGCCGCCCAATAGCCGCTTAATATTTGGCTGCTGATCGGTCCCACTGAGCAGCTGACAGCAGTCGATAGCTAGAAAGGCCCTGAAGTGTTTATGCCTCAGGGCCTTTGTCATCTGCTATGACTGAGCCGCCAGCATAGCAGGATGGCCAATGTTTTGGTACTCCTCCAGTGTGAAAGAATCGACCTGAATGGCGTCAGTTCGAGCCACTTCAGCGGCATAGGCAATGTCTGCATCCAGGCCGCTGACCAGCCCAGCCCGTAAGCCTGCTTCAATCAGCGCATCCGTAGAAGCCTGCGCCAGGTCGGCAGGAAGCTGCCCGGACTTAACAGCGGCTTTAAGCTGCTTGAAAATCGGGGTCGCCTGCTGGGTGAGCCGGTAGGCGTTTTCCAGCCTGCCGAGGGCCTGCTCTGGATCTTGAGGGAGGTAGATGCCAGCAGTGAGATGTTCACGGGCGTCCGGCTGCTGCATGAGCTGGGCCACCGTCTGACTGAGTGAGTCTGAAGGAGCGCTGCCCAAAGGATTTAGCCGCAGACTGGCCCGCAGCAAAGGCCCCACTACGGGCAAGGGCAGGTTGTCCATTAGCCCGACAAAGCTCTGTTGAATTTGCGTGATCGCCCATTCCATCGCCCAGGCGACAAACGGTAAATCTTCCGCGAGCTGCCCTTCTTTCTCGAATCGCTGTAGCGTTGCACTGCCCAGGTACAGCCAGGAGAGCGCGTCGGCAAACCGACCGGTGATGTTTTCATGGCGCTTCAGGCTGCCGCCATAGCTCAGCAGGGCATAGTCGCTCAGCAGGGCAAACCAGGCCGAGGCCCAGGAAAGCTTTTGAGCATATCGCGCGGTTTTGCCGGAAAGCGGCACTCGCACCCAGCGACCCCGAGTGAGGCTCAAGGCGATCGCTCGCACTAAGTTGCGGACGCTAAATCCCACGTGCGCCCACACGGCTCGATCAAACCCAGCAAAGTCTTCCTGTGTCAGGGCCGCAATCTCGTCATAGACGTAGGGATGGCAGCGAATCGCCCCTTGCCCGAAGATGATGAGCGATCGCGTCAGAATATTCGCACCTTCCACGGTGATCGGAATCGGCGTTGCACTGTAGATATTCGCCAGTAGATTCCGAGGTCCCCGGCTAATGCCAGCGCCGCCCAAAATGTCCATGCCGTCGATGATGATTTTACGAGAGAGTTCGGTGAACTGGTATTTTGCGATCGCCGACACCACCGCAGGCTGTTCTCCTTTGTCAACGGCCCCGCAGGTGTACAGCCGCGCTGCCTCCATCAGATAGGTCAGCCCGCCGATCCGCGCCAGTGGGTCTTCTACCCCCTCAAACCGCCCAATCGGTAGACCGAACTGATGGCGAATGGTGCTGTATGCGCCCGTCACCCGCGTGGTCAGCTTGGCAACGCCCGTACAGGTTGCCGGAAAGCTAATCCCCCGGCCCGCTGCCAGGGACTGCATCAGCATTTTCCATCCTTCCCCGGCCTGCTCTACCCCGCCGATGATCTGACCAATCGGCAGCACCACATTTTGTCCCTGCATGGGAGAGTTGTAAAAAGGTACGCCCATCGGATCATGCCGGCGCCCCACAATCACGCCGGGTGTCTCTGTCGGGACGAGCGCGCAGGTAATGCCGACATCTTCGCCTTTGCCGAGAAGATTATCGGGATCGCGCAGCCGGAAAGCCAGCCCGATCAGCGTGGAAATCGCTCCTAGGGTGGTGTAGCGTTTCTCCCAGTTCAGGCGGAGAAACAGCTCGCCGTCTTGTTCAAAGACAGTGCCCGATGAGGTCAAACTAGCCGCGTCTGATCCGGCCTGCGGTTCGGTCAGCGCAAAGCAAGGAATCTCTTCGCCGCTGGCCAAGCGGGGCAAGTAGTAGTTTTTCTGAGCAGGGGTGCCATAGTGCAGCAGCAGCTTGGCAGGGCCGAGTGAATTGGTCACGCCAACGGTGGCCGTATGGGTAAAGGAACGGGAGGCGAGCTTGGTCATTACCGCGCTGTAGGCCGTATTCGAGAAGCCCAACCCGCCATACTCCTGAGGAATCATCATGCCAAAGAATTTGGCTGACTTGAGATAGGCCCACACCTCAGGCGGCAAATCTTTGCGCTGAAAAATCTCCCAGTCGGTGGTCATATGGCACACCTGTTCGACTGGGCCGCTGAGAAAAGCCTGCTGGTCTGCGGTCAGGGTCGGGTAGGGCTCTGAGAAGATGCGCTCAAAATTGGGCCGCCCAGAGAAAAATTCGCGCTCTACCCAGACGTTGCCCGCGTCAATGGCAGCTCTCTCGGTATCGGAGATCTTAGGTAGGATCTGTCGGGTTTTGATGAAGTGAAAGAGGCGATCGCTAATCACCCATCGTCGCAGACGCGGAATATTCAGCGGGAGCGCAATCACCGCCGCGACCAGCCATAGCCAGACCGGGCTTTGAAAGAGCGCCAACGCGATCGCCACAAAGATCGTCCAGGCCCAGAGGGGCACTCCCCAATAGGCAAGTGCCACAGCGGCAAACAGCGTCAGGCACAGGAGCAAACTAACCACCAAAGCACTCATCAGAAATCTCCACTGTCTCTACATCTCAACGGTCACTGAAAGCATCTGCGTCACTGCAAATTCTCAAAGCTGCAAATTCTCAAAGATCCCTGCTGCGCCCATGCCACCCCCGACGCACATGGTGACCAGGCCATAGCGAATCTGGCGGCGCTTCATTTCGTGCAGCAGGGTAGCAGTGAGTCTCGCCCCGGTGCAGCCTAGGGGATGACCGAGGGCGATCGCCCCGCCGTTCACATTCACAATCTCCTCATCCAGGCCAAGCTTGCGAATCACTGCCAAAGACTGAGAGGCAAACGCCTCATTCAGCTCAATCAGACCAATATCAGCCAGCGTCAGCCCGACCTGCTTTAGCACTTTAGGCACTGCCGCTATCGGGCCAATGCCCATAATTTCGGGCGGTACGCCGACGACCGCAAAGCCCAGCATTTTCGCCAAAGGCTGAAGGCTCAACGCTTGCAAGGTCTCCTCATTCACCAGCACTGTGGCCGCTGCTCCATCAGACATTTGGGAGGCATTGCCTGCGGTCACGCTACCGCCTCGCCGAAAGACCGGTCTAAGGGCAGTGAGTGCTTCCAGGCTGGTGTCGGCACGAGGCCCTTCGTCTACCTGAAAGAGCGTTTCTGTGGTCTGAGGCCGATCTTCTACATAGCGAGTCTCTTTGATCGGTACCGGGACAATTTCATCTACAAACCGGTCCCGCTCAATCGCCTGTAGGGCGCGGTGGTGCGATCGCAGTGCAAACGCATCCTGATCCGCCCGAGAGATATTGAACTGACTGGCCACATTTTCTGCGGTGAGTCCCATTGTGCAGTACACCCGAGGAGACGTTTCCATCAAAGCCGGGTTCGGTAGCAGGTCATGGCCGCCCATCGGAATCAGGCTCATCGACTCAGCCCCGCCCGCAATCATCACCGCTGACTGACCCAGGGTAATCGCCTGATGGGCCATGGCGATTGTCTGTAACCCAGAAGAACACAGCCGGTTAACCGTTGCCCCTGCCACCGAGTCGGGCAAGCCAGCGCGCTGGGCAATGACGCGCCCGAGGTTATAGCCCTGTTCGGCTTCCGGCATCGCGCAGCCGATGATCACATCTTCTACCTGCTCAGGTGAGAGGGCAGGCACGCGGGCCAGGGCTGCTTGCAGGGCGATCGCTCCCAGATCGTCTGGACGCATCGCCTTGAGCCTGCCGTGAGGGGCTTTGCCAATCGGGGTTCTCACCGAACTAACTATGTAGGCTTGCATGATTCTCTCCTAATTGAGTAAAGCCAGCTATGGCAGCAGATCGGGTCGGGTCAGATGACTCAATTTCTCTCAATTGCGCAAGGGCTTTTTGTACTTCAGCAAATGGGCCATCCGGGCCTGAGTCTTCGGGCTTTCTAGCAGAGGCACAAAGTTCTCTCTTTCCAACCGCAGCAGATAGTCCGCTGAGACGCGCGCCGGCGCGGTTAGTTCGCCGCCGGTCATCACAAAGGCCAGCCGACTCGCTAAATAACGGTCATACTCAGACGCAAATCCGCCCTGCTCCAGGACATAGGCCATATGATCGAGCACGGCCCGCCCCGGCTGACCCAGTACCCAGATGTCATGACGCTCAGGCAGTGGCCGATACCCCTGACGGGCGAGCCGCAGCACCTCTTCTTTGGCAACAGACAGCCGGTAATCGCTGTTCATGATGAGCCGCGCGGTGGGCAGCAGATAGCCCATCTGCTGGGCCTCTGTAGCGCTAGACGACACTTTGCCCAGCGCAATCGTTTGAAAGGCGTGCGTGAGAAAGGGCTGAATATGGCTAGGCGCATCGCTAGCGGCCCGGTCTGCGGCCCGCTCAACCATCCGCATCAAACCGCCCGCCCCCGGAATCAGGCCGACTCCTAATTCCACCAGGCCAATGTAGCTTTCAGCCGCCGCGACCACCTGCGGACAGGCCATTACCAGCTCGCAGCCGCCGCCCAAGGCGCGACCCCGAACTGCCGCCACAATCGGCTTATGGAAATGGTGAATGCGCTGGAGCAGAGATTGGAAGTGGGTGATCAGGTGAGCGATCGCCTCCCAATCCGCCGTCTGCGCCATTTGTCCCATTTCCAGGAGGTTAGCGCCACCGCAAAAGTGGTCACCATCGTTGCCGATCACCAGGCCGTGATAGTCTTCTGTCTCTAGCCTATCGAGGACATGCTCTAATCCCTCAATTACCTTGTTGCTGAGCGTATTGCCCTTAGAGCGGAATTCAAACAGCGCTACGCCCTCTCCCATCTCCAACAGGGCTGACTCATCGTTCTGCCAAAGGGTATGCTGGGGAACGGCCTTGATTTCAGCAACTGAGCGTTCTTTTTCGCGGGACTGAATCGTCTGATACCCGCTCGGGCCAACAACGGTGACCGTTAGCGACGCATCCGACTGATCCTTTAGATAAAAGGCATTCTCTTGGAACGCCACATCTTCTACCCAATCGGGTACCGGCTGCTGATCGCGCAAATCATTCAGCACCGTCTTCACCCCCAGCGCCTCCCAAATTTCAAAAGGCCCCATTTCCCAGCCAAACCCCCAGCGCATGGCCTGGTCTACCTCCAGCGGACTCTCTGCAATTTCTGTTAGACGGCAGGCGCTATAGCTGAGCATGGCCCAGCTCATGTGCCGAAAGAGATCGCCCGCCCGGCCCGATAGCTGGTAAAGGCTGCGCAGCCGGTCTTCTAGCTGAGGCTGCGCAGCAATATCGCTCAAGCCTTCTAACGCTGTAGATTCAGACGGTTCATAGGCCAGCGTTTCTGGATTCACTGAAAGAATTTTACCGTTCTCTTTTTTGTAGAATCCGCGCCCGACTTTAGCGCCGAGCGCACCTGCTGCTACTAGCTCCGACAGGAGAGGCGGCACCGCAAACGTCTCTTTTTGGCTGTCTTCGGGAATGGCCTCATAGAGATTTGTCGCCACGTACTTGAGCGTATCTAAACCCACCAGGTCAGCGGTTCGAAACGTTGCCGACTTAGGTCGGCCCACCAGCGTGCCGGTCAGCAGATCAATCTCTTCAATGCTGTACCCCTGAGACAGCGCCTGCATTCCTAAAAAGGTCACATACAGACCAATGCGGTTGGCGACAAAGTTCGGCGTATCTTTGGCCACGACTACCCCTTTCCCCAGGTACTCACGGCCAAACCACGCCATCCGCTCCAATAGCATTGGGTCAGTATCTGCCGTCGGAATCAGCTCCAACAGTTTGAGATAGCGGGGCGGATTGAAAAAGTGAGTACCTAAAAACCGCTGGCGAAAGTGTTCTGTACAGTCTGCAAC
>JBARVU010000131.1:0-6103 GCA_049646425.1 Phormidesmis sp. | reverse complement strand
GCCGTATTCTTCGACTAGCCGCTGGAGCGCAGTAAAAGCCCAGTCACCGGGCTGCACATCGGACAGCTCCGAGACGCTGGTGACTTGAGCTAGGATCTCATCCGTTGACTCAGGCGGCGCTATTGCTGGTTCAGGGAGGGTTTCTAAAAGCGCTGTTGAAGCGGCGGCTGTAGTGGGTTCTTCCGTACTGACTGCTGGGTCTGGTTCAGCGAGTTCTGTCCCTGAGTCGACAGATTCTACAGTGGTTTCTGCTGGGGCGGTGATCGCCTCTATTGCCAAAGCCGAAGCCGTCAATCCGCCCAGCGTTGCTGATACCGCTCCTAACAGGCAACAAAACATTTTCGACAGGGCAAAGCCCCGCGAGGGAACACTCACAGTCATTTCCAAATTCCTCACACCTAAGACATGCTTAAGCTATCAGGATAGTTTTTCAGCAGATGTATTCAGCGTGACATTTTACCAACCGTGTTTCTATCCTCTGGCATGTTGGTTTGTTGAGCTTTGTAGGAGAATGTTAAGCTTTCTTCAATGGCTCAAACTGCAACTGGCGCTGAGCCTACCTGAGCAGAAGCGGGGTCGAGCGGGCTTTGTTGAATGGGAATTTGAATGGTAAATTCTGTGCCCTGGTCAACAGCAGCGCAGCTGATATCGCCCTTGTGTTTATCGACAACAATGCTATAGCTAATCGACATACCCATACCGGTGCCCTGACCTACTGGCTTGGTGGTAAAGAAAGGATCGAAAACACGGCGGCACACATCTTCAGGAATGCCGGGGCCATTGTCGGCGATCACAATCTGTACCTGCTGATCGGGCAGCACCCTGGTGCGGATGGTGATTTTGTTTGGATTTGCCTTGATCTCTTCGAGCGTGCGCGACTTGTTCAGAGTCTCCAGCGCGTCAATCGCATTGGAGAGAATATTCATAAAGACCTGGTTAAGCTGTCCGGCATAGCACTCCACTGCTGGCAAATCGCCATACTCTCGAATGATTTGAATTTCAGGTTGGTCAGAACGAGCCTTTAAACGATTTTGTAAGATGGTGATCGTGCTCTCAATTCCCTCATGAATATCAACCGCTTTCATCTCTGCCTCGTCCATACGAGAAAAGTTCCGCAAAGACAGCACAATTTCACGGATTCGCTCAGTGCCCATTTTCATAGAAGCCACAACCCTAGGAAAATCTTGTTGAATAAAGCCCAATTCAGCATCTTCTACCTCTTCTCGTAGCTCCTCTGAAGAATTGGGATAGTGCTGTTGGAACAGATCTACCATATTGAGTAGTTCTTGAGAATAGTTTTCAACGTAGCTCAAGTTGCCATGAATGAAGTTGACCGGGTTGTTGATTTCATGGGCAACACCAGCAACGAGCTGCCCTAGACCTGACATCTTTTCGCTTTGAATCATTTGCAGCTGAGTGCGCTGTAGCTCACTGAGCGTTTCTTTGAGCTCGCGGGTGCGCGCTTCTACCCGATCTTCGAGGTCCTCTTTGCTAGCTTCTAGCTCGGTAAATGACGCCTGCAATTGCTCAGCCATATGATTAAACGAATGCGCTAGCCCATCTAACTCCTGAATGTTGCTATCGCCAACCTTTTTATTCAGATCGCCTGAGGCAATACTGTCACTAGCCTGGTTCAAGCGCTGAATCGGTTGGGTGATTCGCCGAGCAGTGACCAGACCAACGGCGACAGAAGTGAATAGTGCGCCCACGCATAGCAAAACGGTAATCCGAGTATTCGCATAGATCTGTCCCATGAACGCGCTCTGAGGCACAGAGGTTACAGTCACCCAGCTCAGTCCGTATTCGTCTTGCCAAGGGCGAGCATTTACGAAGTAGCGATCGCCATTCAGCTGGATCTGAAGGTCTCGTTCTTTGTCAAGGGATTGAAACCCATCGAAGGATTTCTGAACCGCTTCAGCAATGCCCTGAACAAGCGGATCGGGGCTTTCAGTGGCCGCAATTCGGAGAATTTCACCATTCGCTAGCTTAAAGGGATCGTGGCCATGCGAAGTAGCAATCAGCAGGCCATTTTGCTCAACGATGAACACCTGACCCGCCCGATCAACCTTCAGCTTTCGCAGAAAGTCGCTGAGCTTAAGCAGATGAATATCGGCAGCCACCATGCCGAGTAGCTTTTGGTCTGCATCATATATAGGCCGTCCAGCAGAGGCGGTGATGTAGGGATACCCGTCCGGCGTCAGCCAGGTGTAAATTCTAGACCAAATGGGCCGATTAGCCTTGATCGGTTCGGTATACCAGGTCTCACTGAAGTTATCGAAGCTAAAAGGGTCACTGGCGGCGATCCGGTTACCCTGATCGTCTGTTTGGTAGTTAATGACGTTGTTGGGAAGCTGCCCTGTCCAGTCGTCTATTGTGACTGTTTCACCGTCGTAACGAGCTGCGCCAGCACCTTCACCTGTAGTCAGGCCAAAGCCAATGTAGGAGAGATCGTATGCCTGCATTTGCTGCCAGAAGTATTCACTGGTGTTGGGGCGATCGCCCACATCCAACAGCCCCATTTCAACCGCATCTGCATTGATCTGATTGATTTTGTGCGGCACTGCCAGGTAGGCATTGAGATGCCCTTCCACATTGTTAGCAACTTCATCAGTCAACTTTTGAGCCAGATCGCTGACAGACTTCTGGCCGTTACGAAAAGATAAATATCCAACCAAGCCAACTGCCGCAAAAATTTGCAGCACAAAAGGCACGATCAGGACAAGCTGTAAAGGGCGACCCTGAGTCATCTTCGAAGTTTTCATCTGAGCAGTAGATAGCTGAACGACATTGAGCATTTTTGCCGTAGGGTACCCAGATGGCTCAGTGCACTTTAGCTCGAAGCAGAAGGTCGTGTCTGAGCGCTAACAGCACTGTCAGATTAGTCACTACCCAATACAGTAAGCACCCTCCACTCACATAGCAAAGGGCGCTCAGTCCAAATATTTGCTCAAGTGAAAAAATTAGGCTGCAACCGGTACCAAAGCAGGGCGGACGCCTAGCAAATGGTCGAGTGCCATGGTGCCAATGTGACGATTGATGAAATAGCGCCCCAGCGTACTAAGCGAAATATCTTTTGCTCCCGAAATCGTCTTCAGACAGTTGGTATCACCGCAGAGACAGGCAAACGGCTCGGCCATTTCCCACTCAGTACTCGGATAAAAGAAGGTGAGATCTTCACCTGGCGCAATGTCACGAATGGCTCTGAGTTCCAGGCGTGACATATCTATAACAACGTTAGGGTTGCAATGATGGTTGAGATGGGCCAAGAAAAACTCTTCAATACTCGTGTCTTGACTGTTTTGAACACTTGTATAGGTTCGCACCAGCGTTGGGCGATAGTCAATTATCTGGTGGAAAACCTGATCGCGCTGAATCGGAACTGTTGTTGTCAGTCTCTTTCCTTTACCGTCAGTCATGATTTGTACAGTGAGCACAGTTAGCTATCTCCAAAATGAGTTGATAGAAAATGAAGGAATCAGGCACCCGGTAGTCAGGTTCGATCTTTTGCGAAAGGTAGGTATGTTTACAGGAGACAGTAAACAGAATTAGGCTGCTACTAATAACGTTGAATAGTCTTTGATTTCTTGCTGTACTTGAGTAAAAAATCGCGTTTGAATGGCGGCTAGCTGGCGAATGCCCTGGCCCGCCCAAGCGATCACCTGAGCTTCTGAGGCCGGTGAGTAGCGAACAGCAAGATTTAAAGCCTGAATGGCATCGTCTGCATGGCCTAGCTCAACCCCTTCTGTGGCGGCTGTTCCGTGAATTACAATCCAGTACCAGGGACTGACAACACCTTTGTCGAAGCGCAATTTTTGCTGCTTGATAAACTTGCCAAAGCTGCCCTGACGCTGACTTGAAAACAACTCCGCGTTGATGATGCTAAATTCGTTGCCGCCAATAGTTTCAGCCGCTGCATGAAAGCCCATTGCCCGCACCATATCGGCCAAATTTCTGGGATCAGCCTCGTAGCAGCTTTGAACAGAAGCCACCATACCAGTTAGCCAGTCTCCAGTGTGCGTAGCTCGCTCGACGGCTGCTGCTGAGAGGCCGGCATACTCTGCCAGTTTGTCTAGCAGCGCAAAGGCTAGAGTGCGATGGGAGACGCCTGTCCTCGGATCGCAAAACTCTTCGATTGCCGCTGAGAAAACTTTGGCGGCGACATCCATCGAGCGGTCGGCGTTGCTAGGTATTGTCGCCAGCGGATCGAGAAAGCCTTGACTTTTGCCAATTGTGCCGCAAAGCCTAGGGACAGAATGGCTGTACGCAGCGCTATAGCGGACAAAGCGTTGCATGAATAGATGCATGAGTTCAGGGGTGGCGATCGCCTCCTGGCAGGTGCTTTTCATCACCCGATTGATCTCATCTACGGATAGAAAAACTTGAAGATCTTCAAGCGTGATCATAGTATGCAAGCCTCTTCTTTAAATGTGAGAGAAGGTCTGGAAACTGCCTATGCTGCTAATAAAGACGGTTGAAAAATTAGCCTGCAAAAACAGTTCCCTCAGTGTCAAGCAGACACGCAAGAACATCGACTTTGCCTGCATCTAGGGCCATGCAGCAAGGCCGACGACAGTAAAGTATGAAAAATAGTAAAGTATGAAAAAGAAATTATCGAAAAGTAGTTAATGAATCGATTGAAATGCTCGGGAAAGAGATTAAGCCTTAAACGAAACGATGAAAAGACCACGACTGTTGCCAGTCGCTTCGCAGCTAACTCACCATTCGATCAGTCACACAACCAATTGAGCGGTGATGTCAATATCTATCATTCAATATTTTCAGTCAAAAATTTAGTCGCGGCTGCTTGAATAGCAGACTCAAACCTGAAAGTAACGACAACCTTAAAGTCCAATACAGATGTATTACGCAATCTATAGTAGTCTCATTGCTTAATCTTCGTCAAGACTTTTTAGAATAATTCCGTGAACTTACGGATCATCAAAAATAGTGGGCACGACCACCGAAAACTGTACGGACAAAACCGATATAGATTGTGGAAGATACAGCTTTATAGACTGTGGAAAACACTGCCTTCGTAACCCTGCTTGCCAAACTGGCGATTTGGCTCAGCGCGGCGGTCTGATGCTCTGGCTGATGAAGGGCAAAGGGCATGCTGTTCAGAAGGTCCGCTCCATGCCATCTTTGATACAACCGGTCTGCCCGCTGATAATATCTATCGCAGCGCATGCGTAATATGTCGTTTGTAACCTAAAAGCTCCGGCGTTAGCTTCATCTCTAAATCTCTACGAACAGGGAGTTCGATCTCGACTGTTTCGCGAAGTCTACCGTTTTTTGTCATAACATGAACGCGCTGCGAGAGAAAAATAGCTTCTTCAATATCGTGCGTAATCATTAAAACAGTGATATGCGTTTTTTCCCACAGGTCATGAAAAAACGATTGAAGCTGATCTTTGGTTTGTGAGTCTAGGGCCCCAAACGGTTCGTCCATCAGCAAGACTTCCGGTTCGTTGGCTAGAGCGCGGGCGATCGCTACCCGCTGCTTCATCCCGCCAGACAGCTCTTTAGGATAAGCCTTTGCGTTTTTAGCGAGTCCGACAATCTCTAAATAGTGAGCTACCTGCTCGCTGCGCTGCACTCTAGAAAAGCCCTTCAAGCGCAGACCAAAGGCAACATTCTCTGCGACCGTCAGCCAAGGAAACAGGGTGTAGTTTTGAAACACCATGCCTCTATCAGCGCCGGGTTCCAAAACGGGTTCGCCATCGACTAGAACCTCGCCAGAAGTTGCTTTTGAGAGGCCCGCTGCGATGCTGAGCAGCGTCGATTTGCCGCAGCCTGACGGCCCCACAACGCAGCTAAATTCATTGGGAGCCAGTCTGAGACTGATGTTATCTACGGCTACTCTGGCTTTTTTGCCATGGCCAAATATCTTGTACAGCTCGCGAATCTCTAACTTCGCTTTCTGAGCTGGATCCTGTCGGTCGGTTGAGGAAAGCGTTTGCATGTTACAAAGGCCGATTTAAAGGCCGCATACGAGGATAGCCATTAACAGAATCTGTATCATCAGGTATTATCAGCTAGCTGTAGACTCAGCCCAAGGTAGGCACCACCGAAACAAAAGCTTAAAGGCAAAGTCGGTAGCCAG
>JBARVU010000130.1:0-5169 GCA_049646425.1 Phormidesmis sp. | reverse complement strand
TTTCCCAGTCTGATTCACTTACCTCGGGGCTCTGCCGAGTTGATGACTCTTTCATTCGCTTAATCTAACAGCTTTTCTTGCCGATTCTTCGCCACACAACTTAACATACCCCCTGAATCATTACCATTAGAGAGGGCGTTCAGGAAGGACGTCAAGAAGGACTTCAGCGGGAAAGACGGTTGATTTCGCGGCAGCTCCGTCGCAAAGTCGGCGTCGTTCCTGAAGTAGAGCAGCGGCAGATTGATCGGCTTTCTGCGGAGCGACTAGAGTCTTTAGGGGAAGCGCTGTTAGATTTTGAAAGTTTAGAGGCGTTGACTGGCTGGTTACAAAATCAAGGCGAGGTAGCCAGGCCAGCAGAGTAAGTCAGGAAGTTCCACAGTTAGGTGTAGCAATTCAAAGCTAACGGCTTTCAAACCATCTCCAGCACAATCAGGCGTTCCGGCTTCTTATCTCGACTATTCGGCCTTGAGCTGTCCTAAAAAAAACCGTAGCTGTTGTTGCGTTTGCCAAACATAGTCTGTTGGATTCCACAGGGTCTGCAGGCCGAAGTCGATGAGCTGGACAGGAACTAGATGATCGCGTCGCTCTGCTAACATCATTCTCTCTAGTATCCAGGGGTCGCGAGAGTACTCTGGATGTCCTGAAAAAACGAGAATATGCCCAGCTAGCATCCAGCCCAAATGCTTAGTAACGCCACTGGTTCCCAACGAAACTGCGCCTGGTGGTAGCTGAGTGACACCGTCATTGTGATGCACCTGAATGGCATAGGCGGTGCGCTCGGTGCCGAAGTATTGCTGCGCGGCGGGCGTGAGATGAATGGTGACAACAGAGAGTTCGGTGCCGGGTGGATTGGGCTCTACTCTGCCGCCTAATGCCTGGGCAACAATCTGTGGCGCAAAAGAGAATCCAGAGAGCGGTATTTTTTGCTTGTGGTAGCTTTGAATCACTTCGCACAGTCGTATTACCCAGTTATCACGGTCGTAGGCAGCGCTGGCAGAGCCAGAGATAACAATGCCGTCGAGCGCTGCGAGTTCTTCTGCGGTGGGATAGTGAAACTGGCGCGGCTCAAACTTGATCAGCTCTACTTGACCCAGCGCAACGCCGCCCAGATCGGCGGGCTGGCTACCCTGGCAGACTTCGGTAAATAGCTGCTGGTGCATCTCGTAGAAGCCGCCGGGGTAGCGCTCTAGGAGTTCGGGCGCCCACCAGCGCAGGTCGTCGGTGCCGACATCGAAGCTAGCAAGGCGGAGAGTTTTAGAAGTCATAGGAGGTTGGGGGCGATCGCATCCTCACAATACTCTGCCAAAAAGGGCGTCCGATAGCCACTGGGGTGCCACAGAATAGGATAAAAACTTTCGTGTAGCCCCAGGTCGGCCATGCGACGGTACCGGCCAAAGATATAGCCTGCGCCAATGCCAGGGGGCTGGAATTGGGTATTGCCAGCGATCGCGCTAATCGCCAAACTCTGCCGGGTGTGGGTGGCGCTAGAATTGCGGCCAGCCCCATGCCAGAGGTCACCGTGCAGAAAAATAGCGCTGCCTGCTGAGAGTTCTACAGAGAGAATATCGAGCGCTGAAGGATCTATTTTTGCTTCGGCAGCGGCTTGCCAGAGCGGCGTCCGGTAGTCTTCTTTGGGCGCATGAAGAAAGCGAATTTTGTCGGTGCACTGCCACTGGTGAGAGCCGGGGACGATTGCCAGCAGACTGGTTTCGGCGGTGGTGTCGCTCAGGGCAATCCAGCAGGTGATAATCGCGGACGGAGCGAGGCTGGTGACGTAGGTGCTGTTGCGATGGAAGTAGATTTCGGGGGCGTCAGGGGGCTGCGCCCAAAAGGTGTCGAGACCGTAGCGGGCAGATTGCCAACCCATGAGAGCGGCATTGAGACGGGCAATTTCGGCAGACAGTGAGAAGCTTGCCAGGGTGCGATCACACCGCCATAGCCCCGTCATTTGACGGGTGGCGTTCGACTGGCTGAGACCAGGGCGACCGTACCACTCGTCGGGATAGATGCCGGTTTCAAATTGGGTATTAAAAAGGCGATCGCACCTATCTACAATTTGCGAGATTTGCTCAGACTTCAGCAGGTTGTTGACGACCCAATAGCCCTGCTGATGGAAGCGCTCGATTTGACTAGCTATCATAGGCTGCGAGGAACGGGGTACGGTAGCCATCTTCGCGCCAGACAATTGGGAAAAAGCTTTCGTCCATCGTATTGTCATCGTGACGACGGTACTTCCCAGCGATGTATCCCCCTGGAATGTAAGCGTCCGCTTCCTGAAACTCAGCTTCGGCAGACACGTGGATAATCACCATGCTGCGGCGGACAACGTCGACCACATTTTTGCCAGAGCCGTGCCAAATATTGCCGTGGTGAAACACGCAGCTACCAGGGGCTAGCTTCATCTGGACGACTTCTGTGTTCTTGATACCAGCTTGCTTAGCAGCCTCCTCCATTTGGGAAAGGTAGCTCTTATCCTGGTTATGAAATTCGGGAACGGCGTCCGAGCGTTTCCAAATATGGGAGCCCGGCACGTACTCAATCGTGCTCGCGCCGGGAAAGGCATTACTCAGCGCCACCCAGCAGGTCATCGCCCCGATTGGTCGGTGCGAGTTGATGTACATGGTGTCCTGATGCAGGGTCGTCTCTTTGGCGGTTGGGGGCTTTTGCCAGAGGCCATCGGTCAGTAGTCGGCTGCCCGTCCAACCGGCTAGCGTAGCGGCAATCTGGGCGGCTTTGGGCGACATTGCGATGGCGGCAACGGCGCGATCGCATCGCCATACGCCAGTCATTTGCCCAGCGACACCCGGCTTCCCTAAGTAGGGGTTCCAGTGCCACTCATCTGGATAGATGCCGGTTTCAAATTCCCCCGCATACAGCCGGTCAAACCGGTCAAGCAATCGCGCCACCTGCTCGGAGGCAAACAGGTTCTCGACGACTAAAAACCCGTTTTGGCGAAACTGCTCAAATTGCTCAGCGGTAATGAGTTGCTCAGCAGCAGTAGGTGACGGAATGGTTTGCATGGTCTCTGGTATGGTCTCTGGGCGGTACTGTCTTTGGCTCTCAGTTTACTCACAAATCGCGGACTATTCTGCCTGCGGTAGGGATAATAGAACAGGAGTTGATGACATTTCTCGTGGCGGCGCTTCCTAGTCACTCGTTCCCTATTCACCAGCAGAAGCGATAAGCTTAGCAAATAGCTTCCTGAAAAATTAGGAAACAAAGGCAAATGACAGACAACGAACTCAAAGCATTAGTAGAGGGCAACGCCCGAGCCATAGAGCAGCTCACTGATAAAACGGACAGTCTCGACCGGCAGCTCAGCCTGCTTACCGACAAAACGGACAGTCTCGACCGACAGCTCAGCCTGCTTACCGACAAAACGGATAGTCTCGACCGACAGCTCAGCCTGCTGTTAAAGCAGCTTGCCGACAAAACGGACAGTCTCGACCGACAGCTCGGCCTGCTTACTCAGCAGGTGCAAACGCTGGCTAACAGTCAAGCCGGTAGCGATATACGGTTGGTTCAAGCCGAACGAAACATTCAGGGAATATACGATATTCTCCAAGCATATGCGAGAGAACAAGATGCTCGCTCTCAGCTGATCAATCAGCAAATTCAAGCCCTCATTGATGAAAGAAGGAGAGCTTAAACCAATGTCTCTACCAATCGTCGATACTGGCATCTCCTGAGAGCCATTCTTACAGGCTATGTTCTAGCCGGGCAGCGTTGAATATAAGACTAAACCGGAAAGTCGATTAAAGTATTGTCGCAGCTAAAGGAATGGGGAAGCTTAACAATAAACTGGCTGCCTTTCCCAACTTCTGAGACGCACTCTAAAGAGCCGCCGTGAGTCTCTACAATGATTTGATGGCAAATAGAAAGCCCTAATCCCATTCCTTGTCCGACGGGCTTTGTTGTGAAAAACGGATCAAAAATGCTGGGCTGAATCTCCTCTGCAATGCCGACGCCATTGTCTGAAACAGTAATCGCAGTATAGTCAACAAATGCTTCAGTGCAAATAATGATTTCTGGAGACGCTGTGGAATCGTCCATCGCGCCAATCGCGTTGCTTAGCAAGTTGACAATAACCTGATTGAGCTGACCTGCCGAGCACTCAACTGATGGCAGATCCCCATATACTTTGCGCACGCTGATGGCGGCTTTGTCAAGCTGTGACTGGAGCAGCATCAAAGCGCTGTCAATGCCCTGATGAATATCCACGCATTTAATCTCAGATTCGTCCAGGCGAGAGAACGTTCGCAGCGACTTGACAATGCCTCTAATGCGCTCGGTGCCTGCTCTCATAGAGGTCAGCATATGAGGAATATCCTTCGCCAAAAAGGCGAGATCAATATCTTCTATTGCTGTGGCGATCGCCCCTGTGGGCTCAGGATACGTCTCTTGAAAAAGCGCAACAAGGCCCAGCAAACCCCGAACCGCTTGCTCAGTAGGGCCTATATTGCCATGAATAAAGCTGACCGGGTTGTTGATTTCATGAGCGAGACCGGCGACAGTTTGTCCTAAGCTGTTCATTTTCTCTTTTTGAATTAGCTTAGCCTGAGTGTACTTTAGCTGTTTTAGCGCTTTCTCAAGTAGCTGTGCCTGCTGCTGCGTTTCCTCGTGTGATCGCCGTACCTCGTATTCAAACTGCTTGCGTCGGCTAATATCCTGGAATACAGCAACCGCTCCAGACACTTGGTCATCGGCCTGAAGCGGACGGGCGTTGACGCTCAGCCACTGACCGGCCCGGCTGCTCTGCTCAACCACCCACATCTCAGCGGCATCGACTGATTCACCTCGAATCGCTCTAGTGATGGGCAGTTCCTTGATTCGGTAGGGCGTCACCCCATCCGAGGTGAAAATTTCGTGGGTTTCTATCCAGCGATGAAAGGAGCGTTCTGAGGACTCGCTGCTTAGCATCTGCTTAGCGGCTGGATTGCTAAACAAGACAAGTCCTGTCGCATCGACGACGACGACAGCATCGCCCATGCTATCTAGAATGGTTTGCAGCGTTTGCAGGGTAGATTTGGCATGCCCTAACTGCTGTGCGCGCTCCTGCAAATTTTGAAACGCCGCTTTAAAACGCTGTTCATTTTCAGTCGCAGACTGCTGGTAGAGCTGAAGCAGTTCTTCTAAAGTGTTTACCTGTGCCTGTAGCTGCTCTATCTC
>JBARVU010000129.1:0-16595 GCA_049646425.1 Phormidesmis sp. | reverse complement strand
GACCTACCAAACTGGAACTATGTGGCTCGCCCGCAATCGCTTTAGAATTGGATCCTATTAAATCCTCGTTCCTTAGCTGTACTTGCTCCCGATTGGTTACAACAGATAGTGCCTGAAGACTGGTATCAGCGCTATGGACGACGTATTGAAGACTACCGACTGCCATCCAAACCAGCAGAGCGTATCACCTATGCACAACAGGTTGGAGAAGATGGCGATTATCTACTCAAATGCCTAGCCGACTCAGCGATAGCCACCGAAGGCAAAGCCCTCAAAACCGTGCAAGTACTAGAAGAACTTTGGCCCTATCACTATGAATACAACAACGAGGAGAATGGCCCGAGCCTGCGTTGGAAAAGCGACAAACAGCTAACAAAGAAGACACCGACTATCGAGTCACCCTACGACACAGACGTGCGCTATCGCCGTCGTTGTGGCACTACTTGGACAGGCTATATCACCCACTTAAGTGAAACCTATGACGACGGTAGCTGTCATCTGATTACTCATGTGATGACGACTGATGCCAGTGTTCATGAGGCACAGTGCGTTGATGACATTCACCAGGCGCTAATCGACAAGCATCTTAAGCCTAAGGAGCACTTTGCCGATACCGCCTATGTCAATGCATTTCTGCTCGTGAATGCACAGAATCAAGGCATTGAGATGGTGGGACCAGCACGTTTTGATACTAGTTGGCAAACGCGAACGGAAGGGGCTTTCAATTTGACCCACTTCGAGATTGATTGGGAAAACGAACAGGTGACCTGCCCGCAGGGTAAAACCTCTCGGGCGTGGAAAGCCTACAACCGCGATACCGGGAAGCCCTACATCCTGACTAGATTTGACGCTCAAGACTGTGCTGATTGCCCAGTCCGCTCGCTTTGCACCAAAGCTAAACCAACCGTTGGCCGCACATTGCATCTGCTGCCACAAGCTGAACACGAGGCATTAGAAAAAGCTCGATCCATACAAACGACGCCCGAAGGCCAGGAACGTTATCGTCGCCGCGCTGGCATCGAAAGCACGATTGCTCAAGGCGTTACCAGTTGCGGTCTACGACGTTCTCGCTATATGGGCATGGCTAAGACTCACTTGCAGAATATGGCCATTGGCGCAGCGGTTAATATTGACCGGCTATTCAATTGGTTTCAGGAAGTGCCATTGGCCAAAACGAGAGTGTCCCGATTTAAAGCACTAGAACCCGCTGCTTAGTTGCTGCGATTTTAGTTCGCCAACAGGTTGGGTCGAGGGAGGCTATGACACCTCGCCCCTCCCATTTAGATCCGTACGTGCCCGTTTCCGTGCATACGGCTCCCGATGTTCTTAGCTTTCGCTTTTGCTCATGTGAACGTAGTCATGGCAACTTTCGTGAACCGATAGAAGATTATCTACCTTCCAGTTTTGATGGTTGCCGTCCCTATGGTGAAGATGCACTTTCTCATCACTGAGCAGTTGCAGTCCACACAGTCCACATCTATGGTTTTGCTTCAGGATTGCTCTCAGGGCGGCCCCGTCATAGAACTTGCTGTTGCGATTGCTCCAGTAAGCGATGTCACCATCAAAGGGTGAGCGGTCACCCTTGACGTTGATGTGTCTATTCTGGGCATAAGAAACGGCAGGGAACGCTTGGTCTAGCAGTTTCTTGCTAGCGTAGCGGTTCAGCTTTCGCTCCTTATTGAATACCTTATAGGCTCTGTTTTGAATGAAGTAGAGAGAGTCTCTAGTGCCATCCATTTTGCAGTACCGATGGTAGTTCCGCCAGCCTCGGACAATCGGGGCTAGTCTTTCAGCCTTGACCTTAGCTCCATGGTTCGAGTGGTTGACGACAGCTTTGACTTTTTGTCGGAAAGCCTTGAAGTTGGCCGCTGAGGGTCTACTTCTGAACTTTCCATTGGCTTGCACTTGGAAACGCCAGCCTAGAAAATCGAAGCCGTCTGTCGAAGTGGTTAGCCTGGTCTTTTCTCGACTGATGTTCATTCCTCTAACAGCAAGGAAGTGGCTTATCCGTTCAAGTATCGCGTTTGCGTCATCTCGCGGTTTGAGCACAAACACCATATCATCGGCATATCTGACCGACCGATGGATGTCCTCAATCCCGTTGAGGGCCACATTCGCTAACAGCGGACTGACGACGCCCCCTTGCGGGGTACCTTGTTCTGGAAATTCTGCATTGACGCCTGCCTTGAGACATCGAAAGATGCCGAGCCGTAAGCAAGCAGGTGCAATGAGGTTATCCATAATGGCTGAGTGTCGTATCCTATCGAAGCATTTCTCGATGTCGAGTTCGATGACTCGCTTATCGATGCCGCGCACCTGAGAGTTTAGGTTTAGGAACAGAACTTTCTGCGCATCGTGCGCTGAGCGTCCCGGTCTGAATCCGTAGCTTCGGGCGTGGAAGGTTGCTTCGTGGGCTGGCTCCAGCGCATATTTTGCAAGGCATTGCCATGCTCTATCGGCAATGGTGGGGACTTTGAGCATACGGATTTTTCCATTCTTTTTAGGAATCGGGATTTCACGTAAGCCCTGATGTTTCCAGTTGTTGACCTTGGCTCTGAGGGTTTCATTCAGTTCAAATCTTTCCTTGAACTTCAAGGATGATTTACCGTCAACGCCCGGTGTCCTTTTGCCAGTATTTAACTGTGTCACTTGACGGATGGCCAGTAGTCTTGCCGAGGTGGATTTGAGAATCAGCTTTTGAAGCGACCGCGCTTTGCGCCTGTCTCCTGCTCGAACAGCTTTGAACACGCGTCTTTGCAGGCGGAAAAGGCTGCGACGGAATTGCTTCCACGGTAGTCTTTGCCAAAGTTCACTAGCCGATTGGCTGTGTCTAACCATGCTCTACTCTGAGTTGTGTTTTCTGAACACCTCAGGTCAATTACGACCTGTCCTACCCGAATCAGAGGGCTTCCGCTACTCGTCTAGCCTATCCAGGTTTTCGACCTTGCCCTAGAACCGCTGATTCGTTTTTCTTCGTTCCCTTAGTCAGATTATTGTGTCCTTTTAGGTGGAACCCTTTCAGCTACTGATTCCCCAAGACTCTGGCAGCTCTTGGACACAGGCGGCTGCGGGAATTAGCACCAGTAGAGTCGGGATGAGCGAGTTGTGTCCCGGCTTAGTATTAAGCTGCTTTCTTAGGTTCTGTTTCACCATGAGGACTCCCTATTAGCGCCAGTGTCATCCCACAATTGATGTCTGGTTGCGCCCTGTCCCCAGCTTCACTCTCCAGAATTCCGAGTCTGGTCGGTGTGGGCAGATCAGGAGTTACATCCGAGTCTGATGAGTAGGACTTTCACCTACATCCAACTGAGAGTTCAACCCACAATCCAAGGGGATCATAGGCTGGAGACCTTTGTCTATAAGCGTTTATGTCATAGCTTCGGGGCCTCAACGAATCGCACGTGACCTGTACATCAATGGCACTGACTTAAGAATGAATAAACGGCTGAAACCCCTAAGGTCTCGTGCGAAATCAAGCCCTCACCAACAGCGCTGACAGTGATAGTTTCAGCATTGTTGGCTTCACGCCATCAAGCAGCAACAAGTTGAGCAAATCAGTGTCCTCAACCAGCCTCGTTAAGAACTCTTCCCCCTCCAACTTGGCCTTATCGCTCTCGGTGTAGTCCTTCAGCAACTTCTGAACACTCTTCATATGCTTCCCACCGTTGAGCTTCTTCAGTGTATCTTTGATGATTGCACGGTTGATGCCCTCCGGGAACGCATCGAGGACGTTAATCCTCCCCTTGATGCGGTTCAGCCGCTCCGAGGTGATGTCCACAGTTCCTAGCGAGTCTGGCAGGGCCAACTCACTCAGCCGCTCCTGCTTGAGGGCCACTAGCTCCTTGTAGATTTGCTTAGCGCTGTTAAGTAGGTATTTAGCCGAGAACATATCCCCGGCCTCTGGTGTTTTTACAGCCGTTGCGATCGCGACTCCGTAAGCATTCCTCTCGCCGGTCTGGTCATTCCAAAAGACCAGCTCTTGCTTGTCAGGTAACTCCTCACCATTGGGGCCGAAGTATTCCAGGGTGAGCGCAGCTAGGCCGATTGGCTCATCAGGTTCCCCCGTCTTGCGCCCCAAGGCGATCGGGTTGGACTGGTAGTCGTCGCCCATTTCTAGAAGCCGCTGGCTCACGTCCTCGCTAAACAGAATCTCCTGCTGGGTGTAGAGGTCGTTAGCCGTTTCCTGCTTCCCATAGACGGATTCTTGAAA
Source organism: Phormidesmis sp. (assembly GCA_049646425.1). GTDB lineage: Bacteria > Cyanobacteriota > Cyanobacteriia > Phormidesmidales > Phormidesmidaceae > Phormidesmis. The sequence goes on along the minus strand of JBARVU010000129.1, from coordinate 12,385 downwards.
GCTTTCTTGCTCCATCTGCCGAGCAGTAGCAAGGCTCTGAAGAAAATTGACGTACCCCGGCAAAATGGCATCGTCAAATAGGGTGTCACCGTATATGGAAGGCCCCAACGACTCAGGAGATGTCACTGGGTCAATGCCGCCTTCCGGCCTAGCCAGGTCGCCCACCAGCTTCTTGTTGAGGTTGGAGAGACGGCTAGCCTGACGTAGGAGCTGACTTTCGCTGTTGGCGTAGTAGACGTAGATCAGCTCGGCCTGGTGCTGCTTGGGGCGGTCAATGCGGCCTATACGCTGCTCTAGAACCATCGGGTTCCAAGGTAGGTCGATATTGATGAGGTAGTCGGCATCTTGCAGATTCTGACCCACTGACAGCGTTTCAGAACCAATCAAAATCTTCAGTTCTTGATCAGGAGTCGGGCGATCAATCTCTGTCTTGCAGGTGGCCGCAGGAGCGAATAGTCGAAATAGCTCTTGTCGCTTGATACCTGTACGCTGACGCTGGCCTTTGCTGAAATTATGGGGGGCCACCCGTAGCACTTGGTCTGAGCTATCGGGAAAATACCGCTTAGTCGAGCCGATTGCCATGCCGATGCCCTGGTTTGAGATCGCAGCATCCTGACTCATGTAGCGGTAGTAGTCGAGGACCGTATCAGAGAACGTAGAAATTAGCAGTACCTTATGACCCTGGTTGGTCAGCTCCCTCACCTTTTGGGTGACCTGCTCGCGCTTGTGGTCTTTGACAAACTCATCAGCCAGCAGCTCTTGGATCTCGTCAAGCTGGAGCAGGTCGTTATCGCAGGTTGAAAACATCTGCTGGTAGACGTTGCGGGCGGCCACCGCGTCAGCCTGTAAGCGATCGGTGGCTAGGTCAATGGTGCGCCGGAGCTGCTGCCGCTTCTCCTCTCGCTTCGGATCGGCTTCGTCCTCGTCTTCGTCTTCCTCCTCCTCCTCGTAGTCCTCATCCCAGGCTTCTCTGTCGTCCAGGTCGGCAAAGCCTAACTGTTCATCCTGATCTGACTCAAAGCCATAGTGGAGCAACAGAAAGCGCTTTAATCCGTCTGCATTGGGTTCAACACCCAATAGCCTCGCTTTCATCTCCTCAACCCGGCCCCGGAAGTTGAAGATAGTGCGCTTCAGGGCGTACATGCTGGATTCTGCCCGCTGGAGGAAAAATCGGCGCTGGTTCTGAAGGAGTGATCGCTGCTCTGGGTTCGCATTCAAGAACCGTACCGGGTCAGCAAAGGGAATATAGAGATCTGTCTCAAATCGGCTGAAGATAATCTCTAGGGCTTCTTCAGTCTCGGGTTCAAACTCCACCGGCAACCATTCGGCCCGGCGGCGGGCATAAACGTTCAGGTCGGGCATGGCATCCCTAAGCATCTGGCGGGTGCGCTGAAGGAATAGCTCTCGATAGGTGCGCCGAAAGATGCCGGAATCGTCGGTGAACTGTTCCACGCCAATTTCTCGGTTCTGGAACCAATGGGCCAGCTCGGGGGGCAACCCCAGCTCGGTAAAGCCCTCGGGCCGGGTTAGGAAGGGGGAAAGGATGTTGTATATGTCCTCGCGGCGGTTATTCCAAGGAGTTGCTGTCAACAGCAAAAAGTTTCTCTGCCGTCCGTTCTGCTGGTCGCGCTCACGGATTTGCAGACACATACGATGGATACGGTTTTTATAGTTGCGGATGCCTTCGTGGGCCTCGTCAATGATCACCAGGTCAGGGCCACCATAGCGGTTGAAGTCATCCAAAAAGCCGTTGCCCTTCCGGCTCATTAGATTCTTGTTGTAAAGCTCAAAGTCATTGAGCTTAAAGCCCACCTCGGCCATTTCACGCTCCCAGTTGGGGTGCAGCTTGCGGGCGGCGACTACAGCTACCTTAATTTGGCCATCCTGCTCACGGGAAAGACGGGCGATCGCAGCGGCCAGTCGCGTTTTACCTAAGCCCACAGCATCGGCGCATACCGCTACGCCAAAATCACGCATGACTCTTAGGCAGTGCTGTGCCCCTGACTTTTGGTGCTCGAACAAAACGCCCTGCTCCACCATCTCATCTAAGAGGTCGCTACGCTGCACCCTGAACTGCTGGGGCCGCTGCTGGGCTATCCAGTAGAGAAAATCGTTCGGTGGGCCGTGCTGCCCTGCCAGAATCAGCTCAACGGCTGCTTTGAAGCCCTCAATCTCCTCAAATTCGGGAATGGTCTCAGTCTTGAGAATCTGAATAGGGGTAGGCAGGTCGATGGTAAAGGTGCCATCGGGGGTAGTGATGTCTAACTCGGTGATGGGCTGGGGTGGGTGTTCGGTCTTGACCTGGAAGCTAGCGGTTAGCTGGGTCTGAGACTTATTGAGAATGCTGATTTTGATGTACTTATCATCGGGCACCACAATTTTGGAGATCTGGGCAAGGTTATGACCGCTGATCACAACCTTGGTGGTATCACCGGCAATCAATTCCTCAGGCACTACTGAGTCAATGATGGGAAGGGTTTGATAGGTGCGGCGCTGGCGCTCTGCAAGTACCTGCTGCAAGAACTCCTGGGTGAGGTCAAAGGAGAGGTCATCTTCTAGCCATTCGGCATCGAACTGATGGATGCTGTCTGCAATCGCCTCGGCATCCATCCGGCTTTCCCAGGAGTAGAGAAAGGTCACGCCCTCAGCATTTTTGGAATGGGCCGCTCGGGTGAAATTGTCAGAGCCCTCGTGGAGGATGTGGTTGTCCTGGCGATCAGAAAGGATGCCAGTTTTTTTGTGGTAAATCCCGCGCCCACGATTCATTTTGACTAGCCGAATTTGGAGGCAGTCTAGCCGCACCAACTCAGCCATAATCTCGGTGCCGGTTAGCTCACTCTCGCTTAGTTCCTGCAAGAATTCCTGAAGGGTGCGCTGGGCAAACTGGGCGCGATAGGTGGGGTCATGCAGCTTCTCTAGCTCCACCATGTCGGTTCGCTTGGTGAAGCCCTGCCAGTCCATCAGCAGGCGAATCTTTCCCTCGGCCTGAACGATGTCCTGTAGGGGCTCCTCGTAGAGCTTCAGTACCCCGCTATCGAAGTAGGCTGTAGAGCGGCGGTAGAGAATGCTGCGCTCCAGCATTTGGGTAATTAACTTGTTGTAGGCATCGAGCTGATCTGGCAGGCTGTACTTGCGTTTGCGCCCTTTGATTTCTCGAAAGCTACCAGCTAGCAACCCAATTTCCTTGGCGGTACTCTCTAGCTCTAAAAACTTCTGGATAATCTCTGACTTGGCCGTGCGGAGCAGAGCAAGAGAGGGTAAATCGCCTTCTTGTCGAGGGGTGTATATGTAGACCTTAGCCTTAACTAGATCTAGCCGTATGAGCTTGTAGATAGGCTGCTTGCCCTTGCTGAAGCCCAGCATAGACGCGAGGCTATTGAGCAGGCTTGGCCCCTTGTCAGCATCGCGGTGTTTGAAGATGTACCAGTACTGGCCTTCGATACCCTTGATGGGGTTGCCCTGGGGCAGGTAGTAAGGGCGCTGCTTGCGGATCAGGTCTTGAACGACAGCTTCCATTGGTTAGTTGCTCACTCGATGGGCCAAGAGGGGATAGCGTCATCAATCTGCTGCATGATGCGAATGGTTTCTTGCAGCGCAACGATGATTTTTTGGTAGTGCAGTATGTCGTTGTCGCTGAGGGTACGACCTTTGCGGTCTTTGAGCCATTTATGGCAGACCTGATAGCCGCCGACATAGAATTCCCAAACTTCTTGGGGGACTCCGGTAAAGCCAGCGCCTCGCTTATTAATGGTTACTTTGCCGTTGGCGTACTTGGGGTGTCCGGGGTCAACAATGAATGCGAGATCTCTACCTTCTAGAAACGTTGTGGCCTTAGGCTGGAGCTTATCAGACTTAAATAAATGGACTTCAGCAAGTTTTTCACCGTAACCAGAAAGGCATGTGAACAATTCAGGATTTTGAGTGACAGGTATACGCGGATAATCTATTTGGAGCAAGTCTGTATATCTAGACCTAAACTCAGGCGAATGAAGAACTGAGTAAATATAGTAAAATAAATTTTTAGGCATTGGCCTAAATCCTAACTTCTCCTCAACGAAGGCCATAAATCCAGATGATATATTTGACTCTTTTGATTCAGAGAATTTTAGAGAATTATTTTGTCTAGACTTATGATGCAAAAACAAGGGAAACAAATAATTCCCTTCTTTAATGGAGACAGAATGATTTTGAATTACTTGGTCAGAACAAAATACATGCTTCCATCCCTGCCTAGTTTCTAGTGATCGATTAGTTATGAGTGCTAGATTTTCATGGTCAATCATGTGTGCCATAACATCTGAACGACTCCAATCAAGCATCCATTCCGCATAGTATAGACTTCGATTATCAAATGGTCTATACAAACATGAAATGACTCTTTCGCTCCAGTCTTCATCTTGACGGACGAGTCTTCTAGCTTCCACCATTTTCCATCCACGAGTATCTCCATCAAGATACTTTGAAGATCCTTTTCCCTTAAAATACTTATTCCGAATAGCCTCGTCTGAAATAATTGAATCCGAAAATTCTTTGATTCTATCAAGTAAGGGTTGTGAGTCAAAATCAAATACAAAGTGATCTCTAGAGCTTTGTATACCTACAACACCTTCTTTGAATATCTTATTTATCCCCCACAAGCTTTCATATTCAACTCTAATCGACTCATTAGACCCAGCAGCAAAAACATAAAATGGAGACGGTGGATTCAAATATTCCCAATGAGTAGTATTTACATGATTATTCAACAGCCATTCATACTTAGAATCACGAGAACCCCATAGATCTGCCTTCTTAACCACTTGGCCTTTGTTAATATTTCGCAGTTTATCTCTTATGAATAATCCTATTGCTACGCCCTGCTGTATGTCAAAAACGTTTTTATCAATAGACCCATCAGGACTCTGCTCTTTCTTTTTATTGTTACCATGTAAATCGAGAACAAAAATATCATCAAACGTCTTAAGCAGACTGCTTCTCATTCCTCGAAATGTCGGAGTGTCTAAGTAGCTGTGATTGTTAATAAATGCCAAGATGCCAGAATCTGTATTTGCTATTCGCCATTGGCCCCATCGGATAAACTTTACATAGTCATCCTGGCCTATGGCATCGATTCTGGAGAAACTGGGCCATAAGGTCGAAAGCACTGCTATGACTGAGTTATATAGGTCATAATCAAGACCGCTCAGAAAAAGTACTAACTAACGGACATTTTAGGCGAGCTATATAGTACGTTTGCTCTTAGTCATATTCTACTGACGCAGAGTATTGTATATACTCTGCTTAGCTTATTTAGATCGATATCAATACTCTGAATTTATGCGTTTTCTTTCTCTAACTTTTGTAAGGCGCTTTGAGCTACTGTTTCAGCTCTAGCTGAGGTAACTTTCTGATAGCGCAGTGTAGTCATAATGGACTCATGACCCATCAATGCTCTTAATTCCTCAATGCCCATTAGCCCAACCCGCTCAGTGGCAAAGGTATGGCGCAAATCATGCAATCTCGCACCTTCTAGCTCAGGAATATCTGCAATCAACTGCCGCCAGTTCTGATGAACCGTTCGATAGCTCAACCGACTAATAGACTCGGCTATCGGCTGCTGTGCGGTAAACAGAGCCGAGCAACTGGGGTACCGGTAGTGTTTCAAATATTGGATGAGTAGCTGAGCGGCATCCTCACTGAAAAAGCACCATCGCTGCTTATTGCCTTTGCCAATGACCTGAAACTTGCGCTGTTTCAAATCAACCGCACCCAGGTCAAGCGCTAGCACCTCTGAGATCCGGGCTCCGCTGCGATGCAATAGCCGCACAATCGCATGGGTTCGACAATCTATCTTAACGGCCTGATACAGGCGCTTGATTTGGTCTGGTGTCAGGTAGCGAATGGCCTGATCAGACGTGTGCTCACCCTTTTCTACATCTGGCTTACGCCGCTTTAGCTTGGCGATAGGATTGGCTTTTATATGTTGTTGTTCAACTGCATAATTGAACAGTGCCTGAATAATTGACTGATGCCGGTGATGTGTCGTATAGGCCAAATGCGAGAGATTATCAAGATACTCCGTTAGGATTTGGCGATCGCAAATTTCAATCGGCCAGCTGCCGTACTCACTGAGCAGTGGCACCAACGTGTGCTCATAGGACTTCACCGTCTTCTGAGCCAAGCCAGGTCGGTCTAAAAACTGCGTGGCCACCATCGCTAAAGGAATCGACATCGGTAATAAATAAACGTGAATGATAGCGATAAAGTCGTGCCCTTACTCTATCGTCTAAGCAGATAGTTTCTGCTCTAGTTTTATCAATACTTTGAAATCATCCAACGTCCCAAAGCCCGGAGAATCGCTAGCCGCCTATGTCCACCGGCTACGATTAGCCCTCGGCATGAGTCAGCAGGCCGTGTCCAAGAAGTCCGGTGTTCATGCCCAAAGCATCGGTAAGATCGAGCGCGGCCACACTACGGTGCTCAAGCAGAAGACCCAGCGTGGGTTGGCCTACGCCTTGGATATTCCCGAAGCCCATTTGGAGGCAGCGGCCAAAGGCATCTCGGTGGAAGAAACCGGCGCACTGAAGTTTTGTCCGCAATGCTGGAAACCAGGCAACGCACCTGATGCCATGTGGTTGCACGTCCATGCCCATTACTGCTTCCGCTGTGGCAGCGGGCTGCGCCACAACTGCGTTCAGTGTGACTCACCGATTACCTCTTTGAAGCATCGCTTCTGCCCCTACTGCGGCACCGCCTACAACACGCCAGAAAAAGCAGAAAGCTGAAGGGCGACTGCTCACATTTGTTTCACGAGGTGATCGCCTGTGCCTAGTATCGAAGAAACGGCCTACCCCAGGCTAAAGAGTAATCCCAGCCCTGAAGCCTTAGAAACGCTCTACACGCCTACGGAAGAGGAGATCGCCTTAGCCAAGAGCACCGGGCGCGGTGAAATGGCCAATGTCACTTTTCTGGTGCTGCTCAAAACCTTTCAAGTGGTGGGTTATCCCGTTCAGCTCTCGCAGGTGCCGAGTGCGATTGTTCGTAAGGTGATCAAGACGCTTGAGAGTTCGCTGACCCCAGCCGATATTGTGGGCTATGACGCATCGGGAACGCGCCGCCGTCACCTGAGTGCAATACGTCAGCATCTGAATATTGAACCCTTTGGCCCATCTGCGCAACAGGCGATGACCGCCGCGATGGAAACGGCTGTGCAGACTCAGCACGACCTGGTAGATCTGATCAACGTGGCGCTTGAAGAGCTAGTCAAGGAGCGTTTTGAGCTACCTGGCTTTACGACACTGGAGAAGGCTGCACGAACGACCCGCGCAACCAGCAACGAAGCCATTTATCAGCGGGTCAGCGAGGCGCTAGATGGTGCGGCTCAGATGCAGCTCAATCAGTTGTTTTACTGCTCAGACGGTGAGGTGACGACTCCTTGGAATGAGGTCAAGCGAGAACCCGACAGTCCAAAGCTGAGTGAATTACAAAATCTGGTTGAGCGATTGCACTGGCTAAAACCGCTACAGGTCGGAAGTTCGGCGCTCAAAGGACTCTCTGACGTGAAGCGAGAGCACTTCGCGGCTGAGGCGCTTTCGCTAGATGCCGGATCGATGAAGGAAGTGGCCGAGGGCAAACGAAATACGCTGACGGTGGCGCTTTTGCAGCAACGCTACAGCCAAACGCTTGATGACATTGCCGAGGTGTTCATCAAACGGGTGAAGGGGATGCACTACAAGGCAAAGGATGCCTTAGAGAACTACCAGGCTGAGAGTCAGCAGCGCACCGATGAGCTGATCTCAAAATTACGGCAGGTGGCGATCGCTCACAGCATTGAAGGTGACGTTGCTGATCGCTTTGCAGCGGTCGATTGCATCATCGGAGAAGACCCCCAGGCGCTGATCGCGCAGTGCGATGACCATCTGGCCTATGCCGGGAACAACTACCTGCCGTTTTTGCCTAAGTTTTACCGCAGCCACCGCGCCGTGCTGTTTCGATTCTTGGCCGTGGTGCCGCTGTGTCCCAGTACTCAGGATGAAGCGCTGTCCCAAGCAATCCAATTTATTCAGACCCATCGAGGAAAGCTGAAAACTTGGCTACCGTTAGTCGAAGAACAGGCGTCGGCAGCGGAGGCTGAAACGACACCTGTTCCTAAGCTGACGCTTAGCTGGGTACCGAGCAAATGGTGGACGCTGGTAACGGGCGAGAAAAACAGCGCCACTATCCCGACTCAGGTGCATCGTCAATATTTTGAACTGTGTGTGTTCTCTCATATCTTGCTGGGGCTAAAGTCTGGCGACCTTTACATCGAAGGCAGTGCTGCCTTCGGTGATTACTTCGATCAATTGCTCTCATGGTAGGAGATGGATGCTCACTTAGAAGAATACGCACAGCAGATGGGTTTCCCAACTGAGCCAAAGGCTTTTGTCAAACACACCAGAGACTGGCTAGCTCAGCAGATTGAGGAAACTGACCAGGGCTTTCCAGCCAATACAGAGGTCTACTTCAAGTCAGACCGGCTGGTCATTCGTAAGGCAAAACCAAAGCACGCAAAAGGCGCAGCCCAGCTCAAGAAGCTAATCACCCAACGGATGCGACCGATTAACCTGACGGATATCCTGGTCGATACCGAGCTGTGGCTGAAGTGGACAAAGCATTTCAAGCCGATCTCTGGAAACGATGCCAAGTTTGATAATGCAGTGGCCCGCTATGTGGCCACTGCTTTCTGTTATGGCTGCAACATCGGCCCTTCGCAACTGGCACAGTCGCTCTCGCTGTTTGACCGCAAGCAGCTGGCACAGGTCAACCAACGGCATATCACAGACGGTCAGCTGCATCGGGCAATTGAATCGGTAATCAACGACTACAATCGCTTTCAACTGCCCAAGTTCTGGGGGGTTGGTAAAAGCGCTTCGGTCGATGGCACCAAATGGGACATCTACGAGAACAATCTGCTGGCTGAATACCACATTCGCTATGGTGGCTACGGCGGGATTGGTTATTACCACGTCGCTGATAGTTACATTGCGTTGTTCAGTCATTTCATTCCCTGCGGCGTTTTCGAGGCGCTGTATCTCTTCGACGGGCTGTTGAATAACCACTCAGATATTCAGCCTGACACGCTGCACGGTGACACTCATGCCCAGAGTCTGACGGTCTTTGGGTTGGCCTATTTGTTGGGCATTAAGCTGATGCCACGGATTCGTAACTGGAAGGACTTGACGTTTTATCGGGCAGGCACTGAAGCGCCCACTCAGCATCTGGATGTGCTCTTTTCTGACACTGTTGATTGGGGTCTGATTGAAACCCACTTGCCGGATATGCTGCGGGTAGTGCTGTCCATTAAGGCCGGTAAGATCAGTGCCTCGACGATTCTTAGAAAGCTGGGTACTAACAGCCGAAAAAACAAGCTTTTCAAAGCCTTTCATGCCCTTGGTTCAGCCGTCAGAACGGGCTTTCTGATGGAGTACATTCACAGTGCTAAGCTGCGGGCAACGGTGCAGGGCGCAACCAATAAAAGTGAGTCGTTCAACGCCTTTGTCCAGTGGCTAGCTTTTGGCGATATGGGGATTTTGAGAACCAACAATCGCGAGGAGCTGCGTAAGCGCATCAAGTACAACCATTTGGTGGCCAACTGTGTCGTTCTCTACAACGTCTTTGAGATGAGTCGGATTTTGCATGAATTGGCGCAGGAGGGGCATCAAGTTACCCCTGAAGCCATGAACGGAATGAATCCCTATGGCACCGGGCATATCATCCGCCTAGGACAGTATGACGTTAATGTGAACCGACCTCTGCCCAAGATTCTGTATGACTTGCCCTTTTTGCCTGATGAACCTGAGGCTGAACTGGCCTAGCTGGTGTCCGTTAGTTAGTGCATTCTCTGAGGAGGCTTATTTTAGAGGGCTGTGATGCAGATGTATCAATCGTTATAGCCTTATGGCCCAGTTTCTCCAGAATCGATGCCATAGACCAGCTAACCCTTCCTTGCGATATTTGCTCTATCGGCGCTCTGGAAATTGCGGGTGTAGCTTGAACTTGCGCACAGTAAGCGCGATCGCGTCCTCATGTGCTTGCTTAATATCTCCAGCAAAGATTCGGACTACCAAATCCTCGCAAAATTTCACGGCTTCTAGACCTTCCTCCTCAGTGATGTGGTTTCGAGCGATGCGATTGCTCCCAGCCATCAAGTCCCACTCTCGACGCATCTCTACGGCATTAAGGCCAAATAAGCCTTCATAGATTTTGTTCGTCAGCTTCCCGTATGTACTGGGATGTGCGCCCATCTCGCTGATGAGGTCTGTGTAGGTCTTGCGAACAGGTTTGCCACTCTGCCTAGTGATAAGCCATCTGGTAGTTGCTCGGCTGCTCTTACCTGTATAGACACCCTTAAGCGCGGTGATCGCTTCTGCATAAAAACCTTTGATTGCGAACCAACGAAGAAAGGCACCAATTTTCTCTTGCGTAGCCTTGGTAGTACGGCCAGGATTGATCAGCATATCCAAGCTCAGGTCAAACCAATCCGACACCTCAATAACGATGTAATCGTTATTATCCTCACCTCTAATTCCGGCCACCCTGTATCTACTGCCAGATGGGACTTTGAGGTACCTGTTATCCCCTGAACCGGCCACCCTATCAGCCAACGTTTGCCGAGGAATTCCTATATGCTTCTGGGCCATCCGAAAACCAAAGCCGATACTAGGTTCTCCGGGACCCAGACCATTCGGATCGATGACTATCGACTGAAATTCGCGCTCCTCAAAAGTAACTGTAATCAGCGAACCGGTTCTTATAGCTGGAACATTCTGAGGTGCATCAGATGTAGCATCAATATTGTCTTGGCTCATCGTTTTCGCCGCTTAATTTCCTCTGTAATCTTTTAGTTGGCGCTCATACGCCCTTCTCTAACCGAACTTTTCAATCATCGATTTTGCTCGTTTCCGATTGGCTATTTGCTGCCGGTAGTCGTTTTTAGCCTTAGCCACTTCCATCACTCGATGCAGAGCTTCTGGATTCTGCTCCGCATACTCGAACATGGACTCGATCATCACTTCTCGGCTAATCCCATTGTCCTGACAAAGACGATGCAAACGCCCAATCAAACCCACTTCCAGACGAAAGGTACTCCTTTTTACTTCTAGAGCTTCAGCATCTGCTGATGAACTCGTGGAAGAGACTCTAGAGAGCATCTGTGATTTTGTATGTCTAGACATCTGTATGTCTTCACTCTTCGAGCCTTCAATCCCTGAAAGATCAGCAGTTTTAGACCCTAACAGCTTATCGTTATCTGTGTGTCTAGATGTCTGTATGTCTTCACTCGTTTGACCAACTTGAGTGTTGCGAGGCGTTACTTTAGGCCGATTCTTTTGCTTGAGCCTCTCTAGTGCATCGCTCATGATTTTAGTACCTCTATAATTTGCTCAAACGGATACTGCAATTCCGATTGACCGATATCGGAAAGAAGCTGACCAGTACGGATAGCTTTCTTATATTTTTCTGACTCGCGAATGGAAGCTAGTACGGGAAGGTTGCCTGCAAATTCCTTCATAGCTGCAATATTCTCACGGCTTTCCAGCGTCTGAGTATTGCCTACCCAGCGATCACGGAAGGGCACTATCCCAAGGACTTCTCCTGAGAAAGCTTCTATATCAGCCTGCTCATCTAGGAAAGCCAGCGTCTCGACTAGAGAGTTGACGCCCTTCACATTAGCTTCCACAGGGACTATTACATAGTTTGATGCTCCAGCCGCCGTTAAACTCACCTGCGACCTTGATGGCTGAACATCAATCAGAACATAGTCAAATAAATCAGATATTTCCTTTAGACACCTTTTCAAAGCAAAGGCACCGGCTCCACTACTGCTAAGTCGATCAGCAACCTTGAACAGACCCGTATCAGCTGGGATGACAAATAAGTTTTCGTATTGAGTCTCATAAATACCGTCTTCGACCTTCACCTCACGAGTCAAAACCTCAAACAAGCTAGGCTCATCAGGCTGAACATCGTAATTCAGATAAAACGTTAGGTTAGCTTGAGGATCAGCATCCACGGCCAGAACCTTATTCCCTTGCTGCGCCAACAGCAGCGCTGTAAAGAAGATCGTGGTTGTCTTACCCTGACCACCAGATAAAGAAATCGCCGAGCATGTTTTCACAGCTATAGCCTCTAACGTAATCATCAGAGTTTAGACATTGATTACTACAGATATCAATACATCTGTATGTCTAAGCTTAAATATGTCTAGAAATATAGGCACCTAGAGTTACAGACACATAGAACTATGTATTCAGAAGACGCAGACTTTTTCACAATTCTTCAAAAGAGCAGCTTCTAGGAAAATCCTACAAGAAGTCTCAATTGTGTCACACTTGGACTGTCACAACGTCTCATGATAAGACTCCAGCCA
>JBARVU010000128.1:0-2154 GCA_049646425.1 Phormidesmis sp. | reverse complement strand
CTGTTTTGAGAAGACCGGGGCAAAGCACTTTAACTCATCAAATATTTCCATTTCGCAGCAAGCGGATCATCATAAGTCCATTGTGCTTGCTGCTTTCCTCTTTGGTTCAATTGGATAAAGTCGAGCTCAGAGGATGTTTGAAAAGTCTAAAGCAGGCCACCGGTTTCAAATAAGCTAAACGAGGTTTGGCGGCTTTCGCTCAATTTGGCTTCAGCAAACAGATATTCAGAAGTAGCGAAAGCCACTTTTCAAACATCCTCTCAAAACATCAGGCAGCAAAGTATTGAAGAATTTCTCTAACGACGCCGCTTTTTCCTTTGGAGCTGGTTCGAACGACTTCTCCGGAGAGCATGTGAGTTTCTTTGAGCTGCTTGACGCATTGAGAAACGGAGTGGTCGACGTAGGTGGTGATGGTCAAAATGAGATCGCAGTTACTAATTTTATTTTTGATTTGGTTGCGGCTATGGCTGGCGATGCTGTGGGGGGGAATGTGAATGCAGCGCCTAAGGCCGTATTTTTTCAGAGCTTCGGTGACTTCGCGATGGGTCGTTTCATGTCCGCCGATCAGCGCGACGGAGACGGCAGAAAGATCGAGCTGTTCGAGGTCTTCAGTCTGAAAAGGCCCGTCAGCGTTGTCGGCGTCGTCGATAGCTGCTGAGAAATCTTCTGGATATAGGGGACTGCCCTGATGCTGGTAGGCGTGAAGGCTGATTTGATTTTCTAAAACAGCGACTTTGCCAGTAAGGTCGACGTTCTCACGGCTGAGTTTTTGGAGCTGCGATCGCACCTCTTTGTTCTCTTTGTCCGCACAGTGGAACAGATCTTTGAAGTCATTGCGATCGCGCTGAAGACTGTCGTATTTTTCCTGGAGGGCTTCGTGATCTTGCTGGAGGCGATCGCAAGTATCTTGCAGACGGTCGTATGCGACCTGAATATTGACTAGCTGCTGCGTGATCTGACGTTTTTCGTAGCGATCTTTTCCGGTAGCGCCCTTTAGAAAAAGCTGGAACGGCTGCATCAGCGATTTGAACATAGGCCCCCGGCAAAGACAGCTTACGGCTAGATTAGATCTAACATAGCGGCTTTGACCAAAAAGGGACGACTTTAGCAGAGAGGTTAGCTGGTTTTCTCAATGACTTCAGGAAAACTTATGCCAGTTCATCGCTCAGAGCTAGGGAACTTCTAGAGCCCCTAAAGGGCGTCTACAGCGCCTCTGCCATAAAGGCGCGGATGATGTCGTCGAAGCTGCGATCGCGCTCAAATCCCAGCCTTTCCGCCCGAGAGGTATCGAACTGACTTGGCCAGCCAGCCACGATTTGAGAAATATTGTCATCGGGCTGATACTGAATTTTTTCCAGCGTCTGCGGATCGCTCACTCGTCCGAGCGCGTCGATCATGGCCTGCACAGTGACCGTAATGCCGGGAAGGTTGACGGCGTAGTCGAAGCTCTCAGCCGGTAGCGTCGCACTGCGAGCAAGGTTGGCGGTGACCGTACCAGGGCTCGTCAGCCACAGCGGCAGACTCAGATCAACCGGGCAGAGGGCAGATTTTCCCTGAAGCGGCTCGCGGATGATGCTGCTGGCAAAAGAGGACGCGGCAGCGTTGGGCTTACCGGGGCGTACGCAGACGGTCGGCAGACGCAGCACGCGACCATCGATAAAGCCTTTGCGGCTGTAGTCGTTGACCCAAAGTTCGCTAATCGCCTTTTGCGTACCGTAGGAGGACTGCGGTCTGACGGCAGTTTCATCGGTAATCACGGCGGGTAAGTCGCCGCCAAAGACGGCCAGAGAGCTGGCGAGAATGAACATTGCGCCCGGTGCTTGATGCCGCACCGCTTCGAGCAGATAGCGAGTGCCGTCGCAGTTGACCGACATCCCCAGGTCAAAATTGGCTTCGGCCTGAGCGCTGACCACCGCCGCCAGATGATAGACCGTCGTCATCTCTGCGGTGATCAGGTCTTTGGCTGCTTGAGGCTGAGTAAGGTCAGCCTGGTAGCGGTTGATTCGGGAATCGGCAGGGATAGGCGGCAGGACGATATCGGTCAGCGTGAGACTTTGCAAGTTAGGATCTTTGGTTAGATATCGGGCCAGCCGCTGCCCTAAAAAGCCTGCGCCGCCAGTAATGAGAATATGCATAAGATAATGTGGACCATCC
>JBARVU010000127.1:0-12000 GCA_049646425.1 Phormidesmis sp. | reverse complement strand
CTGGCTATGGCAGAACGCCCATCGCTACGACATTGCCCACATTCACGCTTTGTTCTCTCCGGCGAGCACGTCAGCGGCGACGGTTTGCCGCTGGCAGAAGTTGCCCTACATCATGCGTCCGCTCGGCACCCTAGATCCTGCCGACCTCGAAAAGAAGAAGCGGGTGAAGCAGCTTTATGCCAGCCTGCTAGAACGGCCCAATCTGGCCGGGGCAGCGGCGATTCACTTTACCAGTGAATTGGAGTCAAAGGTCTCTGAGCGCTTTGGGGTGAGCACACCCGATATGGTTATTCCCTTGGGCGTCGCCCTGCCAGAACTGCCTGAGCGAGCGGTCGCAAAAGCCGCCATTCGAGCGCAGTTTAGGATCCCGGCTGAGCATCCGATTGTACTGTTCATGTCTCGAATTGATCCGAAGAAGGGCTTTGACTTGCTGCTGCCCGCCTTGAGCGAGCTATACCAGCGCAATCAGCCTTTTCACTTTTTTCTCTGTGGTGCCAATCCTCAGGATCGGGCTTACGAAAACAGCATCCGTCAGCAAATTGAAAATTCCCCCTGGGCTGATTGGGCTACGCTCAGTGGCTTTGTATCTGGCGATCTGAAAGCTCAAATTCTCAGCGCAGCGGACGTATTTGTGCTGCCGTCTTACTATGAAAATTTTGGCATTGCAGTTGCCGAGGCGATGGCGGCTCGTTTGCCGGTGATTGTTTCCGACCAGGTGCATATTTGGCCAGCGATTCAAGAGAGTAACGCAGGTTGGGTGGTGCCGACTGAGGTAGCGGCGCTAACGGAGGCATTGGGGGAGGCGTTAGAGAAGGATGAAGTGCGATCACAACGCGGTCAAAACGCCCAGCGCTGCGCTGAAGAAAACTATAGCTGGCAGGCGATCGCCCAGCACATAACCGACGCTTATCAGCAGCTGCTGAAAGATAGCTCTCGACAGTAAAGTCGTCTCTTCACCACTTAATTAGCTGGCGCTGGCAGTCTGCCCCCCTTGCTGACGGGTTTGCCTCTAAACTAAGAGGAATACCCCCTTTATATTTCAGAGTTCATGGCCGATCAGATCGATCTCTTCAGCGCCAGTGGCGTAGAAGCTGCCCCGCCCCCAGCAGACTTTGACCCTGCCAAAATCCCCACGAGTGCCAAAGTTCCTATTCCGCCTGGAACCTACGAATCACTCGACCCGCTCGCTGCTCACTGTAAGGGATGTCAGCGCTGTGAGCTGGCCGAAACACGTACGAATGTGGTCGTCAGCCGAGGCAGTCGCACAGCCCCGATTATGATCATCGGCGAGGGGCCAGGTCAGCAGGAGGACGAGCAGGGGCTGCCGTTTGTCGGCAGATCGGGCCAGCTGCTTGAAAAAATCTTAGGGTCTGTCCGCATCGACAGTGAAAAAGACGTTTACATTTGCAATATCGTCAAATGTCGTCCGCCCGGTAATCGCAATCCTACCACTGCTGAAATCAATGCCTGCCGCCCCTATATTCTGGAGCAAATTCGCCTGGTCGACCCCAAGATTATTTTGCTGACTGGGGCGACGGCGGTAAAAGGCATTATCCCCACTGAAAAGCGAGGCATCACCAAAATTCGTGGTCAGTGGATTGAGTGGGAAGGTCGCCAATGCATGCCGATTTTGCACCCAGCTTATCTACTGCGCAATCCTTCACGAGAAAAGGGCAAGCCTAAGTGGCTAATGTGGCAGGATATTCAGACGGTAAAAGCCAAGCTGGATGAACTTCAAGGTGAATCTTAGTTCGTCATCAATAAGACTCGTCGCGATTCATAAACGATCTGAGAGGATGTTTGAAAAGTGGCTTTCGCTACTTCTGAGTGTCTATTGACTTAAGACAAATTGACCGAAAGCCGCCAAACCTCGTTTAGCTTATTTGAAATTGATAGTCTACTTTAGACTTTTCAAACATCCTCTGAAAGTGGTTTAAGATTTCTTGTCGACGTATCCAATTGGGATCTGTCTCGACTAGCTTTCGCTCAACGAGATCAACCTTTCGCTGGAATAGCGCTTCAAACTGATATTCAAGACCGACAAAATCCATCAGACTCATTCCGTCATCAGGAACTAGCCTGACTAAAATATCAATATCACTATCCGAGCGGAAGTCTTCTCGCAGGACAGAGCCAAAGAATGCCAGCTCAGCAATGGGCGATCGCTCACAAAAGTGTCTGAGTTCGTCCGGTGAAACCCTGAGTCTTTCATATAGGCGTTTGTGAGGTACTGCCATAATCTCAAACGTGATAAGTCCGTCTGCCGCGTAATCTGATTCTACTGTCCCATTGATAAAGTTGTGTTCGCATATCCTCAAACAGCCAGGGCCAAGCTATCGAACTGCGATGTGACAGACAACCGCTTTTCAACCAGCAGCATAGTCGGAGTACTCCCTCATATATCGGGGATAAAACCCAAGCACAATATCTTCTCTGGGAACGCCTCTTTCTACCAGGTCTGCGCCGATATCGTGCTCAGTAGAGTTTGCTAGCAGCCATATTTTCTCATTGCGGATAGCGCAGTGAATAGGACAGTGGTGCACCCATCTATTCTGCATCCAGCCTAGGTGCCATATCTGATAGTGGTTACGTTCGGTGTCAAAACTGACTTCGACTTCTATCTCTCCATTGGCAGGTTTGTGTTTTGCATATTCCTGCCATAAGCTCTGAACGATTTCCTGATAAAGAGCTAGCTTCTCCATGCCACGATCTCCTGAGTTACGACTTCATAAATCACCAGCTTCAGGTCATTCTCTTCAACCATAGCCTTGGGGAATGCCAGTTGGAAAAATCCGTTGTAAGTGACAGAGGGAACTGCAAGGTAAAGAACGCGGTCGGGAGAAGTCCACCGTAGAGCGCCTCTGTAATTAATAAACTGGCCTAGAGCACGATGAAATTCGGAAATGGTAGAGGTAGATGCCAGAAAGCTCTTCACTTCAACAGCAATCTTTTGGCCATGACGCTCGGCAGCCAAGAGACGCTCTGCTCCCAAATCAATTTCCATTTCAACACCGCCTGCTTTCAGCTCGAACGGATCGTGAGTGATTTCCCAGCCGTCTTTGACTAGGGCAGCTTTAACGATGTCATGAAATCTATCTTTTGCCACAAGCTTAACCTTCCAAAGGATAGATTGCGCCAGCGCGACAGTCTCTTAGCCATAGCTGTACGGCTTGTCCGACGCTGCTTTCACTACTCTCACGGGGGGGCAAGAGCGATCTGGCTGTCTGCACATCGTCTATCGCCGAAAACATCAGGGCCAGTCGCCAGCCGTCGCTGGCCTCAGTCAAAAACAGCCAGTGATATTGCTGCACTTCATCGACCCGCAGACCGAAATACTGCCGTGAGAGCGTCGTAAAAAATACCTGACTCAGCGGGCCCCCTGCCTCTGGCGAAGTGGTGAATGTATATTCGTTCAAGTCCAGAGGCTCCAGCTCTAGCCGGCCGGCGATCAGGACGTAAGCAGGGCGATAAGGCGCGCGCCCGTCGACCTCATTGTTTGGAAGGGCAGCAACTGTTCGCTGGATGACGCGATTGGTATAGTTCGGCAGATCGCGAATCAGCATAGCCGTGAGCGTTCCGATATCTGTCGGACAGGTGTTAGGGGGTCGCAAGGGCGAATAAGGACGCGGCTCCGCTTCATCACTCGCTTCCTGTTCAGAAACGGGGGCACCTTCTAGTAAGTTCTCTTCTAGAGAGATCGCTGCTATTCGATATGGGTGTGGCTTAGCGACGTCGCTAAGCTTTGTAATGCCTGCAATCAGCCCCAACAACAGCGCGGCTCCGCCCATCACGCTGCCATCTCCTCACAGATTCGCTCAAAGGCTGCTGCCGGCTCGTCTGCTTGGGTAATCGGTCGGCCAATAACCAAGTAGTGCGCCCCGGCATGGATAGCTTGCAGCGGCGTCATTGCCCGCTGCTGATCGCCTTTTTGGGCCCAGGTGGGTCGCACGCCAGGGCACACCAGCCAAAAGTCATCGCCACAAATCTTGCGCAAGGGGGCTGCTTCCTGAGGCGAGCAAACTGCCCCGCCTAAACCGCTTTGCTGAGCCAGTCGCAGCATCTTTTGTGTGTAGTCGTTAACGGTGGCCGAAACTTGTAGCTCATCGAGCAGCGATCGCGCCTCAATACTGGTTAATAGCGTCACCGCAATCACTCTGGGCGCAGCGCAGCCTGCCGCCTGCGCACCTTCTACCGCTGCCGTTTGCGCTGCCTGCAATGCCGCTTTTCCCGCACTGGCATGAACCGTCAGCAAATCTACACCATAGCGTCCTGCGGCCCGACAAGCCCCGGCCATGGTGTTGGGAATGTCATGAAACTTGAGGTCTAAAAAAATCCGCTTGTCGCGCGTCTTCAGCGCTTTTAGAATCGTCGGCCCGCTGCTGACAAAGAGTTCTAGACCGACTTTCCAAAAGGTGGCCTGGGGGATGGCGTCGACGAGGGCGATCGCTTCCTCCTCGCCCGGCACATCCAGCGGCACAATAATTCTGTCAGCCATTTTGTCCATCGGTTTCCTCAGCTATCTTTCCAAGCCATTGCTGCTAAGACACTAACCGCACAAATTTCTTTTTGCCCACCTGCAAAACCTGACCGGTCAGCTCATCAGCCCTTTCAAATGTGAGATCTGGATCGTCTACCCGCTCACCATCGAGCTTTACCGCGCCCGCCTGAACATGACGACGGGCTTCGCTACTGGAAGCACAGAGCGGCGTTGCTCCTAGTAAGTAAAACAGCTTGGCCGGGAACCCCACCTCAGCGAGCGAAAATTCGGGTACCGCTTCAGCCGCCTGCGCCTGTCCTTGAACCAGTGTCAGCGCATCCTGCTGTGCCTGCTGCGCCGCCCGCTCCCCGTGAAACTGAGCGGTGACGATTCTGGCCAGCAGCTTTTGCTGGTCGCGAGGGTTGTCTGGCAGCTGATCGAGCGGCAGTTTGGTCAGGTGGGTGAAGTAGTCCTCAATCACCGCATCCGCCGTTTTCTCTAACTTGGAGTACATCGAGAGCGGATCTTCCTGCAGGCCCACGTAGTTACCAATCGACTTAGACATCTTTTGGCTGCCATCGGTGCCAATCAACAGCGGCAGCAGCATGCCAAACTGCGGCCGCAGACCAAAGTGCCGCTGCAAATCACGGCCCACCGTCACGTTAAACTTTTGGTCGGTGCCGCCTAGCTCTACATCTGACTCCAGCGCTACCGAGTCATAGCCCTGCAAGAGCGGGTACAGAAACTCGTGCATGTACACCGGCGTCCCCTTTTCGTAGCGATTGGCAAAGCCCTCTTTGGCCAGCATCTGACCCAGCGTCATCGTACTTAGGAGTGCCAGCATTTTGCTCAAGTTCACGTCGCTCAGCCATTCGGAGTTGTAGCGAATCTCTAATCGTCCGGGCGTGTCAAAGTCTAAGATCGGCCGTACCTGATCAATATAGGTTTCGGCGTTGGCCTTGACTTCTGCTTCGCTGAGCTGCTTGCGGACTTCGGCGCGATCGCTTGGATCGCCAATCCGCGCCGTAAAATCACCAATCAGCAAAATAGCCGTATGGCCCGCGTCCTGAAAGTCTCGCAGCTTACGCACCAAGATACTGTGACCCAGGTGAATTTCTGACCCGGTCGGGTCGATGCCTAGCTTGATCCGTAAAGGGCGATCCTGCTGCTGTAGCCGCACTAGCAGATTGTCATTGCCGCTGGTCGACTCAGGCTGATCGGGGAAGACTTCGCTAACGCCCCGATAGATATCAGCAAATTCTGCCGGAATCGGTGGGTCTTCAGGCAAGGTTTGGGAGGGCAGCGATGAAGCAGTCATGAGTAAAGACAAACAATAGGCTCTGCCAGTGTAGCTTTATGGGTGAACCTGCGGTACTCTACCCTGCAGAGAAATTCCTGGCTTTATCAGTTCACGCCTCCTCTCTCTCTCTACTGCTGCCCAAAATCATCGCCTCTACCCACCCCTCATCTATCTTTAGAAGCCTGTAAAACTAATACTTCAGCGTTTCGTTACCATAAAAATTTGAGAAATCCCTAGACATTCTGCAGAGATCATCTATATTGACGGGATAACTTGAACGCCAGGCCATCTCAAATGAATTGAGTTCTCGACCCCAGCCATTTCAGCAGCAGGTTAGCTATCTCCCCATATTTTTTTGGGTGCCCCTTCACAAATCGCAACACCGCCACAACCAGCCATCAAAAAGTTCTTCAGACTATCTCTCCTACCCTAAGCGCTCTTTAAACACTTTCAAATATAGGAAATATCGTCCTCCTGTGTCTTCTAATACCTACCGCAAGTTTCGGACTCGTTCCACCCCCATTAACGGCAAGTCGCATCAAGTACTTCGCTACATTCAAGAGGTGGGTCAAGTTAGCGCCAGCACGCTCCTGGCTGTCACGATGTTGGGGAGCTCTATCGTCGCAGGGGGATTGGTCGGTTTGGCAGTGAGCTTCCGAAACCTGCCCGATGTCCGGATACTGCGCAACTATACCCCTTCAGAAACAAGCTACGTCTACGACTCCAAAGGCACCCTGCTTGATAGTGTCCATGACGAAGCCAACCGCAAAGTTGTCGACTTCGACGAAATCAGCCCCCATCTCAAGCGCGCTGTACTGGCGATTGAAGACAGCTACTACTATACGCACAGCGGAATTAACCCCAGCGGTATCGGTCGGGCTTTTCTCGCCAATCTCGGCGCCGGTTCGACCGTTCAGGGGGGCTCGACGGTCACCATGCAGCTCGTCAAGAACCTCTTCCTTTCGCCAGAGCGCACTATCAGCCGAAAGCTGGTAGAAGTCGTTTTGGCCATGCGTATTGAGCAAATCTTCGCGAAAGATGACATTTTCGCGCTCTACCTTAACCAGGTGTACTGGGGTCACAATACTTATGGCGCAGAAACCGCAGCCCAAAGCTACTTCAACAAATCAGCCAAAGACCTAACGGTTGCTGAAGCGGCGATGATGGCCGGGCTGATTCAGGCTCCAGAAAGCTTCAGCCCCTTTATCGACTATCAAACCGCCAAGCAGCGGCAGCAAATCGTGCTGGCCCGGATGCGTCAGCTCGGCTGGATCACTCCAGAAGAACAAGCCACCGCCAAAGCTCAGCCGATTCGCCTGGGAGAGATCACTTCGTTTCGCTCCAGTCAAGCGCCGTACGTAACTGACGCTGTCTTACAGGAGCTTACCGAACAGTTTGGCGAGGAATCGATGGCCAAAGGCGGTATGCGCATTCAGACCACGATTGATCTGAGCTTGCAAAAAATCGCAGAAGAAACCGTCACGGACAGCTACTATCGCTTCTTCGGTGGCGGCGCGTATGCCGACCAAATGGCTTTAGTGGCGATCGACCCGCGTACGCACTTTGTCAAAGCCTTGGTCGGCGGGGTCAACCACGAATCCAGTGAGTTCAACCGCGCCGTCCAGTCTAGGCGTCAGCCCGGTTCGGCCTTTAAGCCTTTTGTCTACTATGCGGCCTTCGCTTCGGGTAAGTACACGCCCGACAGCATGATCAACGATTCTCCGGTGAGTTATCCCGACGGCTACAACGTTTACACCCCCCGAAACTACGACGGCTCTTTCATGGGCAGCATTCCGCTCCGCAAGGCGCTTGAGGTCTCTCGGAACGTACCGGCTGTTAAGTTAGGGCAGGCAGTCGGCATCAACCGCATTGTCGAGATTTCTCGTACTCTAGGCATCAAGAGCCCGATGGATCCGGTGATTTCTTTACCATTGGGCGCAGTTGATCTCACGCCGCTAGAGCTGACGGGTGCCTACGCCACTTTTGCGAACTACGGCTGGCATTCCGATCCGACTTTGATTATGCAGGTCACCGACAGCAACGGCAACATTCTTTTAGACAACACGCCTAAGCCTCAGTTAGTCCTGGATCCCTGGGCCAGCGCAGCCCTGACGAACGTCTTGCAGGGCGTGATCTCGCAGGGAACAGCCACGAATGCTCAGATTGGGCGACCAGCCGCTGGTAAAACCGGGACTACCGACTCTCAGCGGGATGTGTGGTTTGTGGGTTATGTGCCGCAGTTGGCAGCGGCGGTATGGGTTGGAAACGATGATTACCGCCCACTGGGCAGAGGCGCCACGGGTGGAGGATACGCTGCGCCAGTCTGGCGCAACTTTATGATTCAGGCGCTGCGTGACGAGCCCGTTGAGAACTTCCGGCCACCCAGCGAATTTATTCGTCCGTAGTTTCGACTGCGCTCAATTACCTGTTCGGTTCAACGGTGGCTGAGCGTAGTCGTAGACTTGGCCTGCTCGTCAGAGTAGTCACTCTTCTACTTCAGCTTTCATCCGCTCCAGCGTCTGATGCATTTGGTCAAACATCTGCTGCGGGTTGGTGCCAAACTGGCTGAGCTGGGTCTTGAGCTGTTCCATGGTCATCTTCGCCATGAAGTCTTCGGAGAGTTCAAAGCGCTTCATGAAAATGCGATAGCGCTCCATGACCGATTCCATTTGCTCAATGAAGATCTTTTTACCTTTTTGGTCAAACTTACCGTAGCTGCTGCCTAACTGCATCAGCGACTGGTAGTCCTGAAAGAGCTGTGTCGCTTCTTGCTGTACCAGGTCTGAATCAAACATTCCCATGACTATTTACCACTCTGGAAGACGCTTTAGCCGATACTCTTAGCTTAAGTAGTGAGCTCGTAGGCTATGTCGTTTTTTGACTTACCTTTACAGCGTAAGATGCTGCCGCCGACAAGCCAATGTGGATATCCCTACTCAGTTTTAGTGTCAATCTCAATGATGGAGCAGTCTGCTCAGCCAGGGCTTTTTGGGCGCTTCTCCAGCGGTGATGCCGAGCAGCTTGCCGTATTTTTGGGCGACTTGGTGGGTGGGCTGAAGCTTGAGCGCCTGCCGAAAGTGGGTTTTTGCCATCCCTGACAGATTGAGCTTGTAATAAGCTTGGCCCATCATGGAGTGAAGTTCTGGACTTTGCGGCGTAATTTTGAGGGCCTCGCGCAGTTCCTGTACGGCCAAGTCGTAGTTTTGCTGAATCAGGTAGGTTTGGGCGCGGGCGATGTGCTTTTGAACGTAGTCCACGGTGACAGGCACGGCGCGGGCGGCAAGCTGGGCTGGTATGGGCTGGCCTTTGGCAGGGTCGGGCGGTGCGCTTGCAGCAGTAGGGGTGACGACGGTAACCATCAGCCCAGGCCGCTTGGTGCGAATGACCGAGTTCTCCATCTTGTGACAGAGAAAGACCAGGTTTAGCTGACTGATTTCTAACGTATGGCTGTGTAAGTTGCCCGCCGATTGAAATTGGCTTTGGGCAAGCTGACTGAGGGCCTGTTCGTAGAAAGTGTCGACTTCACTGGCGGCGATTTGCAAGAGCTGCTGCGCAGTGGGAAAGGTGGGAACGAGCTTGTCGGTACGGACTAAGTGCCTGACCCGTAAACGCAGCAGTGAGAGGGTCTGCTGGCGGCTTTTTTCTTGTTTGAGCTTTTGGTAGGACGGGTTTACAAGCCTCGCAATGACTTGGGCGGCGATCGCCTGCTCCATCCCCTGACCGGGGTCTGCAGTTGCTAAGATATCGGGATGAAGCTGTTTGGCAATTTGCCGATAGCGTTTGGTGAGCTGTTTTTCTTCAGCGCTGACTGAAATGCCCAGCAGCGCAAAAGGATCGGCCTCAACTAGAGGACTGAGGTCAGTGAATAGTCCAACTTCTGACATGTTAAAAAGAAGCTTTGTTAAGGTAAGCGAGCGTAGAATTTGGCGCGAACGTGTCTGAGATCACTGCCTTATACTGCCCCTTCCACTAGCTCAAATGGCTATTGACCGATTGTGACCTTTGCGACTGCCCTGTAAGCACCTATCTGTTCATGTCTACGCCTGGCAACCCTCGTAAAATAGCGATCGCCCTCGCCTTTGCCGGTGCCTTACCGACACCACTGCCGCTGGCGTGGCTGCACAAGTTTTATCTAGGTCAGTACCTGTGGGGCATCGTCTATTTAATCTTGGCACCGACTGGACTGCCTCAGGTGGCCTGCTGCCTGGAGGGCGTTTGGTACCTGAGGCAAAGTGACGATAGTTTTGGCGCGCGCTTTCCTCAGGCCGGGACTTTACTTGCGGCGACTGCTACCTTTGCTGAGTCGACGGAATCTGCCTCAACATCTCGGGTCGATTCAGCAGATCAGGTTACTCGTCAGATCGCAGTCGCCCTGCGCGATCTCGATCAGCTGCGTCAGGAGGGCCTGATGAGCGAATATGAATTTGAGCAAAAACGCCGTAAGCTTTTGGAGAAAATCGGATAGACCGCCTGGTATTGTCTCTGCTTGCTCACTATGCTCAACGCTGACTGCTCACTATGCTCAACAGAAATTTGGCAAAAGCTTTGGCAGCTCGCCTTCATCCGCTGCGCCGCCGATTGCAGCAGGAGCCTTACTATCGCTTTCGATCTTTTGAAGAAGTGGCGCTGGCGGCAAGCTGGGGCGATCGCATCGAAGCGAATACCGCTGCTGTCGACGACTGGCTAAGGCTACCGGGCATCTCTATTCATCAGGCGCGCACGCTTCAGCAGCTCGCTCACGGTGGTGTTTCTTTTAACTGCATCGAAGATGTTGCTGCCGCCCTGAGCCTGCCAGTACCGCAAGTTCAGCCGTGGGAAGCGATTCTGCAATTTTGTTACTACTCAGACAATAGGCTGGAGCCGATCACCCTTGACGTGAATACCGCCAGCGCCGAACAGCTAGCTACTATTCCAGCTGTCGATGTTTTTTTAGGGAGAGCGATTGTTCACTACCGACAGACTGGCCCCTACAGAGACTTACCCGATCTACAAAGACGCCTCCGGCTCAGGCCAGAGATGACCGCCGAACTGCTGCACTATCTCAGGTTTTAGCTGTGAAGGAATACCAGTGACAATGCCACCGACCTTTAAGATAAAAACCTTACGATAATACGTATGCACTAAAGATTGCAATGACCAATAGCTCCAGCAGTGACTCAATTCGCAACGACTTCGACAGTCCGTGGAAAGAAATCCTTGAATCTTACTTTCAAGAATGCATCGCCTTCTTTCAGCAGGAAGTGGAGAACCTGCTCAATAGCGAGAATCCCTTTGCCCTCGTTGTCGTCGCGCACCTAAAAACGATTGAGACCAGGCGCGATCCGCTCAGTCGCAAACAGTGGAAGCTCAGCTTAGTCAAGCTGCTATATCAGCGAGGCTATGACCGAGCAGATGTCATCAAGCTACTGCGGTTCATCGACTGGCTGCTCGCCTTACCGAAGGCGCTAGAAGCCGACTTTTGGCAAGAACTCAAAACCTATCAAGCGGAAATGAACATGCCCTACGTCACCAGTTTAGAACGCCTCGCCCGTGAGGAAGGTCTGATCAGAGGGTTGAGAAGCGGCATCCGGTTGGCGCTAAAGCTAGGGTTTGGTGAGGCAGGGCTTCAGCTGGCTGCTGAAATTGAAGGTATCTCCGATATAGCCGCGCTCAGAAGGATAGAAACGGGTTTAGAAGAAGGTCGATCCTTAGAGGAACTGCGGCAGCTCTATACTTGAGAGCGAAGCTGTATCGAGTACTGACTATTGAGGCAATGATCTCGCTGTAGCGCATTCAAGTGCTTCTGGAGGCAGCGAAGTCAATGCGGCCTATTTTTTTGATGGGCCAGAAGCGAAAGGTGGCTCGCCCAATCACATTTTGTATCGGAAGAAAGCCCCAAACGTGGGAGTCGTTGCTGTCGTTGCGGTTGTCGCCCATCATGAACAGGCTGCCGGCGGGGACTTGGATGGGTGGCATCTCATAGTCTGGCGGCGCGGCCAGGTAGGGTTCGACCAAGGGCTGACTGTCAACATAGACCTTGCCCTGGCTGACCTGCACCGTTTGACCCGGAAGTGCGATCACCCGCTTGATAAAGGCTTGGCTGGGCAGATAGCCGTATTCCTGGAGCTGCGGCGGCGGTTCAAAGACGGCAATGTCGCCCTGGCGCGGATAGTGCAGGCGGTAGGAGACTTTTTCGACCAGCAGGCGATCGCCCACGGCCAGAGTCGGCACCATCGACGGTGAG
>JBARVU010000126.1:0-5242 GCA_049646425.1 Phormidesmis sp. | reverse complement strand
GATTGAAATTCACCGTAGTGAGTATTCAGCTGCTCAACCAATAACAGGCTCATACGGCTGCGTACTCCTGCCGACCCAGATAAGCTTCAATCACTGTCGGGTTTTGGCGAACGTTGTAAGGATTGCCTTCCGCTATTTTTTGGCCGTGGTGTAGCACAATAATGTGGTCGGAGATATCCATAACAAAGCGCATGTGATGCTCGATAATTAGCAAGGTTAAGGACTGATGGCGCAATAATTCAACTAGATCTATAATTTCCATGAGCTCAGTCAGATTCATCCCAGCACAGGGCTCGTCTAGCATGAGTACTTGCGGACGGGTTGCAACCGCATTGGCGATACCTAGCCGACGCTGAGCTCCGTATGAAAGCTGCCCGGCAACTTCATCAAAAGGCAGCTTGAATTGGTCACAAAGGCTAAAGGCTTGGCTCCGAAGTCGGCCATCGCGTTGACGAGTACTCTCCAGACCCATGACCTGCATGAATGTTTGACGCAGGTTTTGACGAGTTCCACCCTGACTGGCAATCATCAAGTTGACCCCAACCGTTAGCTTTGGGAAAAAGCTCTGTTTCTGAAAGGTACGGACAAGCCCAGCTCGAGCGATGTGGTGAGGATAAGCGGCAGTGATATCATTTCCATTTAGCGAGACGTGACCTGCTGAAGGGCGGATAAAGCCCGTAACGCAGTTGAACAAAGTGGTTTTTCCAGCGCCATTCGGCCCAATTACAGATGTAACTTCACCTGCTTTAATGGAGAAAGACACCCCATCGAGTGCAGCCAATCCACCAAAACATACGCCTAAGTTGTCAATGCTTAAAGTATCCAATTTTGGCAGCCTATCTAACGACCAATTCACGCTGAAGCGAAGCAAAAATCTCAAACTATAGCTCGAATTCCTATTTCAAAACTTCAACAAAAACGCTGATGACGTGTTAGGAAGTGAATTGCAAAATCGAAGCTTGAAGGAAACATTACAAGGATAAAATCTCAACCTCTGTAGCAATAGGCACTAAAGAGAAGATTAGGGTATTGCTTATATCAATAAAGCAAATTAGTGGCTCTAATAGACTGAACTACAGCTATGCTCACGGCTAGCCTGAACCAGTCGATTTGCTGTATTTGCAGCTCTGCCAACTTCAATCACGAAGCAGTTGACGTGCTAAGCCGTTCCGAAAGTAACTCCCAGGCTTTTTAGCCACTTCCGGTAAGCAATGGCGGTGCGGTCAGAAGGCAAATGTAGTTCTGCCTGTAGATCAAGGGGCAGCAGCTCAGGGCGCTGAGATTCCAGAATCCGCACATCTCCAGCGACGACTTCGTCTTCAAACTGTTGAAACACTTCAGCCGGAATATCAAATCCATAATTCATCGCGATCCACCACCAGCTAATGCTTTCAGTCAGCGACACTGGCGTTGTCGTCATGAAAATCACGCGGCGGTGCTCCCTAACCTCTTTAGAGACTTTGATGAAATACGCGGTAAAGGGTCGCGGTACAACGTAGTCGTAGGCGACGCGAGCCCCCTGCTGTAGACCGCCGTAGGGGTCAGGCTGCCAGACCTGGACATTTTTGGCGATCAGACCATCTGGGGTGACGCTGACCGTGTAGTCCTCGATCTCAGGATGGGCGGGGTCGCCGAGCATTCCCTCGTGAACAAACGGGAAGTGGGCCACGTCGAGAAAATTTTCAATCGCCCGGGGGGCGCTGGCCCGATAGTGATAGGGGCCGCAAAACACCTTGCGATAGCTGGCATCGTCCCATTCTGGAAACGGTGGTAAGTCTTGCTGCGGATGCCCCAGGCAGACCCAGATCAGTCCGTAGCGTTCCTGCGCCAAATAGGACTGGATCTGAGCTCGGGCCGGTGGATTTAAGGTTGGATGCGCCGGCATGTGGATGCACTGACCGGTTGGGTCGTAGGCCCAGCCATGATAAGGGCAGGTCAGTATGCCTGCTCGAATACAGCCGAGCGATAGTTTAGCGCCCCGATGCACACAGAGATCGCGCCATGCCAGGATGCGATCGCCACTCCGCCATAGCACCAAATCCTCATCCAAAAGCCGCGCGGACAGTAAAGAATCTACGGCAACATCGGCAGATCGGGCTACAACGTGCCAATCGTTTAACGTGACTAAGTCTTGAATAGTCATAATTAAGTTCGAGCAAAAGTGATCTCAGCGGCCGTTGGAGTGAGCTGTTACTCTGTAGGCTTAAGGTTAAGTAGGCTTAAGGTTAAACAGTAACGGAATTTTTACCGGCTTACCTTTTTGATCTGTTCTAACTGCTTCAGGCTCATCATTATCATTATGCTGCTGACCTGAACCTAGAAGGTGTAGCTTGTTATTGAACAATGGAATAGGAGTTATTGACAAGCTGAATTAAAATTGTTCTATGTGATACAGCTTTAGAAAATTACAGATGCGAGCCTATAGTGAGTAATTGAGCCACCGGCAAGCGTTTCTTCATGACATTTGACTTAGTAGTCCAGAATGGACGAGTGATTGATCCATCGCAAGGTCTAGACGATGTTTTGGACATTGGCATAAAGAACGGCAAGGTTGAGGCAGTGGGTAAAGGTTTAGCTTTGTCGTCAGAAACTCAGGTTCTGGACGCTACAGATAAGCTGGTCACTCCTGGACTGATTGACATTCATGTTCATGCTTCGGAACATGTAGGTGGTTTCAACGTGAGTCCAGATGTCGTTGGCATCAAGATGGGAGTGACGACGGTAGTTGACGCTGGAAGCTGTGGGATTTTAGGATTTCCGGGCTTTCGCCAGATGGTTGCCAGCAATGCCAAGACGCGTATCTATCATCAGCCCAACGTCTATCTCCTCTATCAGGCGTCGGCAGACTTTATCACTTTGAAGATAGGTGCAGTTTTTTCAAAAGAGAACTTCAGCTTAAAGAAAGCCATCAGGCTCTTCGAAGAAAACTCAGATATCATCGTCGGCTTCAAATGTATCGCGGCTACCCGCGAACCCAATGATACTGAATCTATTTCGCTTAACTATGGTAAAGAAATTAGCCGGGCCACAGGTTTACCGCTGACTGTTCATTTAGGTTGGTTGCCCTACTATTCATGGCTGGCACCCCGGCTTGTCCTTGCCAAGCTTGAAGCAGGAGACATTGCCACCCATATCTATCGACGGGTTGGT
This sequence comes from Phormidesmis sp., assembly GCA_049646425.1. Taxonomy (GTDB): domain Bacteria; phylum Cyanobacteriota; class Cyanobacteriia; order Phormidesmidales; family Phormidesmidaceae; genus Phormidesmis. Next base: position 2,092 of record JBARVU010000126.1, on the reverse strand, counting down.
CATATCCTGGACGAGTCAGGAAGGGTCTTGCCAGAAGCCATAGAGGCTAAAGAGAGAGGCGTTGTGTTTGATGTTGGCCACGGTACTGGAGATTTCGATTTTGAAGTGGCCAAGCGGACTCTCGATCAGGGCATCAAACCGGACACTATCAGCGGCGATATCACCAATCAGAGCTCAGTTACGGGTCCCGTTTTTAGCCTGACCGAGACCATGACCAAGTTTCTGTATCTGGGGCTCGACCTGACCGAAGTGATCGCAATGACCACCTGCAATGCAGCGCGAGCCATTAACCGCTCGAATGAGCTGGGTAGTCTATTGGTTGGCCGGGAAGCCGATGTTTCGATACTGGATTATCGAGAAGGGCTGTGGCGACTTACCGACGGTATCCACCATATCGACTGGGAAGGACGTAAGCTTATTCCTCGATGGACAATTCGCGGCGGCGAGGTGATTCCTTGTGAATATCCAGTTCGATCACTACGCTATGAAGAGTTGATTCCGGCGTAGTTTTACCAGATGAGCATTGCAACTAGCTGTATCGATGCTGCCCATGTTCGAGCTGAATCAGCAGATTATATATTTTGAATTTTGAGGCACCAGTTTGTGGAACATTACGATTTAGTTTTGTCGGGTGGCCGAGTCATTGACCCGGGCCAGTCTCTTGATGGTTACTACGATGTCGCTATTCGCGATCGCACAATTGCTGCCATCGCTCCCAAGTTACCTCCGCACGAGACCAAAGAGACCCTGTCAGTAACCGATCAGCTAGTCTGCCCCGGTTTGATTGACATGCACGTCCATGCCTATGAATGGGTCACCGACTTCGGTATCTTGGCAGATGACATTGGTATTCATGCAGGAGCTACCACTATTGTCGACCAGGGCAGCTGCGGGCCGCTGACTTTTTTGGGATTCAAAGCCAACATCGTGAGTCATGCCCGAACCGACGTGCGCTGTTTTTCATCGGTCAATTTAGCCGGAGCGCTCAAAGGGGGTATGGGAAATCCTGCTTTGCACGGCCCCGAGATGGTAGATCTAGATGCCCTGTTGCAAATGGCTGACGAGCATCCAGAAATTGTCAGAGGGTTCAAAGTTCATGGTGAATCAGGTGCCCTGTCACGCTGGAATACGCAGGTTCTAGATCTAGCTCGTCAGGCTTCAGACGCGGCGGATCTGCCTCTTTATGTGCATACCGGCGAACTACTCGCTGTCATTGAAGAGAATCGACCCAATCCCGAAAGAGTCATCGACTATATATTGCCGTATTTGAGGCCAGGCGATTTATTGGCACACTGCTATAGCTGTCGCGAGGATGGGTTAATGGGTGATCGCCTATCTCCACCACCGGGTCTGGTTGAAGCGGTTGAAAACGGCGTTCGGTTAGATTTAGGATATGGCATCAATTTCAATTTTGATGTCGCTCGCCGGATGATGGCCCATGGTATCTTTCCCTACACTATCAGCAGCGACGTGCATGGTGATTTTGACACACCCCATAACGACGCAACCCTGAACTATAGCCTCTGCGGCGCGTTATCAAAGCTAATTGCGCTAGGAATGGGCTTACGGGAAGCGATCGCAGCGGCCACGATTCATCCTGCTAAAGTTCTTCGAGCTGAATCCGAGATTGGCACCCTGGAAGTCGGCTCCCGCGCTGACGTGACGGTTTTAGAATGGAGTGATGCTCCGTGGGTCTGCCGGGACTCAATTGGTAAAGAGCTGATTGCGCCACAAAAGCTGAGCCCAACCTGGGTTGTTCGAGCCGGACAGTTGATTCAACCCAATCGTCGCCTGCTGCGCGATTTGGCTGCTGTGAGCTAACAGCTATAGTTCACGAAACTGGAGAAGAAATGCGATCAGGGGATATCATCTAACCTATATTTGTCTGCTGTCGAATGGATCGATACGAGCTGAGTCAGCTAGAGATGTCTGCCCTGGTCGCATTCTTAGAAGTGGTGGAGCGGGGTAGCTTCACTGAGGCGGCTGCTGCCCTACATCTCTCTCAACCCACGATTAGCCAGCAAGTACAGCGGTTAGAGCGGTTTGTCGGAGTCCAGCTGCTCAATCGCAAATCGGGTAAGGTATCTCTAAC
>JBARVU010000125.1:0-17342 GCA_049646425.1 Phormidesmis sp. | reverse complement strand
TGCTCTGCCTCAGCGGCTGCGCTAATGTTGATAGTCGTTGCCGCTTCTTATCAACCTCTCTATCAGGGCCTACAGCATGATTAATCTCTACTATTGGACGACGCCCAACGGGCACAAAATTACGATTTTTCTAGAAGAGGCCGATCTGCCCTATACCATTCACCCGATCAACATCAGTAAAGGCGATCAGTTTGACCCTGAGTTTCTAAAGATTTCTCCGAATAACCGCATTCCGGCCATTGTCGACACCGAACCAGAGGAAGGAAGCTCGATTAGCGTGTTTGAATCGGGGGCGATTCTTCAGTATCTAACGGAGAAGACAGGACAGTTTCTGCCGAGCAGTTTGCCGGAGCGAGTAGAGGTGCTGCAGTGGCTAAACTGGCAGATGGGCGGTTTGGGGCCGATGCTGGGACAAAATCACCACTTTGCAATCTACGCGCCTGAGAAGATTCCCTACGCGATTGAGCGCTATGTGAAAGAAACGGCGCGGCTGTACGGTGTGCTAAATAAGCGGCTGAGTGACCGCGAATACGTCGCAGGCGACTACTCCATCGCTGACATGGCCTGCTACCCCTGGATCACCGGCTATGAGCGTCAGAGCCAGGATCTGAACGATTTTCCGCATGTCAAGCGTTGGTTCGAGGCGATACAGGCTCGGCCGGCCGTACAGCGGGCTTATCAGGCTGCTGAAGCGATTGACCCATAGCAACTCGCCTTTTCCGTTCACGACAATTTTGACGAGACGATGTAGGCTAAGTGAGCGCTACTCTCGCAGAAGGGTTTTCCGAAGTTATGAAAGCAATTGTTGTCGGCAGCGGTGGGCGTGAGCATGCTCTGGCCTGGAAGCTACTGCAATCGCCTAAAGTCACTGAGGTAGTCTGCGTTCCCGGCAATGGCGGCACGGCCCTGCTACCCGGTTGCCGCAACGTGGCGATGGCCATGAACGAAACCGACGGCATTGCCCGGTGTGCCCTCGTTAATAATATGGCTTTCGTTTTGATCGGCCCCGAGCAGCCGCTGGCAGAAGGGTTGGCCGATGCGCTGCGGGCTCAGCAGATCCAGGTTTTTGGCCCTGGCCAGGCGGGGGCTCAAATTGAGGCGAGCAAAGCCTGGGCCAAAGAACTGATGGCCGAGGCCAATGTCCCAACGGCAGCAGCGGCGGTGTTTACCAATGCTGAAGGGGCGATCGCCCAGGTCGAAAAGCAGGGTGCGCCGATTGTGATCAAAGTAGACGGCCTCGCCGCTGGCAAAGGGGTGACGGTCGCGATGGAGCGGGTAGACGCGATCGCTGCAATTAAAGCTGCCTTTGGCGGTCAGTTTGGCTCAGCGGGTAACCGGGTGGTGGTCGAGGAGTTTTTGCAGGGACAGGAAGTGTCGGTGCTCGCGGTGACCGACGGCCAAACAATTCGGCCCCTACTGCCCGCGCAAGATCACAAGCAGGTCGGCGAAGGCGATACCGGGCCAAATACCGGCGGTATGGGGGCCTACGCACCGACGCCCGTGATGCCGAGCGACCTGTTAGCGCGGGTTCAAACAGAGGTTTTGGATCCGACCCTCAAGGCGCTCAACGCTCGGGGAATCGACTATCGCGGCGTTTTGTACGCGGGGTTAATCATCACGCCTGCGGGTGACCCTAAGGTGATTGAGTTCAACTGCCGGTTTGGCGATCCAGAAACGCAGGCAGTCTTACCGCTGCTGGAAACCCCTTTAGAAGAGATTGTGTTAGCCTGCTGCGAGCAGAGACTGGGCAGTCTGCCGCCGTTTGCCTGGAAAACTGCTGCCGCTGCCTGCGTGGTGATGGCGGCTGAAGGCTACCCAGGTGCCTACAAGAAAGGATTGCCTATCAGTCATATCAGCGCCGCTGAAGATGCGGATACGGTGGTGTTTCATGCGGGGACTCGGCTCAGTGACGGCGGGATCAAAAGCAGCGGCGGCAGAGTGCTGGGAATAACAGCGATCGCCCCCAATTTCGACGAGGCCATTGCCAAAGCCTACAGCGCCGTAGACAAAATTGACTTCCCCGGCAGCTACTACCGCCGCGACATCGGCCATCGAGTTAAAGGGGAGTAGAAGAGAGTAAAGGGCGATCGCCGTCTAGAATAGAAGTATGAGCGGTATGCTGAACTGACAAGAGACAAGGCTTTTTTCGACAGCAAGCCGCTGGGATGATCGGGTCTCACTGGCGATTCTCCACAGGAGAGGCTATAGCCCTATCGGGCATGGCTTCGCTAGCGCCATCGCCCTTACAGTAGCCATGAGCAGTAGCCCTAGTAGCCATGCAATTTTTTAGCGAACTCAAAGCGTTATTCGCCCGGTGGTGGAGTGACTTTACCCTTCAGACGCGGCTAATGGCTGGCGCCACCTTACTGGTGTCGCTGATTATGAGTGGCCTCACCTTCTGGGCGGTTAACATCATTCAGCAAGATGCCCAGCTCAACGACACCCGCTTCGGTCGTGATTTGGGACTGCTGCTCGCTGCCAACGTCGCCCCCCTAGTTGAGACCAACGACCGCTCGGAGCTTGCCCGTTTTTCATATCGCTTTTATGAAAACACCTCCAACGTCCGCTACATGCTCTATGCCGACCAGGACGGCGAGATTTTCTTCGGTATCCCCTATTCCGAACCAGCTGTCCAAAACTCGCTGACCCTGCGCCGCCGCATGAAGCTGCCCGCCAACTACACCAGCAGCGCCGATTCTCCCATGGTTCGTCAGCACCTGACCCCGGCAGGTATGGTGACCGACGTGTTTGTGCCGCTCACGATTGAAGGTCAGTACAAAGGCATGCTGGCGATGGGCATTAACCCCAATCCCACCGTTGTCGCCTCTTCCCACCTTACCCGCGATGTCACAATCGCGGTCTTCGTTTCAATCTGGGTGATGGTGATTTTGGGAGCGGTGATCAATGCGCTCACCATCACTCAGCCGATTAAAGAGCTGCTGCTAGGCGTTAAGAATATTGCGGCGGGCAATTTTAAGCAGCGAGTGGATCTGCCTCTAGGCGGCGAACTGGGCGAGCTGATTTACAGCTTTAACGACATGGCTGAGCGCTTAGAGCGCTACGAAGAGCAAAATATTGAAGAGCTGACGGCTGAAAAGGCCAAGCTAGAGAGTCTGGTTTCTACCATTGCCGACGGTGCAATTTTGCTCGATGCCCAAACTAACTTAGTCCTGGCAAATATTGCTGCGAGGCGCATTCTCGGCTGGGAATCTACGATGACGCTAGGCGGCAGTATCTTAGACCGACTACAGCCGGAAGTCCGCGCTCAGCTAGCGCCGCCACTGGTGCAGGCCGTTGCCGGCAAAACGCATGAGGGCAGCGAGTTTCGTATGTCTCTCATGGAGGGCAACCGCACTATTCGAGTATTGCTCAATACGGTGCTTGATCAGTCCCGAGAGAATGTAAAAGGCGTGGCCATCACCCTGCAGGATATCACCCGTGAAGTGGCGCTAAACGAAGCGAAAAGCCACTTTATCAGCAATGTTTCTCACGAGCTGCGGACACCGCTATTTAATATCAAGTCGTTTATTGAAACGCTGCATGAGTACGGCGAAGACCTCAGTGAGAACGAGCGCAAGGAATTTTTGGCGACGGCTAACAACGAAACTGACCGCCTAACTCGTCTCGTCAACGATGTCCTTGACCTGTCGCGGTTGGAATCTAGCCGCCGGTACGAGTTTTCGGCTGTCGAGGCGCATCAGCCAATCGATCAGGTACTGCGAACCTATCAGCTCAATGCCAAAGACAAGCAGATTACGCTAGAAAAAGACATCGAAGATCGGCTGCCCGCGAGCCTGGGTAACTACGATCTGCTCTTGCAAGTGCTAGGCAATCTGGTGGGCAACGCACTCAAGTTCACGCCAGCGGGCGGCCGCGTTGTGATTCGGGCGTACCGCGCCCCGAGCCCAAATCCGCAGCTGATTCAGAACGTGCGGATTGAAATTGGCGATACGGGCTTAGGGGTTGACGAGGAAGACCAGGCGGCCATTTTTGATCGGTTTTTCCGGGTGGAAAATCGAGTGCATACGCTGGAGGGCACTGGCCTCGGGCTCTCGATTGTTAAAAATATTATGGACAAGCACAACAGCCGGGTAAATTTGGTCAGTGAGGTCGGCGTTGGGACGACCTTTTGGTTTGATCTGCCGGTGTATGAGCTAGCTGAATATTCTGTGCCTGAGGCTGCCTCGTCTGAGCTATCAGAGTCGAAGACCTCGGCTGCGAAGACTAAAGCTGCTCCTAGCCTCGCTTAACCTACTGCTCTACCTCGTAACTTCTATAGATATTCTCTAGATTTCAGGTCTATGGGGAGACGTTTATTTTTTGGGGAGCTTACTACAATTTAGAGGCAGATAACCTGATTGGAGAAAGCCTATGAGTTTGCTATCTCAGCTGAAAGAAATGACTGTCGTGGTTGCCGATACCGGTGACATCGAAGCGATTGAGCAGTTTACGCCCCAAGATGCCACAACTAACCCTTCACTGATCACCGCCGCTGCTCAGTTGCCCCAGTATCAGAGCATTGTAGACGATACCTTGCGGCAAGCCAGAACCAAGATGGGTAAGGACGCAGTCGATGCAGATGTGGCCAGAGAAGCGTTTAAGCATTTGGCGGTGGCCTTCGGTAAAAAAATATTGGAAATTATTCCGGGGCGCGTTTCGACTGAGGTCGATGCCAGGCTCTCTTACGACCGGGAAGAGACGCTAGCAGTAGCGCGCGATTTGATTGCTGAGTATGAGGAAGCGGGGATTAGCCGCGATCGCATCCTGATCAAAATTGCCTCTACCTGGGAAGGTATCAAAGCTGCTGAGATCCTTGAAAAAGAAGGCATTCACTGCAATCTGACGCTGCTGTTTGGGCTGCATCAGGCGATCGCCTGCGCCGAAGCCAAAGTCACCCTGATCTCCCCGTTTGTCGGTCGCATTCTCGACTGGTACAAAAAAGACACTGGCCGCGACAGCTACCCGCCCTCTGAAGATCCCGGCGTTCAGTCCGTCACCGAGATCTACAACTACTTCAAAAAGTTTGGTTACGAGACCGAAATTATGGGGGCCAGCTTTCGCAATATCGACGAAATCAAGGAGCTCGCGGGCTGTGACCTGCTGACGATTTCTCCCAAGCTGCTAGCACCGCTGTCAGAAACTGAGGGTGACCTGCTGCGCAAGCTCTCTCCTGACGCATCCAAAGATCTCGACATTGAGAAAAAGACCATCGACGAAGCCACCTTCGAGCAAATGCACGAAGCTGACCGGATGGCCAACGACAAGCTGTCAGAAGGTATCGAAGGCTTCAGCAAAGCGCTCGAAGAACTAGAGCAGCTGCTAGCCGACCGCCTGGCGCAGTTGGATCAGCAGCCTGCTGTTGTGTAGGAACACCCCGACAGAGCGCGTAAAAAATGGGCAGGTGATCGCAACTGGTTGCCTGCTCATTTTTATCGAAGCTGATGAATAATATGCCGCTTATAGTCCAAAAATTCGGTAGTCAGCTTCATATCCAGCTCTCTGCGCTCGGGCAACCCTATTTGCAGGGTCTTTCGCAGACTGCCGTTAATATCCATCACATACACCTGCTGCGAGAGGAAAATCGCTTCTTCGACATCGTGCGTGATCATCAGCACGCTAATGTGCGTTTTCGCCCAGAGGTCGTGAAAAAATGCCTGGAGCTGCTCTTTGGTTTGAGAATCAAGCGCGCCGAAGGGCTCGTCCATTAGCAGGACCTCGGGGTCATTGGCCAGGGCACGGGCGATCGCCACCCGCTGCTTCATCCCACCTGACAGCGCCTTGGGGTAGGCACCCGCCCAGTCGCTCAGCCCGACAATATTTAGATAGTGAGCTACCTTACTGCGCCGCTGCGCCTTGGGCATTCCCTGTAGCTTGAGGCCAAACGCCACATTGTCAGCTACCGACAGCCAGGAAAACAGCGTGTAGTTTTGAAACACCATCCCCCGGTCGGCTCCTGGCCCGGGCACCGGCTGACCATCTACCAAAATTTCTCCAGAAGTCGCCTTCATCAAGCCCGCCGCAATATTGAGTAGCGTTGACTTGCCGCAGCCCGACGGCCCCACGATGCAGCTAAATTCGTTGGGCACGAGCTGAATGCTGACATCGTCAACCGCTACTTTTTTTTGCTTGCCCGCGCTGAAAACTTTAGAAACGTTGCGAATTTCCAGCTTCGGAACAGTGCGCTGGGCAGGGTGAGGCAAGGTGGTTGGGAAAGTGGTTTGCATGAAGAAGGGCGAGTGTCAGGGCTTAGGGCAGATAGTTTTGGGGAGACAGGAGACAGGAGACAGAATGGGAAAGCGGTCGTCTTCTGCCTTCTGCTCAATGCTAAACCTCTGCTGCACACAGGTTCTGTGACCAAATAGACAGCCTGCTAGCCCACCGTGGGTTCGGCCCAGGGCAGCAGCCAGCGAAACAGCAGCCTGAAGATGAAATCCGTCAGCAGCCCAATGCAGCCAATCACCAAAATGCAAAACAGCACTTTGTCAGTTTGCAGCGTGCGTTGAGAGCGCATGATCGTATAGCCCAGACCGCTTTCAGCCGCCAGCAGCTCAGAGATCACCAGGAAATTCCAAGCGCCTGCTACATTCACCCGCAGCGTATCGACAATATTGGGCAGGGTCGCCGGGAGAATCACGCGAAACAATACGTCGCGGCGAGTTGCGCCCAGCGTATAGGCCACGTTGAGCGTTTCATTCGGGATAAACTTCACCCCGTCGGCTACCATAATCGCGTTGTAAAACACGATGCCCAGAAAGATAATCAGCACCTTGGGTAGCTCATCAATTCCCGCCCAGATGATCATCAGCGGCGTAAAGGCGGCGATCGGCATATAGCGCACCGTGCCCACAAACCCGCCAAACAGGCTATCCATACTGTAAAACGTGCCCATCGCAACTCCCATCGGTACGCCGATTAGAGCTGCTAGCGCAAAACCCGCCATCACTCGGCCAGAGCTGGCCAGAATGTCGGTGATCAGGCTGCCCTGTTGCAGCATTTCCCACCCAGCCGCGAGGACAGCTGTCGGCGTCGGCAAAAACGCAGCCCCTACATACCCGCCGTAGCTCAAAACGCTCCAGAGCACCAGTGGTACCGCTAGAGCTATCAGCGTCAAGGTAGGCCGCAGCCAGAGCGGAAAGCCCTGGCGAATGCTCCAGAATACAGAGGGCTCCAGGTATCGTTTTGGGGGGCGTCTTTTGGGTCGTTTCTTGAGGCTGGGCACGGCTTGACCTTCCCGAATGGACAGGAATTAGGAGGATGCGGCTTCCACAAACTGGGGGTCGAGCGTGGTAGCAAGATCGGCTACTTCTGACTCAATTTGGCCTTCCGTTAGCAAGAAGTCAGCTAGCTCGTTTAAAGGTTCGCCGACATACAGATCGCTGTCTGGCTCTGCCATCATTTCAACGTTGGTTGCCTGATCGGGGAGCTTAACGCCTTCCAGGTCAGCCGCGACATCTTCCGGCTCCACGTCTAGCGCTGCCGCCCCAATTTGCAAGGCTTCCTCCTCGTCGGTGCTAAGGAACTCCAGGCCCATAAAAATGCCGTTGACGAACGCCTGAACCGCCTCAGGGTTCTCTTCAACATAGGCTGCGTCGAATAGGTACAGGTCAATGATTGCCGTCGGCATTTCACTAGAGTCGTAGATAATGCGGCCACCTTCTACGGCATCGGCGGCTTGCTGAAGGTAGGGTGCGTAGGTCACCGCAATATCGACGCTGTTCGACTGAAAGGCCGCCGCCGCCGCCGCTGGATCGGTATTTACAATCGTGACGTCGTCTTTGGAGAGACCTGCTTCCTGGAGCACCTGAAGCAGGAAAAAGTAGCTCACCCCGCTCGTATCGACAGCGATTTGTTTGCCTGCAAAGTCTTCAATGCTAGCAACGCTATCTTTGGCTAGGATGCCGTCGCCGCCGACTGAGTTGTCCTGAACTAAAACAATTTTGAAGTCTTTGCCGCTGTCTGCGAGTGTGACGGCTTCAGAACTCACCAGTGAAACGCTATCCAAATTATTGCTCAAAAAGGCAGAGAGGTAGTCACCACTGGTGCCAAAGTTGCGCAATTCAAAATCTAGCCCCTGCTCGGCAAAAAAGCCCTTTTCCATAGCGATATAGAGAGGCACCTGACCCACCCAGGGTGCAGTTCCCATCGACATCGACATCGTTGTCTCAGGGCTATCGCTCTCAGTGCTCTCAGCCGGCTCCGAGCTGACTTCTTCAGTCGTCCCGCCGCCACAAGCGTGGAGCAAAACCGCGCCAGAAGCCCCTGCTAGCAGCTGAAGGGCATGACGGCGGCGAATCTTGTCGAACGAACGCTTCATAATCTTAATCCTCTATTAAAGTTCCACACTATACTTCAGAAATGGCAGAAAATAGGTTCATCTATTCCCCATTCCCCTTACCTAAAACCACTCCTCCTCAGCCTCCGCCTTCGTATTCGTCTTCTGCTCAGGCGTCTCTCGCTCAAAGTACAAGCTAATGGAGCACGTCTGTTCACCATCAGCGGCCACGGCGCGAATCGGATAGTCGATCTGGCCGTCGGGAAAGGCCATATGAAAGCGGAAGGTGCCGTCAGCATTGAGCGGGATAACGCGATCACCAACTGTCAATGTGGCATCCGGTTCCGTAGCGCCATAGACGATCAGCTCAGCGTCGGCCACCAGCCAGAATGGGCGTGATCGCTCCGGCATCACTGCCCCACCGGAGCCCACTCCCGACATATTGAGTCCTGATACGTTCAGGTCGCCAGCCAGCGCCTCTGGGGGCACTGACTGCATAGAGCTATACAAAGAGCCCGCTACTCGCATCGCCTCCTGTCCCTGCGCGGCGGCAAAGAGCGCACTGTAGATAGTCTGCGCCTCTGTGGTGGCACTGTCAGCGTCCTCTGGCGGACGTCCCAAATCAGCCACCGTGCGCCCTTCGAGTCGATCCTCCCAGCCGACGGTGCGAAACTGGTCTTTGCTCCAGTTAGAAGGATAAATCGGCGGCACTCGCACCGCTGCCGAGCGGGTCAGCATCAGCCAGCGGTCGTCACCAGTGAGATAGCCGATTTCGATGGTGTAGTCGCGATCGCTCACCGGCATTTCGATATACCAGGAGCGGGCCATTTCGTGGCATTCCTGCTGCTGCATGCTGTGTGCCGACTGGCTCGACTGATCGATATCAGTGACATCGTAGAGCCGCAGCATTAGCCGCTCTCCTCCCTGATGGCGCAGCGCTTCTTTGTGCGCGTTAGAGACATCCCAATAGGCATAGGCCCACTTTGGATCGCGCGGCAAGAGGACAATGCGGCTGTCTCCATAGCCATCGGGCAGCTCGGGTAAGTCGTCATCTACGGAGGCGAGCACTTCGGCGCTCAGGGGAAGGGGATCTTTCATCGACATATCGCCAGATACAGCAGGCTCTTCTGGAGTCGGCGCACTTAGAGCGGGCTTTTCTGAGGATGTAGAGGCCATCACCCCGCTAAAGATCACGGCGCCGTCGCTGATGATTGTCTCCCGCGTCGGTTCAATGTCGGGGATGGTTTCAGTCTCTGCAATGACGGTGTCTCGGGTGGGTTCTATCCTGTCTATGGTATCTATATCGTTGATAACACCGTCATCTGGGGCCGTGTCCCACAAATCGTCTAGCTCAGGCGCTGTGTCTGGCAAGGTAGGCGTTTCCGGAATGGTCGCTGCGGCCGCAAGCACGCCTGCTTCTTCGAGCTCCTCGTCCAGGGTGAGGTCCAGGTTGTCATCCCAGACTTCGTCAGCGGTTGTTTCTGGATCTGAAACTAAGACATCGGCAGTTGAGTCATCGGCGATCGCCACAGAATCTAGTCCTGAGCCGTCAGCAGTCAAGGGGCGCAGATCCAGGTTAGTTCCCTCCAGATCAGTTGATTCCAGGTCGGTCGATTCATAGACCGATGCACTGGCGGACTCAGGGGCGACGCCAGGTAAGCCAACAATCGGTAAGGGGCCAGGTGGTAAAGGCGCAGGTGCGATCGGCGATACTGCCCGCGACTCGTCGGTGACTCGGTCAGTCGAAATGACGGACTGGGCTCGGGTAGAGACTTCGCCGCCATTGCTGTCATCAGGCGGTGGTACCGTCGCCGTCGGCGCCGTTTGCCGTTTGGGCTCAGCCGGCTCAGCCGGACGCCGTCGACTCAGCAGCCAGAGACCGATGCCACCCAGCGCTACCAGGGGTGCTAGCCACCACCAGGGCGAAGCGTCCTCTGCGTCGCTAGCGGTGCCCGTATCCTCTGCATCGGCAACCACTTCTTCGCCATAAGAAAGACCATCTGGCCCCCAAAAGCCGCTTCGTCCCTGGCTACCGGCGGCATAGAGTCGGTCATCTCCATCGAACGCAAGCTCAGTGACCGCACTGTCGTCGCCGAGCACAACCGGGAAAGCATCACTTCTAGGTGTCCCGTCAATATTCCAGTAGCGCACAGTCCCTGCCTCGGTGCCGGTTGCTAGAATTCGACCGTCTGTACTAAAGGCCAGGGCCGTGACCGTCTCTTCGGTTTCTAGGGGGCCAGCGACCAGGGTGCCCTCGTCATCTTCAATAATGACTTGGTTCTCATCGACGAGGGCAGTGAGCGTTTGATCTGGGCTGGTTGCGGTCAGTGAGGGTGAAGCGCCATCGGCTTGGGCGACGAGCTCAGGACTCTCTAACCGGGACTGCGTACCAGTCGCTGCCAGCGCAGCCCGCTGAACCGGTACGGCGAGGGCCGTCAGCAAGCACAGCTTGACAAGGGTAGAACGGTGAGCACGCATCATAAAGCCCAAGTTTAAAAATTATGAAATTACCTTAATATCTCAGTGATTCTTCTGAGAGTCAATTCTAAGGGGGTAGATGGAATGAGATGACAATTAACGTAATACATTACTATTGTTTTAGACCTATTTCTTACCTTTGCCAGAGCGGTGTTGGCTTCCAGGAGGGGTTTGGTGAGGGCCAAAGTACTTCTCACTGCGATAGCGCAGCCAGATACGGAGCTGCTGCGGAATTTTTTCCTTTTGAGCTTTGGTGAGCTGATTGTAGAGAGCTAAAGCGCGATTCCGCTCCCCCCGACAGGCCGCATTCCGATGCGCATCCCACAGTCCCTTAGCCGCCCGAATCCGGCGGTTAGTTTCTTTGATCAGCGCCTCTCCTTTTAAGGGTTGGTCAGCGGTAGCAGGGCGCTTTTTCTTAGCGTTAGCCATAACAGGTTTACCAAACAGGGTTCATGTTTAGAACAAATCCGGGCTGACGCTATGATTCATTCTATCCTGCTCCCCTGAGCGTAACTTTTGATAGACCTATGCACGTTCATTTCCATTCCGATCACAGTCATGGCGCTGACCCGACCAGCCCTCAGCAGATCAGGGCGCTGAGGATGGCGCTGGTGCTGGTGGGCTGTTTTTCGGCGGCGGAGCTGTGGGTGAGCGCGCATAGCCACAGCCTATCGCTGATTGCCGATGCAGGGCACATGGCGACAGATGTCTTTGCGATCGCGCTGGCCCTGTGGACGGCCTCTCAGGCAGCCCGAGCGAATAGTGCCCGGTTAAATGCACTGTCGGCCCTGATTAACGGCGGACTGCTGTTAGCGGTAAGCGGCTGGCTGAGCTGGGAGGCGGTAGCAGCCTTGCGGTCGCCTGCGGCTGACATCCTCAGTGGGCCGGTGGCGATCACGGCGGCGGTTGGCCTGGCTGTCAATGGTCTGAATGCCTACCTGCTCCATGCTCACGCCGAAGATAATCTCAATCTGCGGGCGGCTTTTTTGCACATGCTGGCCGATGCCGGTAGCTGCCTGGGGGTGCTGGTGAGCGCGCTGCTGATTGCCCGGTTCGGCTGGTATTGGACAGATGGCGCGGTGAGTCTGGCGATCACGCTACTCATTTCCACCACCGCCTTACCGCTAATCCGCCAAAGCTGGATCACTTTAAGCGACGCCCCCGACAAATCGGTGCCCTTAGCGGATTAAGATACAGAGGCTTTGTTTTTCCAGCGTTTACCGCATTCCTCTACGCTTATGAAAGTCACTTCTTGGAATGTCAACTCTGTACGTACGCGCTTAGATCAGGTCACTGACTGGTTGCAGGCCAATCCGGTAGATGTGATGTGCTTGCAAGAGACCAAAGTGATCGATCAAGACTTTCCGCTACAAGCCTTTCATGACATTGGCTACCAGGCTTATTGCTACGGTCAAAAGTCGTACAACGGGGTGGCTCTGCTTAGCCGCGAGCCGCTGGCCGATGTGCAAATGGGCTTTGGTGCAGTGCTGGGTGAAGAGGTGAGTGACTTAGACGATCAAAAGCGGGTGATCAGCGGCGTCTTAGGCAATGTGCGAATTGTCAATCTGTACGTGCCTAACGGCTCGGCGATTGGCAGCGAGAAGTATGATTACAAACTCCGCTGGTTGGCCTTACTAAAGCAGTACTTGAGCCAGCAGCTAGCCGCCCATCCTCAGCTCAACGTCTGCGGCGACTTTAATATCGCCCTTGAAAACAAAGACATTTACACCGACAAGAACAGAGACAAACACATTATGTCTTCGCCAGTAGAGCGAGAGACTTTGCGAGATGTGCTCTCTATCGGTCTGGCTGACGCCTTTCGCAAGTTCACCGATGAAGGCGGTCACTTCAGCTGGTGGGACTATCGCACCAACTCATTTGTGCGCAATACCGGCTGGCGCATCGATCACCACTATTTATCTCCTGAGCTCTACAAAAAAGCTATCAGCTGTACGATTGACACCGAGCCACGCGGTTTGGAAAGACCCAGCGATCATACGCCAGTGACGGTAGAGTACTAAACCCTAGAGATTTCTGAAACGTGAGTAGAACAGGAGTCATAGCGCCAGAACCAGGGTATCGCTACTGCCCATAGATGCAATACACTATCATCTTTGATCTGTCTCTGGAGAAAACCAGCTTTAAGACTGGTGTTCGTCAAATAGAACAAGTATTTTTATCTCCTTTAATTTTCTTCTATAATTGAAATTGAAACGAATCCACCTAAAAATTATTTCTTTTAGTTATAGAAAATGAAAAAAACAGAAGATGTTCTGAACCTAAGGCGACTAAACAAATTTCTTGACTTAGAGACCCAACATAACGTTCTAAGATTTTTATTTCATCTAAATGGTAATCATTCGTGTGCACAGCCCTTAGACATCTCGTCTTCCGATCTCACAGGTCTCACATCTGCTGAGGAGATAGCAGAGCTAGCCAGAGAGCACGGATACCACTTCTCACAGGAAGAGTGGGTGCGAGAGACTCATAAATTAAGGGTACTTGAGAAGGCTAGCGCAGATGAAGTACGCTCATTCCAGAGCGAATACTCTGATGGGTTTCTAGGTAGTTGCGGCATAGCTGATTACATTTTTGAGTCGTTAAAGGATTTTGACCCCGCCTGCTTCAACTGATTCATAGTTAAAACATATGCACCTTGATAGAACCAGGGTGCAATTCGGTATGCCTGTTGAATCAAGAATGTAAAAGTTCTGGATGCTGTCATCGCACCCTATCAAAGCTCTAAAGCTCGGTTTTGGGCATCCTTACACCCGTAAAATTTTAGGCTGGCCTAATGGCCAGCCTAAATATCGAATGGCTGAAAGAGGGCGAACGACGGGGATCGAACCCGCGAATGGTGGAATCACAATCCACTGCCTTAACCACTTGGCTACGCTCGCCGTGCATATTTGGATTCTAAGTATACCACCGTTTTTTTGCCTGGTACCCGTCCCTTTAAACTTTTGTAGATGTCAGGAGCCACAGACACAGTTCAGCTGAAACTGCAAGCTTCGCTACAGCCATTCGCCGATTAAATCCTGAATATTGATAATCAGCTATTGATAAATTCCTTAAGTTCGCTATCAATTAAGAAGCAAGCATCTATAAATTTTTTACTTAAGAGGTATCTTTTGAAACCCCTGGTCGCTTCAACCGCATATTTACTGGTTTCGCACGGCAGCCGAGATCCGCGTCCGCAGGAAGCAATGAACCGCCTGGCAGATCTGGTGCGTAAGCATTTGGAAGCGACACATCTGCCGCCTGCCCTCAATAACGAACCCTCAGCCACACAGCAGTACAAGGATGCTGAGCGTCCTTTCTCAGACCATCACAGCGAGGTGCCTGTCGCCGGACAAACTTCTGTGCTAACAAGACCCCGCCTGAAAACGGTACCCCCTGCCAGCTCAAAGGTGATTGTAGGCACCGCCTGTTTAGAACTGTCGCCGATTCCGCTCAGCGAGCAGATCTATGAGTTTGGGCTGCGACTGAGAGCGGCAGGCATTCATGAGCTGAAGCTGTTGCCGATGTTTTTGATGGCAGGCGTCCATGTGATGGAAGATATTCCTGAAGAAATTGAGGCCGCCAGGCGGCTACTGGGCGATTCTCCCAAGCTGACCCTGTGCCCGCATTTGGGAAGCCATGCCAAAATCCCTGAAGTGCTGGCCAAGCGGTTAGCTGCTGTCTCTACCGAGGGAGCGCTTTTGGTCGCGCACGGTAGCCGTAGGCCCAAGGGCAATCGAGCTATCGGGGGACTCGCCAGGCGATTGGGAACGGCAGTGGCCTATTGGGCGGTGCCACCGGATATTGAAACGCAGGTGATCGAGCTCATGCAGCAGGGCCATCAGCGGCTGACTATTTTGCCCTACTTTCTGTTTGCCGGTGGGATTACCGATGCGATCGCCCACCGCACCGAAGAACTCGCTGAGCGCTTTCCCAAAGTTGGCTTCCGGCTGCTGCCCACGCTGGGAGCCACTGACGAAATCGCTGAATTAGCGTTCGATTTGGTTCGCGATCAGTAGGTCTATCTTCAGATGGAAATTTTGAGCGGAGCGGCAGCTGCTGAACCGTAGCCTAGCTGGCAAAACGGTGAAGAGTCTTTTGGTTGAATGGTGTAGCCCCGATGAGTTGTCTGGCTGAGCGTTCAGCTATAGTTTCATTAGGGCCGTTTTTTCGCCAGAAGCCCCCTCTTGCTGACTATGCCATCTAACTTTCTTAAAACTGACGCCGCGCGCGATCTATCTTCACTCCTTCCGACGGAATCTCTACCTGGCAAGGTTTACTTAGTAGGCGCTGGTCCAGGGGATCCTGGGCTGCTGACGGTGAAGGCCAAAACGCTGATTGAATGCGCCGATGTGGTTATTTTTGATGCCTTGGTGAGTGAGCCAATTTTGGGCTTGATCAATCCTCTGGCCGAGCGGATCCATGCCGGTAAGCGCCGAGGCAGACATTCGATGTCTCAGGCAGACATTACCCAACTGCTGCACCAAAAGGCCTATGAGCAGGCTGTGGTCGTCCGATTAAAAGGGGGCGATCCGTTTGTCTTTGGGCGGGGCGGAGAAGAGATGCGCGACCTGATGGCGGCGGGGATCTCGGTCGAGGTTGTGCCTGGGATTACGGCTGGAATTGCAGCTCCGGCCTATGCAGGCATTCCGGTGACGCATCGCGGCTACAGCTCGTCGGTGACATTTGTAACGGGTCATGAATCAGCCGGTAAGTATCGACCTCAGGTGAACTGGGCGGCGATCGCTGAGGCATCAGAAACGATTGTGGTGTACATGGGTGTGCACAATTTGCCCAATATCACTGATTCTTTGATGGCGGCAGGACTCCCTGGCAATACGCCGGTCGCACTGATTCGCTGGGGAACGCGGCCTGAGCAGGAAGAGCTGATAGGCACGCTAGCAGATGTTGTCGGGAAGGTAGCAGATAGTGGCTTTCAGGCACCAGCAATCGCCGTCATCGGCAAAGTCGTCGACCTGAAACCGCTTTTAGCGCCAGCATCCCCCTTACACAACGAGCACTGGCAGGCGACTCAGCAGCCGGCGGAATAGCACACAGCCTGTCAGCTTTCTGAGATAGATTGGTAAGCAGCCCCTCAGTGCGTCCGAGGTCACGATTATCTCCAAACCGGCCACAGAACCCATTGAAAGAACGGTTGAAACGCTGGCCCCGACTAGGCTGGATCGCTGGCTAGCGGCGCATGTTGAAGCGCTCTCTCGCAACCGGCTACAGCAGCTGATCGAGCAGGGGGCCGTCGTGGTAAATGGCGCGGCCTGTACGAGCAAAAAGGCGCTGGTTGGGCAGGGCGATCGCATCCAAATCACTATTCCTGAAGCCGCCCCCTACGAACTTGTCCCCGAAGATATCGCACTCGATATTTTGTACGAAGACGATCACCTGATGATGATCAATAAACCGGCGGGCATGGTTGTGCACCCGGCTCCCGGTCACGACAGCGGCACGCTCGTACATGCCCTGTTGTCTCACTGCGGCGACCAGCTCACGGGCATCGGCGGTGTCCAGCGGCCCGGCATTGTTCACCGGCTCGATAAAAATACAACCGGCGTCATGGTCGTTGCCAAGACAGAAGCAGCGCTGCGCAGCCTGCAAGGACAAATTCAGAGGAAAACGGCCCAGCGCGAGTATTTAGGCATTGTCAACGGCGTGCCCAAAGGTGACCAGGGCACTATCGACCAGCCGGTGGGGCGGCATCCTAAGCACCGCAAGAAGATGGCGATTCTGCCCGTCGAGCAAGGCGGGCGCGAAGCGGTTACCCATTGGAGAACCCTGGAGCGGCTCGGCAACTATACCCTGGTTCAATTTCAGCTAGAGACCGGACGGACGCATCAAATCAGAGTTCACAGCAGCGCGCTCGGGCATCCTATCGTGGGCGATCCGGACTACGGGTCGGGGAAGTCGCCTGGGATAAAGCTGCCAGGGCAAGCGCTCCATGCCTTTCGCCTGACGTTGGCTCATCCAGTCACTCAAGCTGTGATTGTCGGAGAAGCGCCCCTTCCCGAACGGATGGAGAAACTGCTGGCCAGGCTGCGATCGCAGCAGCATTGAGCCCCTGAAAAGACGAATCCGCTCACAAAAAAAGCCGAGGCAGAAAACTACCCCGGCTGATAACCTTTTGAGGAAAGAACAAATCAGTCGTTAGCTGTTGCCGTTAACCGGCACGTCCAGCTTACGGAAAGGCACAGATGAACCAATGTTGATGTTGGCAGTACTCACCCTGGGCGCAGAGGCCGGCCGGGCATTTACGCTGCGAGCCATGTCGAGATAGAGCTCGGGGCTGCCAGCAGTTGCCTTTTGCTCCTGCGGCTTGAAGCGGCGAACCTGTTCCTGCCAGGTGATTTGGGGGAAGCCCAAAATCGAGCGGTAGTACTCGTCGTAGCGAGGAGACTTGATGTTGATCGGACGCTCACCGATTTCACGACCAGGCAAATTTCGACGGCGCTGATAAGGCACGATGTCGTAGCCAAAGTTCTCGATGTACTCGTCAGTATCTAGCAGCTCATCGATAAAGCCCTGAACGCCTTTAGTGGCGATTTTGATCGACCAGGCAATCTTCTCGCGCTCGTTGTAAGGA
>JBARVU010000124.1:0-11706 GCA_049646425.1 Phormidesmis sp. | reverse complement strand
CACTAGCTCTGCTCAGCACCCTCAATCGCCGGGAAAAGCAGCTAGAAGACAGTATCTTAGAAACTGCCAAAGACATTCAGCAGTGGCATGGCCGCGTCGCCAAAGCCAAAGCTGCCAATCGACAGGACTTGGTCGGCCCTGCGCAGGAGCGCGAAGCGGCTTTACTGCGCCAGGGAAACCATCTTTGGGGCCAGATGAAGGGCGTCAAAGAACGCATTGCCCAAACCAAAGAACTGTACCAGCGGGTAAAAACTAAGCGGCAAGAAGTCAAAACCAAAATTGCTCAGGCGGCGGCGACGCCCAAAGCTTCTACTGATTGGGGCACAACTGGCTGGAACCAAAGTACCTATAGCTTCAATCAATCGGTCGATCCCCTCGACGAGAGCTTCCGCCGGTGGGAAGCCGAAGAAGAACTCGACGAGCTTAAGCGCAAGATGAATTCTTGAAATCAGATGGATGACTGGTTGCATTTGTGCCAGGCAAAGCCGGTGATTGTTTGGTCTCACATCACGCTAGCACCAGCGAAAATAAGCCCCTTGCAGAAGAGGGCTCAATATATCTTGCCCGCACTCAGCATTTCACTGATTAAGTCAATAGGTAGATAAATTTCAATAGAGGTGGATAAATTTTTAAAATTAGGTTTAATAGGTAGTAGGTGCACTCTGTCAGTAAAATTAAGTCTTCGTATAGTCAGTAGTTTCACATAGACTGCAAATACATAGACTGCAAATCAGAACGGCGGCCTGTTTCAACGTATTCATGTCGCTGGAGCATCTGAGCCAACAAACGAGTAAAAGGTTCTCTGCTCCCGAGAATACCGACGGAAACCCCGCGATAGGTCTCCCTAAGGAATCGCTATGAGCATAATCAATAGATATACGTATCGTAATTTTGTCAAAGCAATGGTTTGCAAAGTTTACGACACCATGGAATATAGCTTCCATCATCCTTTCTCAGCCCTCAAGCGGAAATCGCATCTATCGACTGTCCAGTTTGTCGAAGACAACTGCCCTCGCGCTGTGGCTTGTCGGAGCCCTAAACAGCTGAATAGCCTGGCGTTGCGCAACATCACAAAACCTGGGCTGATATTGGAGTTTGGGGTCTATAGGGGAGATTCTCTGCGCTACATGGCAAAAAAAATGCCTCAGCGTGAGCTACATGGGTTTGATTCTTTTGAAGGGTTGCCCGAGGATTGGGTCAGCAATCCCAAAGGAACCTTTAGTGTTGGGGGTGAGCTACCAAAAGTACCGGACAATGTAAAGCTTTGGAAAGGGTACTTCGAGAACACGTTGCCAGAGTGGGCGCAGACCTGTAATCAGCCAATCGCTATGATTCATATCGACTGCGACTTAAATTCCTCGACTGAGACAATATTCAAAGTGCTCGCAGATCGCCTTGAGCCCGGTACAGTTTTGCTGTTTGATGACTATTTCAACTTTCCGGGTTGGGAACAAGATGGTCACGCGGTATTTACTCAGTTTGCAGACAGATTCGGCTGGGACATAGATTACATCGGCTACGCCTACAAGGAACTTGCACTGGTGATTGTTTAGGCTAGCTTTGAATAGCAGATTCGGTAGATAATCCAGCCCTTCAACATCAGTGAATTATTGCCAGTCTCCTGACATCACGGCTACAGCCTCACCGCTAATCGTGACGACTTCCAGCGGCAGAGTCGCCAGTTCGTCAACTCGGTCGAATAGGATAGCTTGCATACCGGTAGCCGTGGGCTCAACGGTCATGACGTAGCGATCGCCCTGCCACACCAACTCCCTGACTCGATGGTTGAGTAGCCAGGTTTCGGCGCGATCGCCCTGATTAATCGCGATCGTAGTCTCACCCTCGTAGCAGTCCCAAAGATCGTCGGCGACCGTCCACAGACCAGACAGATTGACCGGCTCCATCCGAGCGCTCAAGCCATAGGTCGTAAAGCTAATCACCTGATGGTGCCAAAACTGATTCGAGGCGGTCTTGAGCGGGTCATCGCTGAGTGCTTCATCGTAACGAGCATCGCGATCAATCTGTTTCGACTGCTCAGCATCGCTGGGGCGTTGCCAATCAGCCACATCGGCGCAGACCTCAAAAGCGACCGTTGAGGATCCGACTTCAGTCCCTTCATCCGCCACTTGGACAACAGATTCCTGCGTCGAAGCATCACTAGCCATCAAATTGCTTGACGTTGGGCTAGAACAGCCTGAAATTACATAGGCTCCCAGCATCATGATCCCCAAACGCTGTAGCCGATTTAGCTTCTCACTCATGGCCTTTTCTCCCACACCCAATTGACATCTACTTGATACACTCACGAACCCAAACTAAGGGGGCGGATCTGATGCCATCTGTCAGTAGCATCGTTTTCACGCTCATAAAACTTCGCTGGATAGGAGGATATCCCTCTACCACCACCTGATCGAGCCATCGCAGCTGACAACTCAGCGACTTGCGAAAGACAGCAACACTGATTAACCATTGATTGCGCTAGTTGACCAGGCTATTTCTTCGGTTGAGGAAAAAACAACCAGCCGCCTGATTCCCCGCAAAGGATACGCTAAAACCTATCAAAGAAGAGGTTAAATGCTTAGAAAACTCGAAATGGGTTGGGTTGCATTTGCAAATCGTGCCGCCTGGGGTAACAGATTTAAGACCATATAAAGCACACTTTTCTTGCCAAGCCTAAAGTCTTGAACCTGGCGTCTTAAACCAAGCAACCAGCAGGCAGCAAGTAGAAGCCGATTCGACTGCTCGCCTGGGGTATCAACTTAAAGCGGTCACGCAGCGGCCGCTTTAAGCCGATCAAAGCAGGACAGCCCTCTAGCCTATTAGCTCACAGTCGCCATAGAGTAGCGGGTTCAGGCGAAATTTCAAGCCACTTTTGTATCAAACTTTCTTCAAAGCTTTGTTACCCGAGTGCCTATCTACAAGCAGTAGAACCCTGTCAGTGGAGTTCATGAACTTGTTGCTTACTATTATCTATAAATTGGTTGCTTTTACCAGGATCCAAAGGGACAGTTTATAGAAAATGTCACAACTGTCTTAGATAAGTAAACCGTGGCGACGATGTATTCAAATCGTCAGAACATATCCGTAATTTTGTGAGTACTCAAAAGGCTTTTTGCAGCCCCTTCCCTGAAATAGCAGGTTGCCTCAGCAGATTAGATCAGAAACTACCGTGGCGGGGGCAAATAAGCTCTGCAATCGCGCCAAAGAGCTGCCGCCTGCGTAAAACAAGTCGCCCTTACCTAGCAAGTTAGCAGCGGCGCCTTGCTTGCCTCCTAAAATAATCGCAGAATCAGCATCGCTAGCTGTACGCAAAGCGACCCTTCCAGGCAAGTTTGAGCGAATAAGTGGGGTAACGACTTTAGCCTCGGGCCGCTGGGTCGCAATCACTAGGTGAATCCCAGCGGCGCGGGCCATCGCGCCCAAACGCTGAATATGTTGTTCTAAGGCTTTCGCGGCCTCTCTGTCCGCCATGAAGTCGGCGTATTCGTCGAAGATGCAGAGAATGCGGGGAATGGGCTGCGACGCTTTTTTGTTGTATGTAACAAGATCGGAGCAGCGGCTGCGCTCGAAGCGCTGATAGCGATTGTCCATTTCAGCGACCAGGCGTTCCATCAGGGCGATCGCATCTTCTTTGGTCTTCACAATCGGCTCATACAGCCAGCGCATGGTCTCAAATTCGGGAAAGGTGACTCGCTTAGGATCGACGAGCGCCACCTGGAAGTGAGCGGGATCGTGGCGGACTAAGAGGCTGAGGAGGAGCGATCGCAAAAACTCACTCTTGCCGCTCCCCGTCGTACCGCCCACCAAAAAGTGACAGGTATTGGGATCAGAGAGATCAGCCTCAACCAGCTCGCCGTCCAAATTCACCCCAATAGCGATTTTCGCCTGAGCGCTGTTGGTTTCAGGCTGTTTGTAATAGTCCTGAAAAAACGCTGTCTGCCGGTCGGGGCGCGGTAAGTCAACGCTAATGTAGCCAGCTTGAGGAGCCATCAAGGGCGCATTCGTCAGGCCCAGATGCACTCGAATATCGTCCTCAAATTTAAGGATTGAGCCCACCCGTATACCTAAGTGAGGCTTGAGCTTGACGCGGACAAAAGCCGGGCCAAGGGCTGAACCTAGATAATCGACACCCACGTTAAAAGATTGCAAAACTTCTACAAGCTGCATCGCCATTCTGTCTGTAGCAGTATCTCTAGCAGCAGAGCCGTTCGCCGTTGCCGGTTCATTTGCAGGTACGGAGGCTGGTTGTGTAGGCTTTTTCTGACTGCTTGGCAGAGGTTGGGACGGCGCAGTGCCTTGCAGCGATTCAACCTGAATAGAATCGACCTGTAAGGATTCAACCCAAAGTGATTCGACCTGCACGGGCACTGAGGAATCCACCGCGAAGCTTTCTGCAACAGATCCGGTGATGAGAGGCGGAATATTCTCTAGGGGAGTGGGATCAGGAGGGAGTAGCGCTGCTGACGTAGAAATCGTGTCTGTCTCGAAATAGGTCTGACACTTTTTTCTTTGTGGGCAAATGTCACACAGTTCCAGGTGTGGTGTCTTAGGGGGTGGACTCGGCTCAGAAGGCCGCCACGCTAACCAGGATTTCATCTGCTGTAGTTTAGGCGGTATTAGCTGATGCAGGCTTTTCTCTAGCTGATCCCAGGAATATTCAACGCCTTTCCAGTCGGGGAGGACGCTGTAGACAGCAGAGTTGATATTCACCTGTAGCTTTTGCTTGAGCATGTAGCTGTAGAGGGCAACTTGGGCAAGCTGCGCGGCGGGGTCGGTGGCCTGATAGGTTTTGTATTCCACCACACACAAGCGCTGCTTTACAAAATCGTATACCAGGCTGTCGAAGCGGCCTTTGACGAGTTGGCGATCACCGTTCGGCAGCTCAAATTCAAACTTAACTGATAGCTCCTGAGCCAAAAACGTCTTGCGAATAACATCCTCTGGCTCGCACAGCGTGCGATTGCTAACTAGCAGCTCTGCCCAGCGCCGAATGAGTCCGGTGATTCCTTCCCAAAGCTGATTGAGACCAGCAACCTTATTTAGGCTGTTTGTGATCGTCTCTTGCACCAACGGGAAAAATACTGTGCGGTAGAGCTGTTGCTGGATCTGCTGTGCTACGGTTTCTGGGTTTAGATTGGCGGCAGGAGGAAGGAAAAGGGCAGCGATCGCCTCATCCGAACAAATCCGATCTACGCAGTCATCACATAGCTTGTGAAATGCTTGACCGATGCCGCCACCCGACGAATTCGACGCCCGAAACATCGTCATGCCGCCTTCGTGATGCCCCAGATACATCAGCCGAGGACACTCGAAAGCCAGACGCACCTTGGTAACGCTGAGCGATTTTGGCAGTTGGGAAGAAGGACTCATCAGCTCAGGGAATCGGCGTGTTTCAGGGTATTTGGGCAGTCAGCCAAGCGAATTATAGCGAGGGCAAAAGGCTAGGCAGGGACATAGCACAACAGTTGATTTTCTGGCTTAGCGTTTGGGTCTAGCATCTGTATTCTATTGGTATCGCATAGCGAGTGAATCAAGCTGATGATATTGGCTGAGTCTAGCGCTGGAACTTGTTCCTGAGTGCTTTCTACTAGCACCTGCATCCCTATCAGAGACTGTGTAGTCATCAGGTTGAGAATGTAGCGCTCTGCGGCTGCAAGTTCTTGCTGTAAAGTCGGTTTGAGAGGCTGCATTTTCTTCGTAGTTTTAGAAGGCTTAGATGAGACAGTTAGCGGCATGGTAGTCACGTTGTCTTCAGATTGAACGACGCCCAACTTCTGGAGCAGGCCGCAAGCAGACAATATGTCGCTCTCCCGCACAAGTGCTTGCAATTCTTTCACGTTCGGCGTTTTTGCACCCACGACCAGTTCCCCGCCTGCTGCTGCATTAACCAGCCGATGATAAGTATCTAGATACTGTACCGACTCTAAGTCAGGCTTAATATGAGTATTCTTTTTCCTAGAAAAAACCTCTTGAAATATCTGATAGCCTCTGTTTCTGGCGGTACCCAGTTTTTCTTTTCGGATGAGGTAGATGTGATCGCGCACCCGAGCTTCCATCATTGCATTACAGGCTCTCATCACATGATAAAAAGAAGTCAGATTGCCATCCTCAGTCCAAACAACGCAAACTCGCTCTGAGTCTTCGTATCCAAGCGAGTAGCTACAATACGCATTACTATTCAAAATGGCGCGTTGAATCTTCGGTATCTCTAAAGCTTCTAAAGCTTCCTGCAAACGGCGAACCAGATCTGGAGAGGAAAAATCAGATATCCGCCGTAAGTGGTCGCCCACTCCTTTGAATTCTTTTTGCCAGATTAGCTCGAAGCTAGCGCGATCGCTCTCCGGCGAAGCGGCTGTTTTTGACTGAGAAGATTTGCTTTTGTCCGAGCTTGTCCCATCTTCGGCAAACTCGTTAGAAATCTCAGGCAAGCTGCCTGTACGCTTGAATTCTCCAATTAACTTTTTAGCCAGGATGAGCGCGGAACGAGGAGGAACCCTACCGCCTGGAAAACGATGAGTCAGCCAAGCTTTAGTCAGTGGAGCAATAGAAGAGGCAGGCTTGGGACTAGCCTGCGCGTGCAAAGCAGACAGGCGAGCGGCCCAAATATCGGCAGCTTGATCTAACGTGATGCTGCGAAGCACAACTGCCTTGTCGATGCGAGCCCTATCCGGAGGGCTGATTACATACTGATTCTCGCGCCAGTTACTGGTGATAATGCTGACTAAAATCAGAAAATTCTTGAGCTTTGCATTGTGGATAGTTGAATTTACATTGAAAAGCGCATGTAAATCAGGTTTTCCATTTGGCAGATGTGGAATGTTATCTAAGTTATCGAAGAAAATAACAATAGGCTGAGTAGAATCGGCAATCCAGCCAATGTTCATCAGCATCTTTTGAGCTGCATCTTCAGAATTTACCGAATGCCTCACCTTCAAAAGGTTTAAATCTTCTTCATCCAAATCTTCGCCGCGCAGCCAATCAGTTGCGGCCATTTGCAGTTCAGGATTTAGCAGCGCGTAGAGAACACTAAAGAACTCTTTACCCCGATAAGCGGCTGGAAAGCTGGCCCTCAAGTCATGAACAAATACGCTCCGCTCGCCCAATAGCTTTTGGGCAACGCCTTTTCGCTTGAAAATCTCTAGCCCTTTGAGCCAGCGCATGAGCTGAGACTCTGTTTGCCCTTCAGGAATTTCCATTAAGCTATCGACTGTCTGCCTCAGCACATGTCGCCAAATAAACTGACTATCTGGCCAAGGGTCAACATAGGCAAAGCAGGCTCGATCATTCAGCTTTCGCTTTATTCGACCGAGCAAATGGCTTTTCCCCGATCCCGAATCGCCTAGCAGCATCAGCGTTCGAGTCTGGTGATCGCGCATCACATCCGCTAGGGTTTCCTCTACCGTATCCATTACATCTTTATGAATTGATGTAATTTCCTGAGATTGATCTGAAGTTTCTTTCCAAAAATTCCCTGGCTTAAAAGTAGCTGGGTCAAAGGGGTTGATATTTTTCCGAATGAGATGCTCTAAAGTGGCCACGCTCAATTTCTCTGGTGTGCTACGAAGTGTGCAATAAATTATGAACCTGCGGGTCAGATTGCAGATTTAGAGGACGCTAATGAAGAAGAGATAGCATCTATTCTCTTGAGGAATACCGGCGTTCATTTGGTGATCGCTATAATCACCTTGGTCATGCAAGCTACTCAGCTCAATTAGATCAGCGCGTTGCAGCTCGTATAAACGACTGTCTAATTCTTCCCGAGTTAGAGGCGGCTGTAGTTTCTCGCGCAGATGATAAATCGGCAGATAGTTGTCGGAGCCTACTAACTGGTCTAACTGCCTGATCTGCTGTAAGACTGCTTGGCTATTCGGCTTCACCGATGAGCCCACAGGCATCACGTCGTTCGACTGCATGTTTGGCTGGCTCGTAGGCAACTTTCCTGATTGACCTAGATTTTCTCTGAGGAATCGGACATAGTTGCCTAGCATCGTCGCTGTAATGTCAGGGCGGCTACCGCTAGGATCGTACTCATTCAGCAAACGCTGCTTACCTTTGGCGCTCAACCGAACTTCTTTGATAGCTGTCCCAGAAATTTTGAGCATACCGCGCTCGGCCAGATTGCGGATTATGTTTTGGCGATCGCTCGCAGGCACTTTTTTCCCAAGCTTGCCAGGGGTCATGCTGCCCTTACAGGCTTTTAAAACATTTAGCTCATCTGGCGTTACAGGTAGGCTAGTCGTATCCAGTCCTAATAGCGTCTTACCTGGTGGGGCAATAGCGAATTTGGAGATCTCGCTGTCATACTCTACCCATCCGTCAGAACCTAAATCTTTGCAAATGCGGTTACGCTCTGCCGCCTTCGTTTTGCTATTGGGAGATAGCTCCGTGATGTTGCTACGGTAGCCCTTACATCCCAGCAGCTTCAATAAAAACTTCAGCTCAATTACCTTCAAGCTCATCATGCCCCCTTTCCCTACATCAACCTCTAGCAAGCCCTAAACAGTCTAATAAAACTAGATTGACGCGGTAATTACTTTTACCGTTTCTTCGCGCCATAGCAGCAATCTTTTTGAACGCTGAATAGTTTAGAGATTTGAGTGGCGATTCTCTACCGGAATGTTACGCTCCAGCGAAACATTAGCTGATTCTTCTTCAAGGCACATTTCGATGACCTCGCGGATATTTTTCATCAGCTCATCAATCGTCTCTCCCTGGCTGTAACAAGCTTCGAGTTGCGGAACCTCACCGACGTAGAGACCATCTTCGTCCCTTTCAATCACGACATAAAACTCTTTGCTTTTCATTGCTTCTCTACCTCACCAGATAAATTCCCAGATTTTTCTCAACATTCTATAGACATCGAGCTATTCGGCTGACTGCCCTTCTAAATCGTAGAGATAGCAGAGTCCTGTCAGGTGACGCTATGGAAAACTTCGCAATCTCGCTACTGTACTCGACTAACCTCCTCACTTGCTAACGACCGAGCCTTTTTTCGATTTCGGCTTTCACAGCATCTGCGTTGGCTGGAAGGTGAACCGCAGGGTTGGCATATTGGCTAGTCACTTCTGCCAGCGTCGACTCATGGTAGCCGACTTTGAAGTCGGTGAATTTCAAGCCATGAGCCGTGCTTACCACGACCGTTTTGTCAGTGGATTTGATCACGCCGCGCTTGATCAGCTTGGTCAGCACGGCGATCGCCACACCGGTGTGGGGACAGGTGAACATGCCGGTCAGATCGGCATGCGCAGCGGCATCGGCCAGTTCGTTTTCGGTTGCCTGTTCGACGATACCGTTCGTTTCTACTATTGCTTTTGTCGCTTTTTCATAGCTAACCGGATTACCAATCCTGATGGCGTTGGCCAACGTGTTTTGCGCGGTCACGCTGATTTTTTCTTTGAAACCAGTCTTAAAAGACTCATAAAAAGGATTGGCCCTGGCCGCTTGAGCGGCGACTAGCCTCGGCATTCGAGCGATCAGTCCAAGATCCATCATCAGTTGAAATCCCTGGTAGAGCGCACTGATGTTACCAAGATTGCCCACAGGGATAATGATCCAGTCGGGCACTTCCCAATCAAACTGCCGAATGATTTCGATGCCGACCGTTTTCTGACCCTCGATGCGCAAACTGTTCATCGAATTAGCTAGGTAGATCGAGTTGTCTCGCGTTACTTCCTGGACAATTTTCATGCAGCCATCAAAGTCGGTATCAAGTGCGAGCACATGCGCGCCGTTAGCAACCGGCTGGATCAGCTGCGCCGTACTGACTTTGCCCGCAGGCAGGAAGATCACTGCTGGGATGCCAGCGTAGGCTGCATAAGCGGCGAGAGCGGCGCTGGTATCACCGGTACTGGCGCAGGCCACGGCTTTCACACTGCTGCCCTGAGCCATCATCTGTTTGACGACGCTTACCAGCACAGTCATGCCCAGGTCTTTGAAGCTGCCGGTATGGCTGACGCCGCAGAGCTTAATCCATAAGTCGGGGACACCGAGCTGCTTTCCTAAGCGGTCGGCCCAAAACAAGTTGGTGTTGCCTTCGCACATACTGACGATATTTTCATCAGCCAGCGAAGGAATCACCCACTCACGCATTCCCCATACGCCGCTACCGTAGGGCCATTTCGTAGTGCCCACCCGCGAGTCGAATAGTTGCCGCCACTGAGAGGCGTCCCGTTTTTTGAGCGGTTCACGCTCGTGATGGACTTCCAGCAGGCTGCCGCAGGACGGGCAGCGGTAGATCACGTCAAAAATCGAGTGCTTGGCGGTGCAGCCTGCGATGCAGCGAAAGTAAACGGTCTGACTATCTATTTGTGATTGGGGCTCGGCAACTGACAACATGAGTGATTTCTAGGGGTAGGGAATAAGT
This sequence comes from Phormidesmis sp., assembly GCA_049646425.1. Taxonomy (GTDB): domain Bacteria; phylum Cyanobacteriota; class Cyanobacteriia; order Phormidesmidales; family Phormidesmidaceae; genus Phormidesmis. The sequence continues at coordinate 1,343 of JBARVU010000124.1, read as the reverse complement.
TGATAGCTGCCGGATGGGGAAGCGACAGGTGCGAACTGCTGAGCCAGGCTTCTTCGGGTCAGCCTTACCATCAAAATATCTTGAAAATGGGTGTTAGCTCAAAATTTTTCTTCAGCGATGCCATGCGCCTTGGGCTGCACACCCGGCGAAGCATTGCGTTCCCAGAAAGCACCCTCAGCATAGCCTTGAATGCTCGAATTTTCCGCAGCCAGCGCCAGCCGCTTCTGGGCCAAACAGCAGTACAGTTCTGCCTGCTCCACCCCTACGTAGTGACGCCCTAACTTTTTTGCGACCACCGAAGTTGTCCCTGATCCTAAAAACGGATCGAACACCACATCACCGGGGTTAGAACTGGCCAAAATCAGCTTAGCAATCAGCTTCTCGGGCTTCTGCGTCGGATGATCCGTATTTTCGGGCATCGACCAGAAAGGCACCGAAATATCTGTCCACAGGTTGGAAGGATGGGTCGCTCTAAATTTGCCCTGCTGCGTATCTTGCCAGTCTTTCGGCAGTCCTGCCTTGTCCCGATAGGGCGCCAGCACCCGCCGTTGGAGCTTCACTGCTTCTACATTAAAGGTGTAGTCATCAGAAACTGTGCCAAACCAAATATCTTCGGAGGCATTTTTCCAATTGCGCTTGGCCCCGCGCCCTTTTTCCCGCTCCCAGGTAATCCGGTTGCGCACCTGAAAGTGCTGAGCAAACGCCTCATAAATCGCGTTAGAGGACTGCCAATCGCAGCACATATATATAGAGGCGGTCGGTTTTAGTAAGCGCGGCAGTTGAGGCAGCCAGGTCGTCAGCCATTTTTGGTAGGCAGCAGGCGATCGCGCCTTGAATGCTACCCCGTTGAAGTCCTTATGCCGGTTGTAGGGCGGATCGACAATTAGCAAATCGACGAATTTATCCGGCAGCCAGGGCAGCACCTTGAACAAACTTTGGTGAATAGTCTGGTCGAGGATGGACGCCACCGGCTGCGGGCCACTTAAAGTCAATAGCTCAGAAGCGTACCGTTCTACCTCTGACTCACTGAGCGTCAAAGTTCGATTGTTAGGGGCTCTTTGCTTCGGCAGGCTCAAAATTATGGATAGTGCAATTCATCCGTCAGCTTATCAGATGCGATGGCAAAGCCCCCCCTTGGCGTATCGCCCCGCCGCTTTTGGGCGCACATCAGCATTTGGAGCCACACCCCTTAGAATAGGATGATTACCGTTTTCAGTTCATCACCTGCTCAGTCCTATGTTTGAAGCCCTCTCAGAACAATTTGAATCCGCCTGGAAAAAGCTGCGTGGCCAGGACAAAATTTCGGATGCAAATATCACAGAGGCCCTGCGAGAAGTCAGGCG
>JBARVU010000123.1:0-3467 GCA_049646425.1 Phormidesmis sp. | reverse complement strand
TTTCGGGTGGGGTAATGGCGGGGCACTATCTTACTAGCACTATAGAAGCAGAGCTGGCTCGCCAATAATGTCAGATCCTAACGCTGGGCGTAAAATTTCAAACCGCTATGACCTGATAGAGCCGATTGGACATGGCTCTATGGGCAAAGTTTACCTGGCGGGGGATTCGCTGCTAGGCGGTGTTCCCGTCGCTGTTAAGTTTCTTTCGCAAACGCTGCTCAATGAAGACATGCGACAGCGGTTTCTGCGGGAAGCGATGACCTGCGCGCAGCTAGGCCAAAAGAGCATGCACGTGGTGCGCGTCACTGACTACGGCGTTAATGAAGAGGATATTCCCTTTTACGTCATGGAGTATCTTAAGGGAGATAATATTGGCCGGTTAGTGCAAAGACAGCCGCTGCCGGTGCCCAGGTTTCTGGGCCTGGTCCGTCAGATCCTGCTAGGACTGAGAACGGCTCACCATGGCATTCTGGTCAAAGGTAAGATTGTCCCGATTATTCATCGAGATATCAAACCTAGCAATATCTTAGTCACCTCCGATTCTTCTGTTGGAGAACTGGTAAAGATTTTAGACTTTGGCATTGCAAAACTTTTGCAGGCAGATAGCCAGCAGACAAGTACCTTTATGGGGACGCTGGCCTATGCTTCCCCAGAGCAGATGGAAGGCCGGGAGCTCGATAGCCGCTCAGACATCTACAGTATGGGCGTGATGATGTATCAGATGCTCTCAGGTACGCTGCCGATAAAGCCAGTGAACAACACCTTTGGTAGCTGGTACAAGGCCCACCGGCTCGCTAAACCTGCCTCTCTGGCAGAGGTTAGACCTGAATCAAAGGTGCCTAGAGCGCTAGAAGAGATTGTCATGGCCTGCCTAGCTAAGCAGCGGGAGGATCGTCCGACCACTGTTGATAGGGTGATCGAGGCGATCGCCCCGCTAGAAGATCGCTTTGGTTCGGGATTTCAGATTTCGCAGCGGATCAACACTGCGCTCTCAACCTTACCGGTGGTGAGACAGCCACCCGGTCAGCCCAAAGGCCCCGTACCAGAAGGTCAGTCTGCGGCACTCGCTAAACCCTTAGCAGAATCGGCCCAAGATTTTTACCTAGATCAGGGCTGGCCGCCAGAAATGCCGGTTGCTCAGATTGTGTTTCCCCAGTTGCTGAGTCGCGGCGAAGAAAAACTTCCAACGCTGTGGGCAATGATGCCTGCTGCAGAGATTCAAAAGCGTCTTCACAACACGCGCTACAACAACTTCATGTGTACGATGGCACCTCACCCGATGGTACTTTGGCTGACCGCCTTTTACAGCAAGCTAGAAGGGCCACGTTGGCTACCCTGCTATCTCGATCTAAAAGCTGAAGTATCTCAAAGCATGCTGCGAGCACTCACAGAAGTTCGGCAGTATCGTATTTTGTTTTTTACTAGCGAAAGTCCCCATCACTGTCTGCATGTGCAGGCGATCAATGTGGCGGCCAGCCAGCGCAAGCTATTTCAAGAGTGGGCCACCGCAGCCCGTGCATTTCCCTCTATCGGCAGTCCGCAAGAGAGCAAATCACTGCTGAAGCGTGAGCTAGAAAGTAATCTCAAGCCAAAGATTGTCATGAACTTTGAGGCTATGCACTCAGATTCTGAGCCCGGTATAGATGCCTCCCTGGGCTTCTAAATACCAGGCTTTTAGAAGAGCACAAGGGGGTGGACGCTGATACCGCCGCGCGGAAGCACCTACTGCTCGCGAGGAAAGTGAATAACCGGGTGCCAGGAGGCTCGCAAAAGAGCACTGGTAAAGCTAGGAACTGTCAGCTTAAACAAGCCACCGCCTTTGCTAGGACAGACGGCGATCGCACTAATATCATGTGTTTCCCCAGATTTGAGGATTTCATCGAGTGGATTGCCTTCCCGAACTTCAGTGATGACCTTTGTTTTGATTTCAGTGCCGAAACCCTCTATCTCAACCTTAGCCTGATCGAGTTCTGACTGAGCTTGTTGAATCAGATCACTGTTTGGGATCCGACCGCCGCTATCGACGACCCAGCACAGCAAGCAAGTCTCCAGCGCGCCGTTTGGATTGGCTTGAATTTTTGTTTTGATATCGCCTACTAGCTTTTTGGCACTGCTGCTGCCGTCGTAAGGTACCAGCAGATAATCAAACATATTCTGACAGCGCTGGGCGAGCTCAGCTTCCCGGTAGGTTGAGATGAGCTGAGGCCGCAGTACTAGCATTGGCACATTGACTTTATTGACAATCTCCATCGTGGTGCTGCCAAATATGCGCTCATTCAGTGCAGATCGGGTCGCCATGCCTGAAAGGATAATGTCAGGCTTGTGGGTTTTGATCGCCCGCAGAATATTGTCATTGTCGCGCCCGGAGACGACGTCAATTTTAACCGTTGTCCCAGCCGGTACTGACGACTCTGCAACCGCCAACATCTGACGAGCTTTGCTAACTTTTTCTTCGTCTACGCACGGGATTTCGCGCGAAGTCATCAACGGCACGCTGTGAAAAAATACAATGTGCTCCATGCCGCCTTTTGCCAAATCTGGGACAAACTTGGCTAAGCGATCAAGGCTATCCGAAAAATCAGTACAAATCAGCGCACGCTTAAACATAAGATCGCACCAGCAAACTGCCTTGGGTGAGGAACATCTTTTAACAGTATCATCCTCTTCAAGAATATCGCTTAGAAAGGCAGCAGAATAACTCTCTACAGAGTGAACTGTCTGGGCAGTAGCTTTTTCTGAGTCGCTATGGAATGAAGAGAGTGATCGCTGTAATATTATCGTGTCCGCCTCTCGCCTTGGCTGCTTCAATCAACCCAGAGGCAGCTTCTGTGCAGGTAGGTGCTGACTGAAGATATCCCCCAATCACCTCGCTCGAAAGTTCTTCACTCAGCCCGTCACTACAGAGCAAGAGGCGATCGCCTGCAACCGTTTTGAGCCGCTGTATCTCCACAGACTTTAAGTCTTCACGGCCCACGCACTGAGAGAGCACATGTCGCCAGGGGTGATGCTGCCGCTCGGATGGCAGCAAGTCACCTCTCTGCAGGGCCTGAGCTATCCAGGTATGATCCTCCGTCAGCTGAAAAAGCTTACTTTCTCGCAAAAGATACAGCCGCGAGTCACCGACATGAGCGCACCAGAGCTGATCGTCTCTGACCATAAGCAAAACGACAGTTGTTCCCATATCGGCGCGCTCAGGATACCGACGCTGATCGGACAAAATGGCTTGGTTGGCCGCTAGGATGGCTTGTTCTAGTAACTCCTCAGAGGGGCGATCGCTATCTCTGTGAGCCTGTAGGTAGTTGCAAATCGTCGTAGTGGCTAAACGGCTCGCTTCTTGACCACCTGCATGACCGCCCATGCCGTCGGCTACCAAAAACAGTTCGCCGGCGGGCGATATATAGTAGCTGTCCTGATTAGCCGCGCGATGGAGACCAATGTCCGTCAGACCCGCAAATTTAAAACCAGTC
>JBARVU010000122.1:0-30192 GCA_049646425.1 Phormidesmis sp. | reverse complement strand
CCTACATTCTTGACTATATAGATAGCCGCAGAACTCAGGTGATCAACTCTCCAGCGGGACTGCGAACGGCCAATGAGAAAATGTACGCTTTGCAGTTTGCCGACGCCATTCCTGAGACCATTGTCAGCGCCGATAAGCAGGTCATTCGCGAGGCAGTGGAGCGCTGGGGGGCTGGGGTGCTGAAACCTTTAGGGGGCAAAGCAGGGGAGGGAATTTTGTTCTTGGAGGAGGGCGATCGCAATTTCAACTCCATCGTTGAAGTCAGTACGCATCAGGGCAAGGAACCCGTCATGGTGCAAACTTACCTGCCGGCGGCCAAAGAAGGTGACAAGCGTGTGATCTTACTCAATGGCGATCCAATTGGGGCAGTAAATAGAGTCCCCACCGGCAAAGAGTTTCGCGGCAACATGGCGGTCGGCGGACGCAGTGAAAAGTCCACCCTCACCGAGCGCGATCTGGAAATCTGTCAGCAGGTCGCCCCTGCCGTACAGCGAGATGGCCTCGTCTTCGTTGGGATTGACATCATCGGTGGCTACCTGACCGAGGTCAATGTCACCAGCCCTACAGGCATTCGTGAGATCGACCGGTTAGACGGTGTGCGGCTAGGTGAGCAAGTAGTGCAGTGGGTAGAGCAGTCTGCGCAATCATCTGAACTATCCAGTTAGGGCACCCTCTCTAGATATCGGTGGGATCAACGCCTAACTCTTTCAGTTTGGCAGCGAGGCGATTGGCCCTGTCTCGGGCTTCATCACGTTCCTTTCGCACTTCAGTAATACTCAAGAAAGGCTCGCCGTTTGGCCGATAGATTCTGAGCGTATCGGCGATAACAAAGCGAATATTCAGTAGCGGACTCGTCCAATTGTTGACATTCTCAACAATTTCCAGGTAGATTCCGTCTTTTTGCCAGCCGATCAATTCTACATTTTCAGGATCATAAACATAGTATTCCTGGACGCCGTACTTCTGATAGAACTGAAACTTCTTGGCCATTTCGCCAGCGCGGTTGCCCGGTGAAAGAATCTCAAAAACGACCTGCGGCGCGATATTATCTTCTTTCCACTGTTGGTAGGAGCCACGATAGCCTTTAGAACGTCCGAAGGCCACCATGATGTCAGGCGCTTGGTTGATATGGTTGCTTCCCTCTACTGGGTACCAGAGCAAATCGCCTGCGACGAAGACATTTTCGTCGTCGCTATAGATATCTTCTAGATTTTCCTTGATGGTGACAATCCATTTAAACTGCTCGGTATTGTCCGCCATTGGCTGGCCGTCACTGTCAGGATAGATAATATCTGTTTTTGGAAGCTGCTGAACCATAGTCAAGACCCAAGGCAAATCGCTGAGCGGCTAGGTTTAGTGTAGCGAACGGCATTGCTAATCTCTCAGACTATTCAAATATGACTTCCTTTCTGCAAATTCCTGCTGTGTCTCACTACTGGCTGTGCAATGGCCGGGTACCGCTGACTTTATTGGCGGATCAAACGCGACGCTGGCCTTTGATTGAAGCGTTTCAGCAGCCGGGATATCGAGAAGATTTGGTGGCGCTGGATATTGAGGTGCGCGATGGCAAGATCGCTGATTTACAGCCTATTGGTACCGGCAATAAGGCCGATATACCTGCTGTCGATGTCCGTTCAGGGCTGATCTGGCCTTGCTTTGTCGATATGCACACCCATTTAGACAAGGGACATATTTGGCCGCGCAGGGCTAATGCCGATGGCACATTTAACGGGGCGCTGGAGGCGGTTCGCAAAGACAGTACGCAGCGATGGCAGGCAGAAGATGTGTATCGGCGCATGGAATTTGGGCTGAAGTGTAGCTATGCCCACGGTACTCAGGCGGTGCGCACGCACTTAGATGCGAACGGGGCGCAAGGGGAAATCAGCTTCGAGATATTTCGGCAGTTGCGCAAAGCCTGGGCCGGGAAGCTTCAATTACAGGCAGCTTGCTTAGTTTCTCTCGATTACTATATGGGACCAGAAGGGGAGAATCTGGCCGACTTGGTAGCTTCGTCTACAGGTGTTTTGGGCGGCGTCGCCTACATGAATCCTGAGCTTGCACAGCAGATAGAGCGGGTGTTTGAGCTGGCAAAAGAGAAAAACTTAGATCTCGATCTTCACACAGACGAGAGTTTAGATCCGAATGAGATCACGTTGCGATACGTGGCTGAAGCGGCTATTCGCCATCAGTTTACCGGGCGTATTACCTGTGCGCACTGCTGTAGCTTGTCTGTGCAGTCTGATGATGAGGTTCGCAAAACAGTCGAGGCAGTGAAAGCGGCAGGAGTTACTGTGGTGAGTTTGCCAATGTGCAATCTATATCTGCAAGACCGGCAGCCGGGCAGAACGCCCCGCCATCGGGGCGTCACGATTCTACATGAGCTGAAGGCGGCGGGGGTGAAGGTAGCGATCGCCTCCGACAACTGCCGCGATCCATTCTTTGCCTATGGCGACCACGATGGCTTAGAAGTATTCACTCAGTCTGCGCGAATTGGCCATCTCGATCACCCGATTGCAGATTGGCCTCAGGCCATAACCAGCGCTCCGGCAGAGATGATGGGATTGGAAAATATGGGGCAGATCGGTGAAGGATGGGGCGCAGATTTGGTGGTGTTCAAGGCGCGGAGCTTTAATGAGCTGATGGCGAGGGGGCAGGGCGATCGCACCATCATCCGCCAAGGCAGACAAATCGACCCGACCTTGCCCGACTACGCAGAGCTAGATGATTTGATGTAGTCGAAAGCCCAGCTAATAAATTTTAAGATGGGCTTCGACGGTCTGGAATCGGTTTACGCCATCACGCTAGCGGGGATATAACCCATTTCTTCTAGCTTGGCAATCACCTTATCAACGCTTTCTTCTAGCGTTTCTTTATGAGTTTCGCAATTCACCTCCGGATCTAGCGGTTCCTCGTAAGGATCGCTAATGCCGGTAAACTGCTTAATTTCACCTGAGCGAGCTTTGGCATACAGGCCCTTGACATCGCGCTCTTCGCAGACTTCTACTGGGGCGCTGACGTACACTTCCATGAAGTCGCCGATGCGCGATCGCACTTCATCCCGAATCGACCGGTAAGGGGAGATTGCCGATACCAGCACGATCACACCATTGCGCGTTAGCAGATTGGAGACAAAGCCAATCCGACGCACGTTTTCATCGCGATCTTCCTTGCTGAAGCCCAACCCCTTTGTCAGGTTCGTACGCACAATGTCGCCGTCTAGTACTTCTAGCTTGACCTTGCGCTCACGTAATTTGGCGGTCAGTGCGTCATTGATAGTCGTTTTGCCTGCGCCGCTAAGCCCGGTAAACCAGATAGTGACGCCGCGTTGTTCTGATGACATGTTTGTAATATCTCCTAACAGTCGATTCAATGTGAGTCTAGTGCAGGTTTTACCCGAAGGAGGGCACCGGCAAGCCCAATCATTAGGCTACAGGCCATAGAGCCAAATCGCCAAAGGGGGGGTAATCAAGGTCATAATTAAGCTGAGCGGCCCGCCTACTCTTAAAAAGTCAAGGAAGCGATAGCCGCCAGCAGCATACACCATGGTGTTAGTCTGGTAGCCGATAGGCGTCATGAAGCTGTTAGAAGCGGCGAAGGTAATCACAAAGATTACCGTCAGCGGGTTGATCCCGATGGCATTGGCAACCTGAGCCCCGATGGGCAGCAGCAAAATGATAGAAGCATTATTCGATAATACGGCGGTCAAGAGCACCGTTAGCACATAGACCAGCGTCAGCAGCCCGTAGCTCGAAAGATCGCCGCCCACCAGCACTAGCTGGCTGGCGAGCCATTCAGTGGCGCCAGAGTTTTGCATGGCTGTTCCCAAAGGAATCAGACAGGCCAATAGGAAAATCACGTCCCAGCGAACGGCCTGGTAGAGTTCGCCCGGTTTTAAGCAGCCGGTGACTATCATCGCGACAACGCCTGTTAGCGCGGTGACCAGGATGGGATAGTCCGTTACCGCCGTCGCCGCAATCACCGCTAGACCGATGAACAGCGCGATATTTGCTTTATTGGTACGCAGCGTTTCCAGATCGCGCTGCTCTAGCAGCAGCAGGTTGCGGCCAGTTTGGATACCCACCAAGCTCTGCTTTGGGCCTTGAACCAGCAGCAGATCGCCAAAGCGTAGGGGGACTTTTCCCATGCGATCGCGCAACACCTCCTGCCCTCGCCGGATCGCCAGTACGGTAACGTTATAGCGCTGACGAAAGCGCATATCTTTGAGCGTAGAGCCAATCAGATCCGAATTGGCAATGATCAGCGCTTCGGCAATGCCTTCCTCTTCGCCCATGTCCCCCTGCCATGACTTTTGGCCAAACTGCACGTCCGGTAGAATTTCTAGCCCCTCACTTTCACGAATCCTTAACAGGTCTTGCTTACCACCCCGCGCCAGCAAAATATCGCCGACCTCCAGCGTTTTATCGGCAAAGGGCTGCGGGAAATGAGTATCGTCGCGCAGCAGCTCTAGCACGTCTACGTCGAAGCGGCGCTGAAGCTGACTGCTCTGAAGCGTTTGGCCGACCAGGCTAGAGCGCGGCGTGATCACTAATTCGCTGACGTAGTCCTTCATCCCGTATCTTTGGCTGAGGCCGCGGTCATCGACTTTGCGGTTGGGCAGCAGGTAGGGGGCGACCCAGGCTAGATAGGCGAGGCCAATAACAAAGGTAATGACGCCCAAAGCTGTGAACTGAAATAGCGAGAATTCGCCCAGGCCCAAATCGTTCGACAGACCACTGGCTAAAACACTGGTAGAGGTGCCAATCACGGTGATCATCCCGCCTAAAATTGTCGCAAAAGACAGCGGCATCAGCAGCTTAGAAGGTGAGATGCGGTGCTGCTGACAAAAGTCTTCGACAATAGGCAAAAAGACCGATACCACGGCAGTATTGTTAATCAGCCCTGACATCGGGCCGACGATTATACCCAACGTCATAATCTGCTGACTCAGTCGCTTGCCGCCCCACTGAATGAGCCAGCTGCTGGCATTTTGCAGGACGCCGGTACGAGCCACCCCAGCGCTGAGAATAAACATCGCCATCACTGTAATCGTGGCTGGGTTGCTAAAGCCAGCAATGCCTTCTTGAGGAGACACCTGCTTGAGCAAAACAAGAGCGACCATAACGCCCAAAGCAGTGATATCGGCTGGAAACCTTTCTACCGTGAAAAGGATTAGGGCGATCGCCGTGACCCCCAGGGTTAAAGCAATACTCATAAAATCACGGTGTTCATAGTTTCTTCAGGAAAGGCTGTCGATCCAGGAACACAGGACTTTGCAGCGCATTTGTGGCTCATCATTTGGCATTTGAGCGGCCGCTGCTCTGGTGATTCTACTGATGGAACCAGGTGACTGCAATTTTCGCAGAGCGGGTTTACTGCAACTTCGTTTTTATCTAGTGGGGCTTTATGGGAGCTTGTTGTCGCGGTGGGGGTTTGGAGGAGGGGAGCCTGCAATCAGACTTTTAGCTTTTCGGATTTTAGTTTGGGCTGAAGATAGAGATTTTCGAGGAGGACGGCGCTGCCTGCGACCCAAGGGGGGACAATCAGGGCACCGATGATGCCGAGTACCTGAGCTCCGCCCAGGACTGCCAGCAGCTGGTAAAGCGGGTGGACACCGACAGAGGAGCCGACCAGCAGCGGATCGAGTAAGTAGGTTTCGATGTTTTGCAGGATGGCGTAGAAGAGGATAATCCAGAGAACTGTCCAGCCGCCCAGCGGGATCGCGACTAACAGGGCTGGAATGGCACCTAATAGGGGCCCTAAGAAGGGAATGAGGTTGGTGACGCCAGCGATCGCCCCTAGCCCAATTGCAAAGTCTTTCAGGCCCAAGAAGCTCAGGCCGATACTCGTCACCACCGCTAGCGTGCCAGAGACAATCAGCCGACCGCGAATGTAGCTACCAATCCGGTGACCGATTTCGGGCAAATGCTGGGCTACCTTGTAATCCCAGGGAGACGGGAGCAGCCGCATTAAGTTAGTTGTCAGCGTTCGGCTATCGGCCAGCATGTAGCCTGAGATAAAGACGGCCAACAGCAGGCTCAGCAGCGTGCCCAAAATGTCGGTCGTCAGATTGAGAGAGCGCAGGGCGATTTGACGGGTGGAACGAACTGCCCAGGCGGCGATTCCCTGCACATCGAGCTGATCAAAGAGCTGAGTGGTTAGCTCAGGCCGACTGTCGTTGAGCGTGAGTACCCAGCCCTCTGCCTGAATCACCGCTTTGCGGATTAAGAGCGGCAGCTGTCCGACCAGCAGCTGAATTTGCTCTAGAACAGTAGGGCCAATCAGCACTCCCACGCCGACCAAGGTGCCCAAGATTGTGAGATAGGTAAGCAGCGCACTCAGCCATCGGGGCACACGAAACTGCTCGGCCCAGCTGACAATTGGCGCAATGGAACAGGCTAACACGACCGAAATCATCACTAGCAGCAGCAGCCCTCTCAGCTGCCAGCCGACAATCGCCGCCAAGAGCGCCGCAAATACCACCAGAACGCCACTAAAAGAAATAGACAGTCGCTGTTCAGAAGCCATGAAGTTCAGAAGCCGTGGAGTTCGGAGATAATAGCGTTGGCGCAAAGAATTATGAGAACGGATCCGGCGAGCCGGATATCCAGCTAAAGGGTATACCGAAACTGATCGATCAGCATTCCGGGCGTCCACATGCCGCCTAGTGATCGCCGCTCGTAGGTATCTACCGTTGGTGCGAAGGTCTGGTGATCGGTCAGCGCCATCAGCCCTTCCCCCAAAAAGCGATAGAAATTATCGTCAAAGCGCAGATTTTCTATCGGGGCCACGATTTCACCCCGCTCTACCCAAAAGCAGGCATAGCGAGTCATGCCGGTGATCCGTCCAGCGGTGAGATCGCTCCAGTTGAGGTAGTGCAGGTTGGACAGGTATAGGCCGGTGTCTAAACGGGCTAGAACTTCACTATCCGGCATCTGCCCGGGCGCTACAGCCGGGGCTCGCATCGACTCTCGGCGGTTGGCAGCGTTGCTGGGCTTGCCATATTCTTTGGCGCTGCGATCGCTGACCAGCGCATTGGCCCAACGTCCCTGCTGGATAATCGGGAGAGTGGAAGGGGCGATCGCCCCATTTCCATTAAAGCGAGGCACAGCGGTGCGCTGAAAGTCTTCCCGGAGAGAAAACTGGTCAGAAAGGAAAGCATCTCCTTGCTCTAACCTACTAAAGGCACTGTTGCCCTGACGCAAGGCCGCTTCGCCCAGGCCGCCCCAGACCAGCGTATCGATCAGATCGGCCACCGCAGTCGGCGCCAAATAAGTCCGGTAATCGCCTCTAGCGACAGCCTTGAGGGGACGAGCCAAAAGGGCGAGCTGACGTTGAGCGACCGCAATACTTTGGTCATACGCAGATGGATCCCACTGATGACCTGCCAGGATACCTTTCACCGCTTGGCCAGTGCATTCACCAAACAGAGAATAGTCCAACGTGAAAGAAGGTGTCTCGAACCAGTGGCGATTGTCCGCTGAGTCGCCATAGGCCCGGTAGGCTGTACCCGCCGCATATAGCCCCGAAAAATCCAGGTCTCTTACGGGCGCGATTAACGTTTCAGCGACGCTTGTCGCCGCGAGTAAATGACCACTCCGAACTTCACGGGTGCGGCTAGCCTCAGCCTTAGAGGGAAGTACCACGTAGGGATCGACCGGTAGCTGCGGGAGTTCCTGTTGCAGCGTGGTGAGGGCTTGCTGAGCGATCACCCAGTCTGCCTCAAACTCGCCGACAAAAGGTACGCTGGCAGATGCCGTCTGCTCGGCGGTACTCAGCGTCAGCCGCAGCTTGCCATCGCGCACCTGGCCGGTTTGGCGCACTTTCGCTCGGCTGAATCGGGTGAACTGGCTGGTTTCTCCGGTTAAAGAGAGGGTGAAATGGGTATCGGGATGGGGAGAGTGGTTACCTACAGCCTCTAATAAACGGCTGAATACCGTCTCGTAGCTCTTGCAGGAGCTGTCGTGCAAACTACTCTCAAACTTTCCTTCAGAGGTGTTGAGCGCTGAATCTGATGTGACTAGGATCATGCTTCGGCCCCTCCGAATACTTCAATATTGTCAAAAGCACATACCGGCGAGGCATGGCCCACGCGAATGAGCTGATTGGGCTCGCCTTTGCCACAGTATGGGGTACCGTAAGTTTCCGAGGTTTGGCGATCGCCCACCTGTGACAGGCTGCGCCAAAACTGAGGCGTCGTGGCCCGGTAGTTAGGGTTTTTGAGCGGCGTCGTCAGGCGGCCATTTTCAATTTTGCGCGCGTACTCACAGCCAAACTGAAACTTGTGCCGCTGGTCATCAATCGACCAGGATCGGTTTGACTCCATATAGATACCGTCTGCAATCGTGCCAATCAGCGTCTCGAAATCGGTCTCTCCCGGCTCCAGGTTGATATTCGCCATCCGGTCAATCGCGGGCCGGTTCCAGCTACAGGATCGGGTGCAGGCAACGCCGGGTACTTTCAGCCGCTCCTGGCTTTCTAGCCCGCCCAAGCCCCGCTCTAAAACGCCCTGGCGAATCAGATACTGCCGCTCCGCCGGGGCACCTACATCATCAAACCGGTAGCTCGCCAGTTCCCCTGCCTGAGTCGTGTCAAAGGTGACGTTCATCAGCGGCGAGCCGTATACCAGACTCCCAAAGTCTTGAGGTCGCACAAAGCTGCCGCCCGCATAGTTACGCTCATCTCCCAAAATTCGATCTAGCTCTAGCGGATGACCGACGCTCTCATGGAGTTGAAGCATCATCTGGTCGGGAGCCAGTACCAGTGTGGTCACTGTGTCCGGGCAGTCAGGCGCGCTGAGCAACGCCACGGCCTGCTCACCAATTCGAGTCGCCCTTTCCCACAGCCCTGAGCGATCGCCCGAGAGCAGTTCCCAGCCGCCCTGGTAGCTGTGAGCCAGGTAGCCGTTGTCCGTACGCGATTGGGTAACGCCAGGGGCCTGGGCGATCACCCCCAGATGACTCTCCAACAGCAGCAGCTTCTGGTACACCTCAGCGCCATTGCTGCTGACAAACCAGCTTTCCACCTCGTGAGTACGGGCGACTGCGCGAGTGCGAACGATGTCTGCCGATACCTTCAGCTGTTCGCAGAGCTTTCGCAACAGGTGATTGATTTCGCTAACCCCGAGCGCATCTAGCGCCTGCTCATAGGGTGAAATATACTGCCCTACCGTCGGTGGACGAACGGCTTGGGTAAAGCGGTGAATGGCCCATTGACTTGCAGCGACGGCCTGATCATAAGCCTGCTGGGCAGCTGCTCTCAGCGCTTCGCTGCTGAGCTGATTAGTCGCGCTGTAGCCAAACTGACCTTGAGCGAGCACTTCGACCATAGCCCCCTGACTGAGGCCGCGCTCATTCTGCTGAGGATGGCCATCGCGCATGGCCCGCCAGCTGCTGGTCTCCTGAACCGCGCGAATGCCAATCCAATCAGCTGGAATATCGATCTGCTCAAGGGTCGTCGTGAGGTGCCCAAACATAAGAAACGTCAAATTTTGTATAGCTTTGTTCGATTGTTACCCATTTACTCAGATCGAAGCTAAGAACGCATAATTTTTTTGGAGAGGCGCTTGAAATTTCCCCGATAGAAATCTATTTTTATAATGAAGTCTTGCTTTGATTTCAATTAAAATAACTGTTAGTTGGATTTTTACTAAACAAACAAATTAGAAAGTTAAAAAGTTCCTATTAAAATAAATTAAAATGGACATCGACGAACTAGATTGCAACATACTGGCTGCTCTTGCAGATGACGGGCGAGTGAGGTGGTCGGCCCTGGCTGAGCAATTTGGGGTGTCAGCCCCAGCGATCGCCGATCACGTCCGCCGGTTGGAGAAAGCCGGCGTCATCGAAGGCTACGCAGTGCGGCTCAGTCCCGAGGCGCTAGGCTTTGTGCTCACTGCGTTTGTCACTGTGACGCTGGAGCATCCTCGCCATCGCCAGGAATTTATTGACTATGTTCACGCCAGTCAAAACATTCAGTCTTGCCATCACGTCATCGGTGAGGGCGACTACCTGCTCAAAATTTGTTGCCGGTCTACCGCCGCACTCGAGCACATCCTCAGCGAAGAAGTGAAAGCCCTCCCCGGCATTCAACAGACCCGAACAACGATTGCCCTATCTACCGTCAAAGACACGGCGGTGCTGCCGATAACGACAGACGACTAACTGCGAGGATGCAGGCCCATGCTGATATTTGTGCTGATCAAAGGAATCTTGATGGGATTGGCGATCGCTGCTCCCGTCGGCCCCATTGCCCTGCTGTGCATTCGCCGCACGCTCGCACAAGGCCGGGGGGTAGGGTTGGCCTCGGGATTTGGCGCAGCCACAGCAGACGGGCTGTACGGCATGGTTGCCGCGTTCGGCCTAAGCACCTTTTCAACGCTGCTGACTGACAACACGGCCTACTTACAGCTCGCTGGCGGATTGTTTCTCTGCTATCTTGGGCTGACAACCTTTTGGGCTCAGCCAGCAGCTACTCAGACGCTGGCTTCTCCGCCACCCGGTGCGACTTCTAGCCTACCGATGCTCAGTGCCTACACCTCTACCCTGGCGTTGACGCTAACCAATCCCACTACGATCTTCTCCTTCATCGCCATCTTCGCGGGCCTAGGTATTACGCAGGCGTCTCGACTAAGTTCTGTAACCCTTGTATTTGGCGTATTCACGGGCTCAATGCTGTGGTGGCTAGTGCTAATCTCAGGGGTGACTCATCTGCGCAATCGACTCACCCCGCAGCGACTGACCCGATTTAACCAGGGGGCTAGCAAAGTGTTTGGGATGCTGATTTTTGGCTTCGGCATCGCGGCGCTGATGGTTTGGCAGAATACTCGTTAGGACAAAGATTTGGCATGGTTTTGCTTCATCAGCGCTGGCAGAGATGCGTGAGCTTTGCGGTAGCGATCGCCCTTTCGTACTGGGTAGCGACGAGCGGGATCTCACTGCCCGGCTTCAACCCCCTGTCAGCGCAAGCTCAGTCCCCACCGCAAACTCAGATCCCAGCCCAGTCTTTAGACGAACTCCGCCAGCAGCGCCAGCAGCTCGACCAGCAGCTCGACGTTCACAATGAGGCTGATCAGCGTTACCAAAGCGCTGAAAATCAGGCAAATCAGCGACTGCGAGCACTTTCTAAGACAATCCAAGGAACCGATGCCTGGATCAGCGACACCGAATATCAGCTCGTCGCCGCCGAGAAACGGCTAAATCAATTGGTAGCTGATCTCGCGGGCAACCAGCAGGCATATGAGCAAGCTCGAACCGCCGTTGTTGGACGCCTGCAGTTTATGCAGCGGCAGGAGGGCGCACAGGGCTGGGCGCTCTTGCTGCAAAGCACCAATCTCAATGATTTTTTGGACAGGCGCTACCGACTCAAACAGGTCTATCAAGCTGACCGGGTCATGCTGGTTTCCCTGGCAGAAAAGTCGGCTGAGATCGGGGCTCAGCAAGAAGGCGTAGAGCATCAAAAGAACGCGATTTCGCTATTGCGGCAGCAGCTGCTGGCCAGCCGTGAGCAGTATGCCGATCAGCTACAGCAGCAGGCCGTGACCATGAATCGTCTCCAAGAAAATAGGAGTGCTTTATCAGCCGCCATTAAGCAGCTCGACAAAGACTCTGACAACCTGACGGCGCTCATCTTAGAGCGAGTAGCGGCTGACGATACGGCTTATGGAGACGCAGTGCGCGCAGAGATTCTACAGTCGGCGCGCACGTCTGGCAAAATGTCAAAGCCCTCCATTGGCCCGATCACAAGCCAATTTGGCATGCGGTTTCACCCAGTGCTGGGCTACAGTCGCTTTCATGCGGGCACTGATTTTGGCGCGGCGCACGGCAGCCCGATCGTAGCGGCTGAGGCTGGCGTGGTGATTTTCGCAGGTTGGTATGGCGGCTATGGCAATGCGGTCATTATTGACCACGGCGGCGGCTTGACTACGCTTTATGGCCATGCCAGTCGGCTCACTGTGCGCGAAGGAGATGCCGTGAGAAAGGGAGATGCGATCGCGGCTGTCGGCACCACCGGGCTTTCTACCGGCCCTCACCTGCATTTTGAAGTTCGTAGCAATGGCGCACCGGTCAATCCGATGGCGTATCTATAAATGGCCTGTCTATAAGCCTGACTCGAAACTTTGAAGCGTTGCAGTTTTATAGAGCGTAAGCTGACGTTTGAGCAGGAGGCAGCTAGGCTAGGGGCTATGAGATACCCGAATTTGATCGCTGGCTGTACAGGCGCGATGGTGTTACTGGCAGCCGCCGCTCATGCTGATACGCCAGCAGCGGGCACAGCGCCTCGCCCGCTCAATCTCTCGCCGACGGTGATTGAGCAAAGCCCTGTCCTACAGCGCTGGTTGGAAACGGTACCCGACGTACAGGCCGATATTCGCAACGACCCTAGCTTCACGACGCGGGTACAGGCAGGGACGACCTTTTTTCCCTCTACCGAAGGCACGAGTGGTTTTGCGCTTGCCATAGAGGACTGGTTTATTGGCCGTATGCCACTGACGGTGAGCGCCGACTATCAGCAGAATTATCGCGGTGATCGCCAAGCCTACGGCGCTGATCTGCACTACTACGTTCTCCCACTGGGCGGCTACTTTAACCTGGCTCCGACCGTCGGCTATCGCGCTGCTAAATCAGCAGATTACTACCAGGTCAGTGGTGCGAACATAGGCGTGCGCTTACGGTTTGTGCCCTCCCGCACCGGCGCTGCTGACCTGACGCTCGATCAATCCTGGGTAGTCGGTGACAGTCAGGGGCTGAGCATTACGCAGCTAAATTTGGGCTACGCGATCACGCCGGATCTGCGCCTCTCTACCGATCTCGAATGGCAGAGCACGGCAGATAGAGACGATAGTCGGGTCGGGATCAATTTGGAATGGGCTCTTTAGAAAGGCTGCTCTACCGGCGCAGTCCCCAGCCATCGTTCGTGGATGTCTGCATAGGTGCCGTCCTTTACCAGCGTCTTGAGTGCCCCGTCCACAGCCCTAAGGCGATCATCACCAGCAGTCTGAGTTTTTACACTAGAATTGGCACTCGCTTCGGAACTGGACTTAGAGCTAGGCTTTGAACTGGGCTCAGAACGCACCATAATGCCAAAATCATAGGGGTCTATAAGCTTACCCATAGTTTGTAAATCGGCGTAGTCCGCTTGAGTAGCTTGAATATCTAATAGGACTGGCAGAGCGATGAGTGCTGCATCGGCCTCCCCCTTTTTGACGGCTGTCAGCGTGTCGGCAGCCTGATCAAAGGTCAGAATTGTCGATCCCAGCACGTCAATCGCCAACTGCGCGCCAGCGGTGCCTAGAGTAACGGCGATTGTCTTGCCGCTGAGTGCTTTTGGCGTAGTGAGCTGAGCGTTTGTGGGAAGGGCAGTGATCGCCACCCCCGAGTGAAAATAGGGCCGGGAAAATTCAACCCCGCCTGATTGCTCGGGCGTAATCGGTACCGCCCCCATCGCCATCTCTATTTGTTCGGCTCGAATGAGCGCGGCTAGCGCGTCGAAGGGCTGGCGCTCCAGCTTCAGGGTGACACCGCAGACTTCGCCAATCGCCTTGATCAAATCGATATCAAAGCCAACCAGCAGATCGTCCTTTTCTATGATAAAGGGGCGCAAACCCTGAGCGATCGCTACTCGCCATGTCGCTTTGGGTTCGCTCTGGGCGACCAGTGGCTGAGGAGCTGTCTCTGCCACCGAAGCTGCCTGCGGCGGAGAGGCAGACTGCCGACAAGCGGTGACCGTAGTAGGGAGGCCCATTGCCAGAATTAGGCCGCTCGTTGCCCGCTTGAGCGTTCTCAAAAATCGCGATCGCCTCACCGTCTTCTCCTAGCCTGACTGTTCATCCGTACTAGCCCCTGGCTCAGACTATCTCCTAGAGGATTCTACGGCGAAGTGCGGTCGCTAGATCAGCCGATCAGTGAGAAGGCATAATACAAGAAGTCATCTTAGAAACCTGATAAAGCTACACAGAACCATGGCAAAGCCCACGCAAGCTCACATCTCCAAAACAATTGCCAAAAGCGAAAGTGCTTTTTTACGCGATCGCACCCTCAGGCAAACCGAATATTACATGGGTGCCAAACTTTTAGAAGTCGGGATCAACCCCAATAAAGGAGTGATCTACCGCTGGCAAACCGTCGACAAAGGCAACAGCGAGGAATGGACATATAGCGCCTATTGGGGCGACTCTCGCGAAAAAATTGAGGCCGAAGAAAAGACAAATTAGGCATCGATCACGCTTGCAGCTTGAGCAGCCACTTCTCGCAGATGCTCCGGAAGCGGCTGGTTGTGGAGCACCATCGTCGTTGTGCTATTTTGCTCGAAGCCAATGCGCTCGTAAAACCGCTGCTGATGGGTCGTCATTAGATAGGTGCGCTCGACCCGGTTCATGTGGGGATGCGCGATCAGGGTCTCAACCAGTCTGCGGCCCAGACCTGCCCCCCGATAGTCAGGGTGGATCACCACGTCCCAGATCGTCGCCCGAAAAATACCGTCCGAAGTAGCCCGGGTAAAGCCAATCAGCCGTTCACCATCCCAAGCCGTTACGACCGGATGGCTGTGAGCGATCGCCTGGGCCATCTCCTCCGGACGACGACGCTTCGCCCAAAAGGCCGCTAGCTCAAAGAGCCCACAAAGCTGGTCTAGCTGACTAGGGGTAAAAACCTGCGTATAGCGAAACTGAATATGCCGACTGTCCATCGCCAGGTATCCTCCCAAAGCCCTATCAATAGGGCTTTACTAACAATATTTGGAGCTTTGAGACATAGGCGTCAGGGCCCAGACTCAGGGGTGATTTTTACGTAAATATACATTAACAATAAAGACAGTTACCTGTTTTTTGCAGGTAAACACAGTAAAAGTGAGGCTTTCATGACTTAGATGCATCAGAGTCCCCTATTAATACCCGCCCTTGTATTCGGTCAATCCAAACATACTTAGCCTTCAAACTTAGCCTTCAAACAACGGTCCCCATGCCCTCAATCCTCTCAAACACGCTGGTATATCGGTGGCTCGGTTCCCACCTGCGTCAGCGGCTGAACAGGCTGCGGGAGCACCGGCTTTTTTCACAGCCTGTCTACCTGAGCTTATGCACTTTAATGATCGCTCTTTTAGTAAGTGCTTTGTTAGGGACAGGCTTGGCTCGGGCGACCACCTCACCCTATGGCATGGTTGACCCCGTCGATTCCCAGCAAATCGCAGGCTATCAAATTTATATAGAGCAGTGCGCTACCTGCCACGTTGCCCTTCCAGCCGCTGTACTGCCCACTCAAACCTGGCAGACCCTGGTCACCGACCCGGCTCATTACGGCGTTTCCTTAGCGCCTATTTCTCGCTTTAATCAGCAGCTCATGCTGCGATACTTGCAGACTTATTCTCGCTTTTCGCAGGGCGATCGCGTTCCCTACCGGCTGCAGGGCTCGCCCTATTTCCAAGCCCTCCACCCTAAAGTAGATCTGCCTCAGCCGCTCAATTTAAGCAGTTGCACGGGCTGTCATCTGGGCGCTGCTGAGCAAGACTATACCGAAGCCCTCGATCTTCCCAACACCTCAGCTTTTGATACGCCTTGGCACAGTATCAACACTCAATTTTAGGGCTGATCGCAGCACCTCAAAACCGTGCCCAAAACCTGGTGAACCATAGCGTTACTGCCCTTGGCCCTTCAGGTGGTAGCATTTTGATAGACTTCCGCCGTTGCTGTGGGGTAACCCACCCGGAATACCGCCTTCCACAGGGCCTTTTCTCCTCATAAAATTAGCTAGCTAAGATTAGCTAGAATTAGCGGCAAGGCCAGTTTTTGTACCGCTTGCTCGCTACTTTCTGCCCGTCGTTTCTCTGCCCTGACATGTTAAAAAGACTTTTAGGCGACCCTAACACTCGCAAACTCAAGCGATATCAGCCCGACATCAAAGAGATCAACCTGCTCGAAGAAGACATGCAGGCGCTCTCAGATGCTGAGCTGACCGGCAAGACGGCTGAGTTTCGGCAGCGCCTAGAAGCGGGCGAAGACCTCGACGATATTTTGACTGAAGCGTTTGCGGTAGTGCGCGAGGCGGGGAAACGAGTTCTGGGGCTGCGCCACTACGACGTGCAGCTACTAGGGGGCATGGTGCTCCACGACGGGCAAATCGCCGAAATGAAAACCGGTGAGGGAAAAACGCTGGTCTCGACGCTGCCTGCCTACTTAAACGCTATCTCGGGCAAAGGCGTCCACATCGTCACAGTGAACGACTACCTGGCGCGGCGAGATGCTGAATGGATGGGACAGGTACACCGCTTTCTCGGACTGAGCGTCGGCCTGATCCAGCAGGGGATGAGCCCTACCGAGCGCAAGAAAAACTACGCTTGCGACATTACCTACGGGACGAACAGCGAGTTTGGCTTCGACTATCTGCGCGACAACATGAGTACGCAAATGGCCGATGTGGTGCAGCGCCCGTTCAACTTTTGCGTGATTGATGAGGTCGATTCTATTCTGGTGGATGAAGCCCGCACACCGCTGATTATTTCAGGCCAGGTGGAGCGTCCCGGCGAAAAATATACGCGGGCTGCTGAGGTCGCTGCCCAGCTAAAAGGCGATGAAGTCGATTATGAAGTCGATGAAAAAGCTCGCAATGTGCTCCTTACTGACGAAGGGTTCGAGAACGCTGAAACCTTGCTCAACGTCACCGATCTCTTCGATCCCAACGATCCTTGGGCGCACTACATCTTTAATGCGATCAAGGCTAAGGAACTCTTCACCAAGGACGTCAACTACATCGTGCGCAACGATGAAATCGTCATCGTCGATGAGTTTACGGGTCGAGTAATGGCCGGTCGCCGCTGGAGCGATGGTCTGCACCAGGCGATTGAAGCCAAAGAGCATGTCGAGATTCAGCCGGAGACGCAAACGCTGGCGTCTATTACCTATCAAAATTTCTTTCTGCTCTATCCGAAGCTATCGGGGATGACAGGCACCGCAAAGACTGAAGAAGCCGAGTTTGAGAAGATTTACAAGCTAGAAGTGACGATCGCGCCGACGAACCGCCCTTCTCAGCGGCGAGATCTGCCGGACGTGGTGTACAAGACAGAGAATGCTAAGTGGGATGCGATCGCTCAAGAATGCGCTGAAATGAACGAAACGGGCCGACCAGTCCTAGTCGGCACCACTAGCGTCGAAAAATCTGAAGTGCTCTCTGCTTTGCTCCATCATCTCAACGTCGAGCACAACCTGCTCAATGCTAAGCCGGAAAATGTGGAGCGCGAGTCAGAGATTGTCGCTCAAGCAGGGCGGCGCGGCTCAGTCACCATTGCCACCAACATGGCCGGGCGCGGGACAGATATCATCCTGGGCGGTAATGCCGACTACATGGCCCGACTGAAGGTGCGTGAGTACTTCATGCCCCGTTTGGTGAAGCCCGAAGACGATGAGTTTGGCATTGCTCAAGTATCAGCAGCAAAGAAAAGTGAGCAGGCGCAGGGATTTGGCGACGGCAAAAAGAAAAAGACCTGGAAAGTAGCCCCCCAAATTTTCCCGATAGACCTGTCTCCAGAGCTGAAGACGGCGTTGAAAGAAGCGGTGGCCTTTGCGGCGAAAACCTACGGCGAGCAGAGCCTTTCAGAGCTGCAGGCCGAAGATAAAATCGCCGTTGCTGCCGAAAAAGCACCGACCGATGACCCGGTGATTCAACGGCTGCGCGATATATATAACCAGATCCTCAAGGCGTACGAGGTGATCACCTCAGCGGCTCACGATGAGGTGGTTGAGCTCGGCGGGCTGCACGTGATTGGCACTGAGCGCCATGAATCTCGTCGGGTAGACAACCAGCTTAGAGGTCGGGCCGGTCGTCAAGGTGACCCTGGCTCCACGAAGTTCTTTCTCAGCTTAGAAGACAATCTGCTGCGGATTTTTGGCGGCGATCGCGTTGCCGGCCTGATGAATGCCTTCCGCGTCGAAGAAGACATGCCGATTG
This sequence comes from Phormidesmis sp., assembly GCA_049646425.1. Taxonomy (GTDB): domain Bacteria; phylum Cyanobacteriota; class Cyanobacteriia; order Phormidesmidales; family Phormidesmidaceae; genus Phormidesmis. The sequence goes on along the minus strand of JBARVU010000122.1, from coordinate 12,259 downwards.
AATCGGGGATGTTGACCAGGTCGCTCGAAGGCGCGCAAAAGAAAGTAGAAACCTACTACTACGACATCCGCAAACAGGTATTTGAGTACGACGAGGTGATGAACAACCAGCGCCGGGCCATCTACGCCGAGCGGCGACGGGTGCTCGAAGGCAAAGACCTCAAAGAGCTGGTGATCGGCTATGCCGAGCAGACCATGAACGACATCGTCGAAGCCTACGTCAATCCAGAGTTGCCCTCTGAAGAGTGGGACTTGGCGAGTGTGGTTAGCAAAGTTCAAGAGTTTGTCTATCTGCTGGCAGATCTGACCCCCGACCAGCTTGAGAACCTGTCGATGGGTGAAATCAAAACGTTCCTATCTGAGCAGGTTCGCATTGCTTACGATCTCAAAGAAGCCCAGGTTGACGCGCTCAAACCGGGTTTAATGCGAGAAGCTGAACGCTTCTTTATCCTTCAGCAAATCGACACGCTGTGGCGCGAGCACCTTCAGCAAATGGACGCGCTGCGCGAGACCGTGGGGCTGCGAGGCTACGGCCAAAAAGATCCGCTGATCGAATACAAGAGCGAAGGGTACGAAGTCTTTCTAGACATGATGACGGGCATCCGCCGCAACGTCGTATACACCCTCTTCCAATTCCAGCCACAGCCACAGCCTGCCGCCAGACAGTCTGAAAGGGTGTAGCAAGCTGGCATAGGCTCCGGCCTTTTTTGAGTATACGAAGCCGGAACAGGAGTGGTCTATCAAGTGCAAGCATCGAGAAGATGTTTACAAAGACAAGGAGTAAACAGTTAGTGATACTTCGATATGGCTGAAATTGCGAATTTTTCGCAGATAGAGCAAGACAGCTACGAGGATAGCTTGAAGTACTATCGCGACTTGAACAACGTGGTGGATACAGCCAGAGAAGAAGGGCAAGAAAAAGGCGGGCAAGCAGGAATTCTTCGAGTGGCGGCGCAGATAAAGGCGGCGGGCTTTGCAGTAGCAGATACTGTGAGCTGTACGGGGTTGAGGGAGTGATTGAGTCGCTTTAGGGGTAGTGGTGTGGCTTCTCGGAGCTGTCGTAAGGTTTGTTTCTAAGAAAAGCTAGCCACTTCCGAGCGAATATCCGTATCGGCAAAATGCGCTCATCCGGCGCGTCTACCTACTTAAGCAGTTACTGCTGCTGACCACCAAAACGGCTTGTTTACGAACGGTGCGTATTTATACAGCTTCAATCTTCATTGAAAGCGCGCCAGGTCAGGCTGATTCTTGGCCCTACGCCTTTTTGTTTTTTAATCGCGTGAACCCATTCTGCCTGAATGCTAGAACTCATGTACAGCATTGAACCGGGCGGCAGAGTAAATGAATGCTGAAGCGTTTTATCGACCTTGCTGCGATAGGTGATTTTGCGAGGATGTCCCAGTGAAACAATTGCAACACCGGTACCAACCTGCAAATCGGTTGTGTCGTCCGCATGGAAGCCCATTTTGCTTTTGCCGGTTTCGTAAAAGTTGAGTAGGCAGTTGTTGAAACGTACGCCCAAAGCGCTATAAAGCTGTTCTACAACGGGCTCTAATGCCGGGTGCATAGGGACGGCTGGATAGGACATCTGAGCATAGTTGTAAGGAACGCCAAATGAGGCCGTGCGCCGCGCTGCCATGCTGCCCTCCCAGCGGACGCTCTGTCGTAGCTGGTTGAATAGAGCCATCTGATCGCTTAAAAACGCATCGTCAATTAGAATCTCTAGCTGAGCCGGTTGAGCGGTGGGTTGGGCGGTAGACGGCATAACGCGTGGGCCGATGAGCTTTGGCTATCGGTGATCATATCAATAGAAATGGCTCCCAGGTTTGCTGGAAGACTTACTTTTCGTAACACATCCGGTACTGTGAATTTCGGGATGGTCTTTGTAGATAGATAAGACCGCTGACTGAGCCACTATTGAGCTGTTTATGGATAAACAAAAAGAAAGGACAAAGGCGCGCACTGCCAATCCACCCATTACGGCTGAGCGCAGGGCTGAAGGCTATATCCTCAATGAGAGCTACGGCTGGGTAGCAATAGTCACGTCACCTTTCGGCGAAAACTGAAAGGCAATCACAAATTTTTTCCCGGCAGCGACATCACCATCAAGCTGCTCTGTATAGAGCGAGTGAGCTATACAAAGGGCACCGATACCACTGTTGAAACGGCTGTCCTAGAAGAAACGGAGGGGCGATCGCTTACTGGGACGAGGCCAATCGGATTCCCCTCCCACGTCTAATTCTCGCGCTGTCTTAGGCATACCGGCAACACTCAACTATTGTCGTAGCCAGCCATTGGAACTTAAAACCCGTTGCTCAGGCCATCGGTTTCTCCGTCAAAACGCTGCGGCTCTCAACTTTAAATCCCCATAGCCTTCAGAAATGGATGCAGGCGCAAATAATGTCAGAGCAATTGTTTGAAAAGCCTCCAGCAGTCCCTCCGCTTTCCCCTCAGGAAATGGCTGAGATCATTGCCGGCGCTCGGGGGTCTTGGCGAGCAGCGGCCTCTTATCTGCATCGGTGGCTAGCAAAACAGATCCAATGAGACGTATAGTGCTTTTGCTCTTCTTTCGGTGACTCATTTTGCGAGAGGGCTATAGATCTAATCTATGAACTACCTGGCGTCATCCTCCATAGAACGGTGATTTCTAGGTGATGTTTACGGCCTATCATGTCGGGTAGTCCAAGCCGATAGCGCTCCTATGCTTCCTACCCTTGCCGCGATTACTACAACACCTGTGGGCTTGCGCTGTTTGGCCCCTTTGGGCGAAGAGGCGCAGCTATGGATTGCGCCTAAATTACAGCCGGAAGCCGCTGCTTTAAAGCTTAACCATCGTGTCTACGACACCTCGCTAGCGGCCTTCTTGCAGGCTCACTGGCACGAATACGAGGGGTTTGTCTTTTGCTTGGCCAGCGGCGCAGTTGTGCGACTGATTGCGCCCTTGCTAACCGATAAAGCGGCTGATCCGGCTGTCGTCGTGATCGATCCCTTAGGTAAGTTTGCGATTAGCTTGTGCGGTGGGCATCAGGGCGGGGGCGATCGCCTCACCCAATCCATTAGCCAAAAACTAAACGCCCAGCCCGTGCTGACGGGCGCTGCTCATTCACTGAACTTGCCGGGAATCGATACGCTGGGAAATCCGTTTGGCTGGGTGAAAGGCAGCGGTGACTGGACAGGGGTAAGCAGTGCGATCGCCCATCAAGCCCCTGTGCAAGTTCTGCAAAAAGCTGGATCTGAACTCTGGCAACAGCATTTGCCAGTCAGCCATCCTTTTCAGTTCGACTTTCCAGAGTTTGAGGACAGGGCCAGCCGCGCTAAGCCACAGGCCAGAGTTTGGATTAGCCCGATCAAAAGAACGTTTGCAGTAGAGTCAGATTTTCCAAAAGTTCAGTGGCATCCGCGTGTGCTTTGGGTGGGCGTGGGCTGCGAGCGCGATACCGACAGAGCGCTAATCGAACAGGCTCTAGAAAAGACTTGCCGTCAGCATCATTTGGCGCTGGAGGCGATTGCCGGGATCGCTACTTTGGATCTCAAGGCAAGTGAGGTCGGCTTAATAGACTATACGCAGGCCATGGACTGGCCCCTGCGCTGCTTCAGGGCCGAAATTTTAGAGGCGGTTGAGGTGCCCAGTCCGTCTGATGTCGTGAAAGCGGCGGTAGGGACGCCGAGCGTGGCTGAGGCAGCAGCGATCATGGCGGCGGGGGGGAACAGTAGTGCCCTGCGAGTGAAAAAGCAGGTGGTGAAGCACGCAGGATTAAAGGGAGGGGTGACCGTGGCGATCGCCCAGGCCGACCGCGAATACACCGGTCGCACCGGCCAACTTCATCTAGTCGGCACCGGCCCTGGCAGTCTCGACCAGATGACGCCTGCCGCCAAAGCGACCGTCACCCAGGCCGATGTGGTAATTGGCTACAGCCTCTACGTTGACCTGATCCGCCCCTTGCTGCGCCCCGGCCAAATTATCGAAGCCCTACCAATCACCCAAGAACAGCAGCGGGCCGAACGGGCTATCGAGCTTGCCAGCTGGGGGCTAACCGTTGCGGTAATTTCCTCAGGCGACTGCGGCATTTACGGCATGGCCGGACTCGTGCTAGAACAGCTTCGAGCCCAAGCATGGAATGGAAAAAAGCCCGCCGTGCAGGTGTTCCCAGGAGTCAGTGCCCTGCAATCAGCAGCCTCTCGAGTAGGTGCCCCACTCATGCACGATTTTTGCGCTATCAGCCTGAGCGATTTACTCACCCCCTGGAAAGTGATCAAAACCCGGTTGCAGGCCGCTGCCCAAGCCGACTTTATCGTTGCCCTATACAACCCGAAGTCCAAGACTCGCACCGAGCAAATCGTCTTCGCTCGTGATACGTTCCTTCAGTATCGCAGTGGCAGCACCCCTGTGGCGCTGGCGCGCTCCCTCTACCGCCCCGACGAGTCTATTACAGTTACCACACTAGACGAGATGCTAGCGCACCCTATCGACATGCTCACCACCGTCATCATTGGCAATCGCAGCAGCCGCAATTACCAAGGCTGGTTTATTACTCCCCGAGGCTATATCAGCGAAGCGGAGACAGCCTCGTAATTTGCTTTACTGAGGCGGGCTGACATTTTGATTTTGGCCCAGGGTTTCTGGCCTAGCGCTGCCCCTGAGCGAGTCTAAGTCAGCGTTTTGAAGCGCTGGCGAGCAGAACTTTCGAGTGCGTTCAAACTCAACGTCCTGCCAGGAAAAAGACCAGTGACTGACCGTTTTAAGCTGGGGCATTGCTCGCTGCAAAGCGTCCATCTGCGCTTCGAGTGAAGGGCGATCAGGTTGCGCGCCCCAGCGCCCGGCGATCGCTGGTTTCACCGTAGCCGGATTACGCCGTACGCTGAGTACCCGCTGCACCTCGTCGACAATGCAGCCAGTATTGCCGCAGACTGCGTAGGCCATCGGATGCGCATCCATCCAGTCAGGAAAGCGGTTCCAGTGCTGTAGTCGGGCGTCATAGCCAGTGCCGACCGCCCGATTGCCATAGGGAAAAAAGACCGCGCCGGTCGACAGACCTGCCTGCCTAGCCGGGATAGCGCCTGCCTGCAAAAAGTCTACGATTCCCTGAATGGCATGGGCCACGCTGAGTCGCCACAACTCACTCTGCAACCCAGGGCGGCGAACCGAAGCGGGCGCTAAGTTTTTAGGATCTACAGCAGGCGGGTTGCGGCTCTGCCACAGTGGTTCTCCCTCATTGGGGTATAGGCTGTCGACTTGAGCGACATCGCCATCGGTAATATAGCCGCGCTGTAGGAACCGCTGGATCAGCTCTCTGCCTTTGCCATTCGTAGCGCGCTGCACCAGCGCCTGATTCGCCGCCGACCCGTAAATCCACAGGTCTCTCACGTTGCTAACGACTGAAGCTGCTCCGGTCAACCGGGGATAGCGAACATAGTCGTACAGCGCGCCATCGGGACGCCGGGCGATCACCGCTCGCACCATCTGTGAATAGTCGAGCTGCGCCTGACGGTTGTAGGGGTCAATGAAGGCATCTTCCGAAGTGCCGCTATTACCCTGGTCAGCAAAGGCCAGCGTGTCTGCACCGGAGGCATTGCGAGCAAGTACCTGACGGCGGTCAGCCCGCTGACCATAGGAATAGCCAAAGTTCATTGTGAACATCCAGGCAAAAGCCTTGAGGTCATGCTCGTGAGCAGACGCGATCGCCTCCGCTAATAGATCCCGGTCAGCATATTCATCAAACTGAACCAGGCTAGGCCAAACGGTAGGGTTGTCGTTCTTGGGCAGCAGTACCTGACCGTTAGAAAAAGCCTCGATATAGACCTGGTTGTAGCCCAGGTTGACGATCCGATCCATCACCTCATCTAACCGACCTGGCTGCAAATCACAGGGGTATAGCCGCAGCCAAATTGCCTGATTCTCGGGCCAGTTGGTGCGGCGACAGTTCTTGAGTTCAGCAGCGTGCTGCGCTCTGAGCGCCTCGTACTGCTGCTGAGCCGCAATATCGCCCTGAGCACCTGCCAGACGCAGCGTTTCTTTTTGGTCGACGTCCGCCTGCGATCGCTGACAAAACCGATTGACTTCAGCTTGGGCAGAGGGTGGGGTGATCCCTTGGCCTAAGAGGGCGATGACACCTGCTAGAACAGCACCTCGCAAAAGCCGATCTCGGCATCTGTTCCAGCTTTTTCTATTTGCTCTAAGGATCATAGATTTGTCTGCTTACTTAAAATCGCGATTTTGGCTGAGGCTAAACGGCCACCCGATAGACCCAGTGAAGTCAGCCCTGTAGACAACAAAAGCCGCTGATACGGAATCTACTCCAGCACCTACAGCGGCTTCTCAAATAGCATCTTAAACCACACTAAGGTGTTTACTCGGGCAGTAGGTTGATGGCTGTGACACCTGAAGCTACTGAATATCTACAACCCTAAAACGTAGCGAGCCGTAAGAAATCAAAATATACACCCCCCCCGGAGACTTTAAAGAGTCCATTAATTCTGTAGTCGCAGCCTGTCACCGATCTTGCTGATCGACAGCATTCCCTTTTATATCGGCCTCTTCCAAGTGTTCTAGCAAGGCCAGCAGCTGCATTCGTTTGATGTATGGCCACCCTCCCTGCTGCTCAATATCTCTCAAAAGTCGGTAGAGCCGCTGACGATTATTTGGAAGAGCCTCTCGAAATAGCGTGTCTCGAATTTCAGAGTGCAGCTCATTAAGCAGTCTCAGGAGGGCTAGCAGTGCCAAAACGTCCCCCTCACGTTCTTGAGCTGTCGAACGAACAATCTGTACCAGCTGCAAGAGATCTGCGGGAAGATTCTTCGGAAGATTTTGAGAAAAAAGTTCAGAATCGTTCACTTTGTCCAATTTTATTCCTTGCTTTCGCTTCTTTTGCTCAAATGTTCTGCAGCTTAATGACTCAGTGCTGCCGGTCTATTGTCGCCTATACTCATATCCACTAACCTGTCAGAGCCTAAGGGATTAGCTGAATGGGATGCAAGCTATCGGCTCAAACCGGGCGATCGCGGTGTAAAATGGCTGATAAATTCCCTTTGTTTGTTTAGTATTTATAAAGTCTTGAGGTTGACCATGAGGTATCGCGCCCTACTCGCTGCGTTTTTTGCTCTTTGCTTAGGTGTTTTGACAGCCTGCAGCGAAGCTCCTAGCGCCACCAGTGATATTCCACTCACTTACGATCAAATTCGCAATACGGGGCTGGCCAATAGCTGCCCTCAGGTAGACGAGACCCGTCGTGGCCAAATCCCCATCGAATCTGGCGTGTCGTACAAGCTGGTCGATCTTTGCATGGAGCCAACGAATTTCTTTGTCAAGCAAGAAGCTACCAACAAGCGCAAAGAAGCTGAATTCATTGCTGGCAAATCATTGACTCGCTACACCACCTCATTAGAGCAGGTCAGCGGCGATATCGAGCTTCAAAACGATGGCAGCTTGACGTTTGATGAAAAGCTCGGCATGGACTTTCAGGCGATTACCGTTCTGCTTCCGGGCGGCGACCAAATTCCTTTTCTGTTCACCATCAAGGGGCTCAAGGCCAAATCTCAGCCCGGTCTTAATGCGGTGACCACCTCAACCGACTTTATTGGCAACTTCCGGGTGCCTTCCTATCGCACCTCCAACTTTCTAGATCCCAAAGGCAGGGGCCTGACCACAGGCTATGACAACGCTGTGGCGCTGCCAGGTCGAGCCGATGCTAACGACCTCAGCCGTGAGAACGTCAAAGCCTTCGACATGGGGGAAGGCACAATCTCGCTACAGGTCTCTAAGGTAGACAGCAATACAGGCGAAATTGGCGGAACGTTCATCTCTGAGCAGCCTTCCGACACCGATATGGGTACGGCTGCAGCCGACGATGTTCGCTTACAGGGCGTCTTTTATGGTCGTATTGAAGAGAACTACGATGCCTAGGCTAACGGGCCTATAGCCCGCCCCTAGAACTGTCTAAGCAGGAGATTGCGTAACAGTATAAGCAGCTAGCTAAATATCTGGGGAAAGCCTAGGCTTCTATGCCCATGCTCAGGAGGACATTCTTAAGAATGTCCTCCTTTTGTCTTTAAACCCAGCCTTTAGAGCGGCTGCGGGTGAGAAATTGTGACTTAGCGATATCTTTGCCCATGCCCAGAATGGTCAGTTCCGTAGAAACTCGATTGTTTGGCGAAAAAACCTTAACTAGGCTAAATATGTCAGCTTGGCACTGCTATCCTTCATCCGGATCTTTTGCAGAGAACTTTACAAAGCTCATCTAACTGAGAAGCGTAATCTCTGTTCTATCTGCCAAGAGGCCTTAATGGATACTCATAGGCCCTTTTAACATGCCTTCTTCGCCTAATCAGGTCATCAAAAGTCAGTCACTCGAAATATTAACCAGCTATCACAAAGATCCTTCTCCCCAGCTGCGAAACCGCCTGGTACAAATGAATATCGGATTAGTCCGCCGCGAAGCCCATCGCTGGCATAGCTCGGGAGAAGGCTTCGACGACCTGATGCAGGTAGGCAGCCTCGGGCTGATTCGGGCCATCGAACGCTTCGACGTCCAGAAGGGCTACGCCTTTAGTTCCTTTGCAATTCCCTACATCCGAGGCGAAATTCAGCATTATCTGCGAGACAAAGGGACGGTCGTGCGGATTCCCCGACGCTGGCAAACTTTACAAAACCAGTCAGCCAGGGCCATTCGTCAGCTGCAGGCAGATCTCAACCGCAAGCCTAGCGATCAAGAGGTGGCCGATGAGCTTGAGATCACCGTCGAAGAGTGGCAGCAGGTGAGAATTGCCAGCAGCAATCGCAGTCTGCTGAGCCTAGATGCCCCCGTCAAAGAAAACGATAACGGCATATCGTCCTTGGGAGACTTACTCCCGGATTCTCGCTATCGTAGCTTTCAGCTTGCTCAAGAAGATTGGATCCGCCTACAGCAGGCACTTTCGCAGTTAGAGCAGCGGACTCGCGAGGTTGTGGAGTTTGTTTTTCTACATGATCTCACTCAAAAAGAAACGGCTGAGCGTCTAGGCATTAGCTCCGTGACGGTCTCTCGTCAGGTCAAGAAGGGACTTAAGCATTTGCAGGTAATTATGCGATCTAAAGGGGAACCCTAGCGCTATATATCCCCTTGCTCAACCAACCCACATCCACTTGTTCAACTCCACTTGCTCAACCCGCCCTGGGAGGGATTCGGTCATGCGGCGTTTGCTGCTCATTTCACTTGCCACGATTTCACTGACTGGCTGCCAGTTTTTCAACCGCGAAGACATTGCCGTAATCGCCCCGCTATCACCGACAGCTGAGGGCGATGCCGCTGCTGAAACATTTGCTGAACCTACTGTGGAGTCACAGCCGACTGCTGTCGCCTCGACCGACTTGATTCGCTCGACCGATCCGGACGCTCGTGCCCGCCAGGTCAACCGCAATCGGGTCGATCCTTTTGCCAGCTTACCGATTCCGCCAGCGCCTGATTTAGTTGTGATTCCGCCAGGCGAAGCAGCTGGAAATGGGACGGTAGCTATCAATGGTGGGGGCGGGGGCTCTAGCTCTAATACTTCAGCTTCTGCTTCTGCTTCAGCGGCGAGAGGGACTTCTGGAGGATCTGCCTCTGGTGCTTCTGTACCCACTGTCCGCCTGGCCACCGCACCGCTACCACCGCCCGTCCGCGTACAGCCAAACAATGCACCGCTGGTAAATCCGATTGCGGCACTGCCGGTAATTCCCAGGCCCGTGATTGCCCCGACGATTTCGGTGTCAGGCGTGATCCAAATGGGTGATGAGTCCTATGCAATCGTGCGCACTGGCAGTGAGCCTGAGCGATATGTGCGGGTGGGCGATCGCCTCGGTGGCGGAACCGTCAGGGTCAAGCGCATCGAGACCTTGGCATTCGAGCCCCGAGTGATCTTAGAAGAAAATGGCATCGAGGTCGCTCGGCCAATTTCCTCAGAGCCTGCAGCTGGGCCTAGCAGTGAACCCGCTGGCGAACCGGTTGCAGAAGCGCCAGTACCCGCAGCGGCAACCGGCACTCAGGCCACGATACCGACGCTGTCTCTACCCAGAATTTTAGCTTTGCCTTCCCCAGCGGGGTGATGTTGCAAAAGTTATCTTTTCGCAGCAATAAAACTTAAACCGTAAAAGCGAGAGTTCACCCCAGCAGAGTAGTACCCTAAAGGGGCAGGTAGCTTTTCAATGGGGCTGCTTTTATCTAACATTTTGAGCGGGTGAGTATTCATGGTTCAACGTGCTTCTAAAGTCAGAGTTCTTCGGCCAGAGTCTTACTGGTACAAAGAAGTCGGATCTGTTGCTTCAGTGGATCAAAGTGGAATCAAGTACCCAGTGGTAGTGCGCTTTAGCAAAGTCAACTATGCTGGCGTGAACACCAATAACTTTGGCGAGTTTGAGCTAGTAGAAGTGGAAGCCCCTGCAAAGAAGAAGGCGGCTAAGTAAGTGCCTGTCGGCATGGCCCTAACAGCCTCTATTAGGCGATCACAGTGCCTGAGCTCCCTGAAGTAGAAACCGTTCGTCGTGGGCTCAACCGAGTCTCGCTAAATCAGCCGGTTCGAGGAGGTGAGATACGCTTAGCGCGTACTATTGCCTACCCTGAACCGGCTGATAATTTTTTGGTGGGGATTGCTGACGCTCAGATCTCGAGCTGGTATCGACGCGGCAAGTATTTGCTGGCTGATCTCAAGCGGCCTGTCGGCACGACAGAAGCACCGGCGGGTTGGCTGGGGGTTCATTTACGCATGACCGGTCAACTGCTGTGGATGGATCAAGCTGAGCCGGTGCAAACGCACTGCCGGGTACGGCTTTTTTTCGACGGTAGCCGGGAGCTTCGATACGTTGACCAGCGAACGTTTGGGCGGCTGTGGTGGGTGCCGCCGGAGCAGCCGGTCGAAGCGGTGATGACTGGGTTAAAGAAGCTAGGGCCAGAGCCGTTTTCGGCAGCGTTTTCTGCGGCTTACTTGGCGTCTGCGCTCAAAGGTCGTCAGCGCCCGATTAAGAATGCGCTGCTCGATCAGCAGTTGGTGGCAGGGATTGGTAATATTTATGCGGATGAAGCGCTGTTTATCAGCGGGATTCGGCCAACGGTGAGGGGTGATCGGCTCGGCAAAAAGCGGATTGCTCGCCTCTATGACGCCATTGTGCAGGTGCTGACCACGAGCATCGAGTCTGGGGGGACGACCTTCAGCGACTTTCGCGATGTTCACGGCACGAATGGCAACTATGGCGGGGTGGCTTGGGTGTATGGTCGCGAGGGGGAGCTTTGCCGAGTCTGTAGCCGCGAAGTTGTACGCATACAGCTGGCCGGACGATCAGCTCACTACTGTCCGGCCTGTCAAAGGTAGCGGATCTCAGACGATACAATGGCGATACAATGACGGTTGGTAACTCAACCTATGAGAAAGCTATGCCCGTAAAGAAAGGGTCTTTTGTCCGCTTAGTGCGAGAGAAGTTTGAGAATAGCTTAGAGGCGAAGGCAAGCGATCGCCGCCTCTCAAGCTATGTATTTGACACCAAAGGTGAAGTTTTAGACACCCGCGATGACTATGCGCTCGTTAAGTTTGGCCGGGTGCCCACGCCCAACATGTGGCTAAAGCTAGAGCAGTTAGAGGAGTTTAAATAGCCACCACTATCTTTTAGCTTTGAGCCAGCGCTTTTTCCATTAAAATCTTGTGGGTGCTTCGCTCCGGCTCACCTTTTTTAGGATGGCGCTGGCGGTAGGTGCCATCGGCCTGCATTTCCCATGCCTGACGGTTGTCTTCTAAGCAAATTTGCACTATTTCCATCAGCTCGTCTTGCAAAGCCGGGGCTTCGATAGGCACCAGCGCTTCTACTCGGCGATCTAGATTGCGGGGCATCCAGTCGGCAGAGCCAATGTAGTAGCGAGCATCGCCATCGTTTTGGAAGTAAAAAATTCGAGAATGCTCTAGGAAACGTCCGATCACGCTGACCACTCGGATATTTTCACTGACCCCTTCGATACCAGGCCGTAGGCAGCAGATGCCGCGAACAATCAGGTCGATTTCTACGCCAGCTTGAGAAGCTTTATAAAGCTCGGCAATCATTTTCGGATCCACCAGGGCATTCATTTTGGCGATAATCCGGCCAGCTTTACCGTCGCTGGCTAGCTTTACTTCCTGACGGATGAACTGAGTCATCTGGTCGCGCAAGCTGGCAGGGGCGATCAGGAGCTTTTTGTAGGACTGCTGGCGGGAGTAGCCGGTGAGATAGTTGAAGAGGTCGGTGAGGTCAGTACCGAGTTCTTCACGGCAGCTCAGCACACCTAGGT
>JBARVU010000121.1:0-4571 GCA_049646425.1 Phormidesmis sp. | reverse complement strand
ACCCATGTTTTGAACTTGTTAGGGTGACGATACATGGCTCTGGGCTCTGCCGCAGAGCTTTTTGTTTGACGTGCTTATTGATACATCCTAGATGAGCGCTTTTTGTCCCGGCTTAAGTTGATACCCTTCAAATGCAGATAACTTATTGGCAGGCAAGGTAGTAGAGACAATATACATAGGGCGGCAGACTGAGTCTATAGTTGAGACTGTAATTGGTCAGATCAAGATAGCGCGGTTGGGCAACATTGGGGCGATAGGTGAAACTGTGAAGATGGGATGGAACCGTAACGATTGCCTTGTTTTACCACACTGAAAAATCGCGTCAACTGCTGCTTCCGTTGAACCTTGGAGAGCAAGCTGGGTTTAACCCGAGTCAACGTTGAAGCGTCAAGCCATCCGTATGACACCGGTGGTCGTAGCAGACAACCGCCTGAGAGCGATCGCCCTATGCCAACTGGCACACCAGGACATATTCAAGGCATCAGCTACAGCCATCTTCCCACAACGCTTTCAAGCCATACAACTCGACCCGGTGAGGCCTAGTCGAGCTGCTGACCGTGGCCGTCGCGATGCTGGGCATTGGCATAGGGGAGAAAGGGCGACCGCTCAATCTCTCTGGAACTATAGCCACTTCCTATTGGCCTGCTGCTGGCCAGCAGAGCAGTATCTGAATCTGAATAGGAAATAACGGTGAGCGGGCTTCGTCAGTATATCGAGCCGCTTTGCGATGCCTACAATCAACTGCACAGCACTGAGTAGACAGGTAATTCTCGTAAGCACGTAATCTAGTTGCCGACAGCAGGCGCTCAGCCAGCGGGTGATCGCTCTACTGACAGAGCAAAGTGAAGCTAGAATGCTCTTCTGGAATTCTGGAGCGATGAAATAGCTGTTAGCTCACATCAGACACCCCGCGCTCAGCATGTATAGGAGCAGTGGCTTTTAGCATTTTATATAGAATCCGAAATTCCGTGTCGTGAAGGCACATCACCTGCGGCTCGCGGTCTATGGCTTTGGATGCGATCCGCCTCACAGCATGTTTAGCACTTGCACCACCTAATGTGTAGTAGTTAGTACAGTATTTTTACGGATTTAACAGATACTATTGCTTCGTCTTTTAATGCTCAAGCTTAATTATGGTATTGCTTGAGCACTTGATACACAATTAGTTGGAGCGCTCTCGTCGTCAAGGTTTTATTGCTATGACGAACTGATGACTATTTCAGCATGCAGCAGTTTGGTCTCGTTTTTGTTTATGTTGATGAGCCTTAAAGTCCATGCCCAGTATTGCAAAACGAGTAGCGATCATCTTCGCAGCGCCTGTAGCCATATGTGCTGCTATCCCCGAAGCGGCGAATGCAGCTGTGTTTCGGCTACAGGAAGCGACGGTATCAGATATCAACAAAGCCTTTGATGCTGGGGGCTTGTCATCGGAAACATTAATTCAGCTGTATCTCAACCGAATTGAGGCTTACGACGACGATCTGAACGCTATTATCCAGGTCAATCCGAACGCGCTTGAGGTCGCCCGCGCGCTTGATATGGAGCGTCAAACGACTGGCCCGAGGAGCCCACTGCATGGGATTCCAGTCATCCTTAAAGACAACTACGACACATTCGATTTGCCGACTACGGCGGGTTCGGTAGTGCTTAAAGGGTCAATTCCACCGGATGACGCCTTTACTGTAAAGCAGTTTCGAGATGCCGGAGCGATCATTCTGGCGAAAGCTAATATGAGCGAGTTTGCCTCTGGGGTGCCTGGAGGCTCCTTGCAGGGTCTGACTCGCAACCCATATGAATTAGACCGCAGTCCTTCTGGCTCTAGCGGGGGTACAGGCGCATCAATTGCAGCCAATTTCGGCGTGATTGGCACAGGTAGCGATACCGGCGGTTCGATCCGTGGACCCGCTGCTGCCAATGGGCTAGTAGGAATTAAACCGACGCTAGGCTTGACCAGCCGGGATGGCATTATTCCCCTCGCCCTATCGTTTGATGTTAGTGGCCCCCTCGCCCGTACTGTGGAAGACGCTGCGATCGCACTGGGCACCATGGCAGGGATCGATCCTAACGATCCAGCCACTCTAGACAGCGCAGGAAAGACTTTTGACGATTACACCCCTTTCTTAGACAAGAACGCTCTCAACGGTGCTCGGATTGGGGTAGCGCGGGACTTTTTTGGTCGCAATCCAGAAGTTGACCAAATCATTGCTAATGCGATCTCAACATTGGAAAAGTCCGGTGCGGAAATTATAGACTCCCTATATTTTCCAGATGATGTAATCGAAAACAAGGACACCATCTATACTCGAATCCGCTGGCCAGAATTTAAGGCGCAAATTCCAGACTACCTAGCAACGCTTGGCGAAGAGTATCCCAAAGATCTAGCTGAAATCATTGAAGTAGCCGAGCAGGACGACTTCTTTGAAACTTATTCGACTCGTCTGGATCTGTTCAGGCTAGAGCAGGAAAGTGTGCCTCTCACCGATCCAGATTACATAGATGCCCTCACCAATGGCCGTGCCTTGATTCGCAACTCAGCGCTGAGTCTGCTGGAGAGCAACAATCTAGATGCTCTCATCTATCCCACCTCTGGTTGCCCAGCTGGCCCCATGCCTGGGTTGGAAGATTCCACCTACATCTGCGAGCCAGGCCCATCGCCGACTAACATTGCAAATATCTCTGGGTTTCCTGATGTTCAGGTTCCCGCAGGCTTTACGTCAGATGAGCTACCCGTTTCGCTGTCCTTCTTTGGTCAAGCCTATAGCGAGCCAACCTTGCTTGGTCTTGCCTATGCCTATGAACAGGCAACTAACTTCCGGATGCCGCCCGCCCTCTTTCCAGCTTTGCCAGGTGAAACCATTGAGTATGAATCAGTCCCTGAGCCCGGTATGATACCGGCTTTAGGAGTATTGGGAGCTGGTGTACTGGGGCTCAGATTTGCAAAACGACGCCGATCTCAAGTTGCTATTGCTTCAACAAATCAGATGACAAATTAAGCGCTTTCACAATTCACTACTGTCCAAACTAAATCACATTCCTGCTGAGGAGAATTGAAGGCTATGGTCGACTGTGTAAAACGAGCAGCGATCGCAATCGCTACCCCAGCCACGCTGTTGGCAATCTTTCCAAGTCCTGCGTTCTCAGCGGTTTTTCGGTTAGAAGAAGCAACCATCAATAGCATCAACAAAGCATTTAACGCCGATGCTTTGACAGCTGAGGGCCTAACGCAACTCTATTTGAATCGTATTGAGGAATACGACGATACCCTCAATGCCTTGATTGCAGTCAACCCCAATGCTTTATCGATAGCAAAATCTCTAGATATTGAGCGGCAAACGTCTGGTCCCAGAAGTCTCTTACATGGGATCCCTGTTATCCTAAAGGACAACTTTGATACGTTCGATTTGCCTACAACAGGCGGTTCGGTTGCTTTAGAAGGCTCGGTTCCTCCAGATGACGCATTCATCGTTCAAAAGCTTCGGGATGCCGGTGCTGTCATTCTGGCAAAAGGAAATATGGATGAATGGGCGCATGGGGGGTCTCCAGGCGGCGGATATAGCTCTATTGGTGGCCAAACGCTGAATCCATACAATTTTGATCGAGGGCCTTCTGGCTCTAGTGGTGGGCCTGCTGCGGCTATTTCAGCTAATTTTGGCGTACTGGGCTTTGGCTCCGATACTGGCGGTTCGATTCGAGGTCCGGCCACTTCAAATAGTCTGGTGGGGGTCAAGCCAACCCTGGGGCTAACTAGCCGGGATGGAATTATCCCTTTTAGCCTTTCATTGGATACGGGTGGTCCTTTTGCTCGGACGGTGACTGACGCTGCCATTGCTTTGAGCTATATAGCTGGAGTTGATCCTGCCGATCCAGCAACCGCTGAAAGCGAAGGAAGGTTTCCGGAAGACTACACTGATTTTTTGACTAAAGATGCGCTACGAGGCGTCAGAATCGGCATTGGTAGAGACTTTGTCGGGGCCAATCCTGAAATAGATGCAGCCTTTGAAAACTCTATCGCTGAGTTAAAATTCCTTGGCGCAACCATTGTCGATTCCCTCACTTTTCCTGAAGAAGTATTTGAGCTGAGAGGAGAGACTTACAGCACTATCTCTGACACAGAGTTCAAAGCGCAGCTTGCAGACTATCTGGAAACACTCGATTCAGACTATCCCAAAACGTTGGCCGAGGTGATTGCGATTAGCGAGTCTTCAGAAGTCGCCAATTCTGAGTTCCCAGTCAATGAGACTGTCTTTGCCCGACTGCTGCAAGCAGAAGCTAAGGGGGCCTATCGGCAATCCGGAGTATACAGCTGCCAAAGCAATACAGGAAAATATTATTACCCCAGCAGTAGAGAATATCCTGACAGGAAACAACATTGATGCTTTAATTTATCCAACTTCCCGTTGTCCAGCCTCGCCCTTACCGGGAGTAGTAGATCCTAGCTATGTTTGCGAAAGCGGGGGAACCAGCGCCACCAGTTTGGCCAATCTATCCGGGTTTCCAGATGTACAAGTCCCTGCGGGCTTTATCTCAGATGGCACTCCATGGTCGCTATCGTTTTTAGGTCTCCCTTATAG
>JBARVU010000120.1:0-1905 GCA_049646425.1 Phormidesmis sp. | reverse complement strand
GCACTAGGTCCCTTGATCGAGGCTGAAGCCCAGCAGCTCATTCTTAGCTCGCCGATACCCTTCCCTAGAGATGATATCGACTATATCTTGACCCATACCCAATGTTGGCCTGTTCTAGTTCAACTGTTTTGTCGAGAAAAGCTATTCGCGCTAGAAGCTGGTGACAGCAGTGGCTCGTGGCGAGCGGCTGTTCTAAAACGGATTCATTGCTACCAGCACCTTTTTTCGCTCTCCGAATATGGCTGAGTCTATCCAGAAGATTCTCAAGCACAGGGCATTTGATGGACAACATCCTACGGCACCTCAACAGATTATCAATAACTTTGAAGCCGTTGCCAAAGCTTGGAATCGACAATCTACGCCGTTTATATGGGCTGGAAAACGAGCGCAGCGGAGGCAGCAGGCTCGCCTGCGGAAACGCTATCAACTACCGGTCTCAGGGGCTTATACTTACTCTCCTGTCCGCAGACATCTTTCTTTGCTGGAGAAATGCTTATGGGCATAGCAAACGACCCACTAGCTGCTTTCTAGTGCAGCGTCAAAGCTTAATTTGAGGGTAGATGGAAATCAGTTTATGTCTTGCATCCTCAACTTTCATTTGCCAATCGACGCCGCGTTGAGTGTTGTTGATATCGGTTGACCAAGCAGCAGTTTCGTCACGCAGCGTTTCGATATCGCCAAAGCGTCTGCCATCAATGCACTGCCGCGTCATCGCGCTCAGTTCGTTCTCTGCCACATTCAACCAGCTGCCATGCTTTGGGGTGTAGCAGAATTCGATACGTCGCACTAACTGGCGAGCTCGCTCTGGCTCAAACGTTTCGTAGAAAGCACCTTTGGTGTGCGTGTTGAGATTATCGCAAGTCAGCACCACCGTTGGGCAATCGGCATAACGACCTTCCATCAAAAATGCGACTTCCGTGGCCCAGTCCATCTTCGTGCGGCGTTTTCGGCGTGGCTCAAACTAGGGTTACACTTTCGCGGTGATCATGAAACGCTGAACCGCGATCGCATAGGCTAAAGCTTGCCTCCCACCGTCTATTGTGATCGCCCTACATGGAGACCGAAAAAAAGTGTGGGGTGCGATTCGTTCCTGTACGAAAGGCTGAAAGCTAATAAGACAGGGCTTCTGAGGGATAACCTTTTCTGGGTTGAGTTCGCACTTTTAATCTCCCTCAGATGATAACTTGATGTCCTTGTAGGTGACGCCTCTGACCAAGCCCAGAGCGCTAGTCCTACCCGCCCGGTATAAGGCGTGAAAGCATAGCCCCCATTCCAAATGGTTTAGCGCCGAAGGGATGAAGCGGGGCTAAATGTCGGTATCTGGAAGCCTACTCTGGAAACCCGGCTAGCAAATGTGCATGAGTAAAGCTCAGTGAGCCTGAATGTATGTCGGAACCATCGTTATTTTTAACCAGTGAAAAGGCTGACGTGGACTGAAGGCAATGCCCGAAATTCACCACACTGGAAACAAAAGTTACTGATTTCGAGAGCCTTCTCATCCCACAAGAGTAGGTTTTATACCCAAATCGAATCCGGTGGATAGTACAACTCTAACCACACGACCAAAGGACATTAGGAACGAAGTAACCTGACCAATTTTCACTCTAGAAGGTCGAATATCTAGAGCAGGTACTAAACCGAAAGGATTGGCAGGCAGGATGGTCTAAGAAGCGAATGCCTGGGGTAATGCTCAGGATATGCAGACGTAGACCCGATAGTACGGAATGAAGAGCCTTTAGTCAGAGTAAAGACGATGACACACTCAGCGATGGGTAGTGATGAATGGGCAGCCATCGACTGGAAAGCAGTCGAGAAGATGGTCTACCGACTCCAAACCAGAATCTTCAAAGCCAAACGTCGTGGTGATGCCAAGCAGGTTCACAGACTCCAGAAACTACTGATGAA
>JBARVU010000119.1:0-11558 GCA_049646425.1 Phormidesmis sp. | reverse complement strand
ACCAGCGACTCCATCCTCCGAGCCGTCAGCAACCTAAAATCTATTCCCGAGCGCCTTAGGGTTTCTCATGCGATTAACAAAGTCACCCCTTACTACAAAGACAACGACCTTTCCATCCTCCTAAAAGGGCTGCAAGACACCAACGCCATCCCGATTGTAGATAGCGATCGCCATATCGAAGCGATCGTCACCAGCTACGACACCGCCGAATACTTCCGCCGCCGTGCCGAAGACCTCATGCTCGCCGAAGACATTGAGCTGACCCTTCGAGACTTCATCAAGCCACCCAGCACCAGCGATACCGACAGCATCGATCAGCTCATTCAAGCCATCACCCCTTCTAGCAGCAGCCTAAAAGATAAATTCAAGCAGGCTTTGCTTAGCTACATCAAGGAAGTCACAGGTAGCCAACCTCAGTTCGACCAAGCCACCCTCGACTCAGTATTTACCCAATATCTCGAACAATCCTCAACCCAAAAAACCTTCGACGAACTCACTCTCTACGAATTGACTCAGATATTTAAGAATATTTGGCCTCAGTATCAAGCCGGATTTAACGATTTGGAATGGAATTCGATTGATTCGCTTTTGGACGAGATCCGGGAGACTAGGAACGCGATCGCCCACTTCCGCGAAGTCACGCCACAGCAACGCAGACAGCTACAATACTGCGCCACTTTATTGGACAATCATCGACCTTCCTTTGAGATAGAAGAGACGGAAAAGGCTGTTACCGCTGCCGACCAGCCAGCTTCTAGTGATGCTCCTCACTTTCTTGAGTCTACGCAGAAAGGTTCAACTGTAGAGACTACCTCTATCCTCCACCCTGCTAATCCCCCAGAAGAACTCGAAGCTGACGATAGTCGCTATGCACCCCTAGCCATCTGGCTTCAACAACAAGAAACCGACCGAGTAACCCGCACCTTCAAAGAAATTGAAACCATCATTGATGACGAACTTCCCCCTTCCGCGTACAACAATCGTAGCTGGTGGGCCAACGACAGCGTAGGCCACGTTCAATCCAAGCAGTGGCTAGACGTAGACTGGCGAGTCTCTAGCGTCAACATGTCCGCAGAGCGAGTGGTTTTTTCTCGGATGGGCGACAGACAAAGCGCCTACATAGATTTTTTCAGTCGCCTTCAAGCCAAGCTTCAATGTATAGAAGGGCTATCCGTAATACCTCAGAACAACCAACAAGGCCGTCACTGGCTAGTGCTTGCCCTCAGCCCTAAGAATTCCGATTCTATCAAACCACCTCATGTTATCTTCACGTTTGCTCGCCGGTCGCGGTTCCGCATCGAAAGCTACATTAACGAAAGAGAGCGAAGCCAAAACAAACAAATATTTGATCGGCTACAGTCCCAAAAGACAGAAATTGAAGCCGAATTTGGCGCACCGCTAGCCTGGGAGAGACTGAACCACAGACACGGTTCTCGCATCGCCTACTACCGACCCGACTCCGCCATCACAGACGACGCAGAAAAGCTAAAGAAAATACAAGAGTGGGCTATCGAAACACTTCCTAAATTTTACGCGGTACTCTCCGATAGATTTATAACTGCTCAAAAAGAAGCCATCAATCAGGAAAAGCATTAGCAAAGCCATAATCCAACTAGCACTAAACCAAATACCTCACCTCAAAACAACATCATGACCAGCATAACTTTCGACCTTCCAGACGCCGCATTCTCAGCCCTTCGTAAAACGCCCGGCGAATTCGCTCAAGAAATGCGCATCGCCGCCGCCGTAAAATGGTACGAATTAGAGCAAGTCTCTCAAGGCAAAGCCGCCGAAATTGCCGGATTGACCCGCGCCGAATTTATCGAAGCGCTCTCCCGCTACCGAGTATCCCCTTTTCAATACACCGAAGCCGACTTGCTCAGAGAACTTAGCAAAGCCGATTAAACCCCTCATGATCGATGCAGTCACTCGCCGATGCGCCATCCGCCTCAATATTCCGACTTTAGGAACAGGCCGTATAATTGTGCTAGCCATTTGCCTCGACAAAGCCGCCCAAATCATCTTCAAGATCGTTTAAGAACAAGCCTCATGGCCATCGCATATTCACAAGCAACGCTTTATAACCGGCTGGGCATCACCGCTAGGCAGCTTGCGGCCTTTTGCGACCGTTGGCAAGTCGCCGAACTCGCCCTCTTTGGCTCCATCCTTCGCGACGACTTTCACGCCAACAGCGACATCGACCTTTTAGTAAGCTATCAGCCGCAAGCCCAACGCGGCCTGCTCGAAAAAGTAGCCATGAAAGAAGAACTAGAAAGCCTGGTAAATCGCAAAGTCGATTTGGTTAGCAAAAAAGCCATAGAAAACAGCCGCAACTGGATTCGCCGCCGAGATATTCTCAGCTCAGTTGAGGTCATCTATGTCGCGTGATTCGGCTGCTTTGATAGACATCTCTGACGCGATTCAGCTAATCAATCAATACATCGAAGGCGTTGACCGATATGGCTTATCGGAAAACGTCGAAAAGCAGGACGCTATCATTCGACGTATCACCATCATTGGAGAAGCCACCAAACGGCTCTCTAGAGAGTTCAGAAACCAACATCCGACCATTCCCTGGAGGCAGATCGCCGGAATGCGAGACATACTCTCCCATGACTATGACGAAGTTGACTTGGACGAAGTGTAGATCGTCATTAACCAAAATTTACCCCAGCTTTTGACCTATATTCAACCGCTAATTCGGCCCGAGCAAAACGCAGCCGAGTAACCTCAAAAAAACTATGTCAGTATTATCTGCAAGCTGAACGAGAGCGACAAACAAAAGTTTTGGCGTGAAATTCTAGGCTTTATCAGTTCTGAGGCTATCTACGAAGCAATTTTAGCTCAAGCGTCGCCTGATCGACTCGAAGCAATTGAGCCCAACGCATACGGTCAGCGCTACCAGGCTATCATTTCTATTACAGGGCCATCTAGCAGAATTCGGCGCATTAAAACCATTTGGATAGTGCTAGCTGGCGAAACCACCGCCCGATTAGTGACCGCAGTCCCTCAAAGACGAAAGAAATAACCATGAGCCGATTTCAACTGTTCGACTCCGTAAAGCTAAAAGAAGAAATTCCGCTAGAAGAGGGAGGGATCGCCCCAGAAGGTTGCATCGGCTCAATCGTCGAAGTTTTTAACGATGGCGAAGCCTATATGGTCGAGCTATTTGGCGAGTGGGTCACCGATACTGAAGAGGGCGACTTTGCTCCGAGCAGTCGTGAAGCACCCGACTCTTTTATGGAAACCATCGGCGTAGAAACAGTCACGCCCCAGCAGATCCGCTTAGTAACACCTGCTAGAGAAGCAGTTGGTGTACGGGCTCAGCTATTAGCGCTGGTAGACGAGCTGCCTGAAAACACGCTCGAAGAAGTCAAAAACTTTGCTGAATTCCTCAAGCAAAAACGAACCGAAGCAAGTGCCTATTAGGTCAAATAATGGTGTGGCGACCTTCCACATCTCCTCAGCTATCGAGTCCCAGTCATAGACACTATGCTCGAAGTGGCCACCTTCACTATAAAGATGACTGAAGCGACTTCTACACCTACTGCTATCGTCCTAGAGCACAAAGGCTATCAGGCCACTGTCGAGCGTATGCTGAGGGATGGTTCTTTACAAGGGCTGGTAGTCGGCATGGAGCGCGACTTACTAGCCTTCGATGGCGCTGATATTGCAGAGCTAGCCGCCAATTTTCAAGCAGTTGTTGAGGATTATTTGGCTGACTGCGCCGAAGACGGCATCATACCTGAGTTGCCTAAGACACTTGCAATAACCTGTAGCTAAGCAACTCTGTAGACTTTACCTACTCAGCTTTTAGATCTAATAGTCGTATTATCGATAGAATAGAGCCATAAGAACCCCTTTCAAAGCTCACCTTGTCGTTACTATGGCTACTCTACAGATAGAAAACCTACCCGAAGACCTCTATCAGTCTATTCAGCGATTGGCCACCACCGCAAACGTCAGCATCAATGAAGCGGTCATTCAGATATTGTCTCAAGCTACCACTGTCAGCCCGATTGATCGTCAACAAAAACAGCAAAGGGAACCCAATCCAGCACTGGCTAGGCTCCGAAGCTTCCCCCGAAAAAATCCAGCCGAATTTGGCCTTGCCGATAGCACCCTCCTGATCAGAGAAGATAGAGATCGATGAGGCCACCCTTCAAATGCGTCATTGATACCAACATCATCATCAAACAGTTCATTAAAGACCCACTCACCGAAAAGGTGGGTCAATTATTTGAGCACATTGATAGCCCAGCCGCTCAATTCTTTGTGCCCGATTTATTCTACATAGAGTGCGCCAATGTCTTTTGGAAGTATGTTCGTTCGGGGCTTTATACCGCTGAAGAAACGACACTAGCCCTATCTATCCTCAGCGAGCTACCGCTTGAGATAGTTTCCACAAAGGTGCTAATGACACAAGCCGTTCAGATTAGTTTGGCATATAACGTCGCTGCCTACGACGGCTGCTTCGTCGCGCTATCTCACCAGGTAAGCGCTCCACTGCTCACAGTAGATAAGCGTTTGGTTAATTCAATGAAAGGTAGCTCCTTCGATATCTGGTTATTTGACGACTTTCCTATTCCGCCGCTACCGTCCCCCTGATAGCGGTTACCCACTGCTATTGGGAAACTTATGCGAAAATGACTCAACGACTTTGAGAGCAGCCCAATGGATCAGCGTGCCTACTGGCTTTGCCTATTTAACGCCACCACCTGGCCAGAATTCTTAGCAGCGGGCGGCGACACGGTAGGCTTTCCCCACACTCAGCACAAAACCGTCTTTCGCATCAAACCGGGCGACTACATCCTTGCCTACCTGACCAAAGCCTCCAAGTGGCTAGCGGCGATGGAAGTCACCTCAGATGCGTACTTTGACACCGAAACCCAAATTTGGACACAGGCCACATTTCCTTGTCGCGTCAAAGTCAAAGTTCTCCACAGTCTCGATCCTGAGCAAGGCGTTCCTGTTTTGTCTCTTGCCCCTCAGCTCAAGCTATTCGACAACTTCAAATCACCCGTCTACTGGGGTTTGTTATTTCGTTTTGCCCCCCGTGAGCTAACGCCAGAAGATGGTCAAATTATCACAAAGGCAATTCAAACCGCCGAACAGTCATAGCCGCTTTCGCTCTTTACAGTTGTGCTTCAGCCCACATCCTTAGCGCCCAGCCATCCCAATTATCCCAAAGCCCTACAGTCCTACTGGGCTGGAAAATCTGCGCAGCCTATCAGCGCCATCGGCAATCCCAAACTTCTACAAAACAAAGCCCTAGCGCTTTTTTGTTCGGTCAAATGTCCCGGCGACCTGATTCTAAAAACCTACGATCTAGCCCGCAGCTTACGGGACACGGAAACTGCCATCGTCAGCGGCTTTCACTCCCCCATGGAAAAAGAATGTTTGCTACTGCTGCTGCGCGGCACCCAGCCTGTGATTCACTGCCCCGCTCGCAGCTTGGAGAAAATGCGGCTGCTGAAAGAACATCAAAAAGCGGTTGAGCGCGATCGCTTGCTGATACTGTCACCCTTTGACGGAAACCAGCACCGCATAACATCGACCCTGGCTCAAAAACGAAACCAATTTGTGGCAGCCTTGGCAGACGCCGTATTTATTTCCCACGCTTCACCCGGCGGTAACACTGAAGTCCTCTCTCAGCAGATCGTCAGCAGCGGGAAGCCTCTCTTCACTTTCAAAAGCGCCGATACCCAGAACTTAATAAAGATTGGCGCTCAGACTATTGACGGCACAACAGACAACAACTTTAGCTTCATTTGAAGGCTTTGTTGCATGAATTGCGGACTATGGGACGGAAAGTCTACTAAAGTGGACTGGGCAGCGTCAGAAGGCGATCGCACTCCAACCCTGAAAGGGTTTTCCTCAGCTAGCCCGCAATTCTATTCGCGGGCGAACCCTGCAATCGCATCGTCAGCGCCTTCGTCTATGCTGAACAATGACCTGAGTAACCGATCTATCTCTAGCCTCTGAAAACCTGAACCGTATAAGCCAATGCAAATATGGGTCGATGCCGATGCTTGCCCGAATGCAATTAAAGAAATTTTGTTTAGAGCCGCCAAGCGCACCGGCTGCCCGCTGACGCTTGTGGCCAATCAGCCGGTGCAGGTGCCTGCCTATGTAGAAATGCTGGTAGTGCCCTCGGGCTTTGACGGGGCCGATAATAAAATTGTGGAACTGCTGACGGCGGGTGATCTGGTGATCACAGCCGATATTCCGCTGGCGGCTAAGGTGCTTACGCAGGGCGGCTATGTGTTTAATCCCAGAGGAGAGGAGTATACGAGCCGCAATATCGGCGATCGCCTCTCCGTACGCAACCTGCTGGAATCTTTCCGAGGCGGCGCCGAACCGGTTGGGGGTGGGCCGCCGCCGCTTAACAATCGAGACAAGGCGACTTTTGCCAATCAGCTGGATCGGTTTTTGGCAAAACACCAGTCTTAAGGAGACGCAACTCATGGCCGTGCAGCTCGATCAGGTGGTGCCTTTTGGGCGCTCCTTGGATGAATACGTGAGAATGTTTGCGCTCAGTGAAACCGATCTGCAATCTTCTATTCTCAGCGTGGCAGATGGCCCCGCGAGCTTCAACGCAGAAGGCACTCAGAAAGGCTGTCAGATTCAGTCTATCGATCCGCTGTATGTCTTTAGTGGCAATGAAATTCGGAGCCGCTTTGATGCTGTGCTAGACGATATTATTCAGCAAGTTGCAGAGACGCCGGAGGACTACGTTTGGAGCTATCATCCCTCTCCGGCAGCGCTGAAGGAGCGGCGATCGCACGTCACCAAACTCTTCTGTGCCGACTACCCAAGCGGCAAACAGGCAGGCCGCTACCGTCCTGGCGAACTGCCTACCCTCAGCCAAAAGTCAGGCGCTTATGAGCTGGGCCTGGTCTCGCACTTTCTATTTCTGTATTCACTTCAGTTCGATACGGATTTTCATATCGCCGCGATTGACGAGATGCTGAGGGTCTGCAACGAGGTCAGGATTTTTCCGCTATTGGCCCTGAACTTAGAAAAATCGCCTCACCTATTGCCGGTTATCAGCCATCTTGAGCAAACTGGCTACCGCTGCCAGATCGAAAAAGTCGGCTACGAGTTTCAGCGCGGTGGTAACGAGATGCTGAAGATAGTGAGAGATTAGGAACAGTCCCCTTATCCCGGCCGTATGCTGGCTAACGTCGCTCGCAAATTCCCGTCCTGCTCCGCTAAAGCCTCCACTGCCGCAGTTTTGTCTAGCCCCGCCAAGTGCATTACCAGTGCTACTTTTACCTGCAAATCGCTGCGGTCTAGCAGTTCACTGGCAGCCGGTCGCGCTAGCTCAGTTAGATCGCAGAGGATGCGGATGGCGCGATCGCGCAGCTTACTATTGGTCACCGCCACATCTACCATCCGATTGCCATACACTTTACCTAGCTTCACCATCACCCCGGTCGAGAGGATATTCAGCGCGAGCTTGGTTACCGTTCCTGCCTTCAGTCTGGTCGAGCCTGCCAGCACCTCTGGCCCTACGATCAGCCGAATATCGACATCGGCATCTACAGGTACCTGGTCGGCAGGTACACAGGCCATAAAAATAGTTCCTGCCCCACACTGCTTTGCCGCCTTCAGTGCGCCCTGTACGTAGGGCGTCGTCCCGCCAGCGGTGATTCCAACCACCACATCTCGTCTTGTGACCTTGTGGTCAATAATGGCCTCAGCGCCCGCTTCATCTTCATCTTCTAGGGCCTCCGAACTGCGCAGCAAAGCCGCCGCACCCCCCGCAATAATCCCCTGCACTAGCTCCGGCGGCGTGCAAAAAGTCGGCGGACACTCTGCCGCATCTAATACGCCTAATCGCCCGCTCGTTCCGGCCCCCACATAAAATAGCCGTCCGCCCTCGCGCAGAGAAGCGGCTGTCAGATTGATCGCCTGAGCGAGTGATGTTCTGGCTTGGGCGATCGCCTCAACCGTTCGCCGATCTTCCTGGTTGAACACATCTACCATCTCCAGGGTAGAAAGCTCATCCAAGTTTTGGCTGTGAGGGTTGTTCTGCTCAGTCAATAGATGGCCGCGATCAGTCATGTCAGTCACTGTTCAAAAGCATAGTGTTCAAAAATGTACCTCAAACACTGTCATCAAAAATACCCCCACCTTTTCGAGGCGAGGGCATACCGCGTTCTTAGCTTGCGCTAAGTTAAGCCGGATCAGGACTTAATCGGCTGATTTGTCCTCCTTTGACTTGTCTTCCTTTTCGTCTTCTTTTTGAGACTGCTCCAGCAGCCGCTCAAATCGTTCCTTGCTCCAGCGGTCGGTTGCATAGGAAATTGCGCTGATTTCTTCCAGGCGGATCAGCCACACCGTACGCTGATAGGGCTCGTCAGGCAGATCGTCATCTTCAAACCCTTCAGCGACATCAACGTCGACAACTTCCACATACTCCGTATCGAGAAAGATAGGAATCCCGACTAAACGAGTGCCCGGCATTCTAAACCAGACCTCGCTGCCGCAGTGCAGTGCTTCTTCTAATCGGTGATACAGTCGGCTCGGAGTTGAAGAAGCGTAGCTAGCAGACCGAGCATTGGAAAGCTGCTCTTGACGGGCGCTGTTCTTCATCATGCCTTCTGTCATAGTTTTCCTCCTGAGTACACTCTGCTGCGCCCGCCAGCATAAGTCCGTCGTCTCTTTGCTGGTTGGTGGGCTTATTTCTTCGGATTCATTCTGCCTTAGCCTACCAATAAGTGCCTGCTTACGGTGCTAGAAGACCACTACTAGCGTTGAACTGATCTAGACCGATGGCAACCGCAACATCACTGACCAATGGAACCGATTGCTGACACCGACCTGTGAAGCTGGCAGACATTTGGCAAATGCTGGCAGTGCTAAAGGTCAGACTTAAAACTAGATACCTGCCGCCAATTCCTTTACAAGATAGCAAATCTTGTTGACGAGTCTGCCAAAAATATTGCGATTACCGATAAAGACGGTTTACCGAGTGGGTCGCACCCGCATCAAAGGCTGCCCGAATTCAATCGGCTCGGAATTTTCTACCAAAATAGCGACAATTTCCCCAGAGACTTCGGCTTCTAGTTCATTCATCAGCTTCATCGCTTCGATAATGCAGACGGTTTGACCGGCTTGAATGCGATCGCCGACTTCCACAAACGACGCTTCACCAGGCGTTGGTGATCGATAGAATGTCCCAACCATCGGCGAAGTGATATCTACCAGGGTAGAATCCGCTGCTGGCGTCGTAGGGGCAGGCGGAGGCTCAGGCGCGGTTGGTGGGGCTGGGGTTAGCGTCGAAGGCGCTGATTCTACAGAGGGTAGCGCCGGTGTCGCCGCAGCGCTCCTGACAACATCGCCCCGCAGCGCCGAAGGCTTGCGCAAGGTCAGCTCAAACTCAGCGTTTTTAAAGGTTAGTTCAGCGATGTCAGTTTGGTTGAGCGCAGCCACTAACTCGCGGAGTTCGTTGACACTAAGATTCACTAATTTAAAAACTCCATATCTTATACCGTCGCACAGCCGCCTGTCTAGCCGCTCGTCTAAGTTTCACGACCTAAGTAGCTATCGTTGCGGGTGTCGATCTTAATTTTTTCTCCCTGCGAGATAAATAGCGGCACCATCACCTGAGCCCCTGTTTCTACAATCGCAGGCTTGGTTCCCCCGGTTGCCGTATCGCCTTTTACGCCTGGGTCGGTCTGGGTGACCTCAAGCGACACCGAGTTCGGCAGTTCCACCTCTAGCACCTGATCATTCCACATCAGGACGTTGACCTCCATTTCCTCTTTGAGATACTTCACACCCGCCCCGATCTGATTATCGCTCAGGCGGTTTTCTTCGTAGGTTTCCATATCCATAAAGACGTACTGCTCGCCCTCTTTATAGGTGTGCTGCATGGTCTTTTTTTCGAGTATCGCCTGCGGCATGGTCTCACCTGCCCGGAAAGTACGATCAACCGTGCTGCCAGTCTGGACATTTTTTAGCTTGGTGCGCACAAAAGCAGAGCCTTTACCAGGTTTTACGTGCAAAAACTCAACGACGCGCCACACAGAGCCATCTAGCTCAATGCTGGTGCCAGTGCGAAAATCGTTGCTTGAGATCATGGTGATAGCGAAAGTGTGCTAGGGCAGTCGGCCCTTATTGTACCGCTCAAAGGTTCACCCGAAAGTCAATTGCTCTGGGCAAACGCTCAACAGCATAAACGCCTAGATCTTCGCACGATAAAGCGTCTCAGCGCTGATTATCTAGCCTGAGGGTGTAATCGAGGCTACAGAAGATCGGATCTATAGCCAGACTATGACCCAGACTGTGGCAAGATCTAGTCAACGTTTCTGTACGAACGTCTTTAGACAAAGCCTCTTTTATAAAGCCTTCTATTGCCCATGACTTTGCAAAAGCCCGCTTCTATCGGCCCAGTTTACCTGTCAAAAAGCCCCCTGCCAAAAAGCCTTACGAAAGCCTCTTTTAGCTTTATAGGCTGGGTGGTTTCTGTAGTGCTCTGTACGTGCTGGTTAGGCGTTGCGCCTGCCCATGCGGCGTTGCTGAGCCCGACAGTTTCTGCACCTCTCCTGGCCGGTCTGCCACCTGGCAATGCGGTCACTGACGGGGCGGCCATCTTGCGCTATGCCCTGCCTATTGACAATCCTGAAATTCGTAAGGTTCAGGGCGAGTTAGAAGGGCTGTCAGAATGGCTGCGCAGTAAGCGCTGGGGATCGATCAAGAAAGATTTGTCAAAGGTAGAACGGCTGCTAGAACGCAAGCGCGATGCGATTTTGGCCGCTGTTCCGGCAGAGCGACAGGAAAAGGCGATCGCCCTGATCGATAGCCTGACTGCCGACCTGGAGCCAATTCGCGCTGCGGCTGAAGCCGAAGATAAGGAAGGCGTGTGGGCGCAGCGTAAGCTCATGCTCGCTCAGGTAGGCCAGCTAGAAGAGCTGATGGTGACTGGCTATCCTTTTGAAGTGCCGGCCGAATATGCCAACCTGCCTCAGCTCAAAGGCCGGGCTACGGTCGAATTTGAGACGACTAAGGGCAATGTCACAGTCGTAGCGGATGGCTACAGCGCGCCGGTCACAGCTGGTAACTTTGTCGATTTAGTGAACAAAAAGTTTTACGACGGCTTGCCTTTCATCCGGGCAGAGGACTTTTATGTACTGCAAACGGGCGACCCCGATGGCCCCGAGGAGGGCTACATTGACCCTGAAACTGGGGAATATCGGGCCATTCCGCTGGAGGTATTAGTGGAAGGGGACGACGAGCCTGTCTATGGCTTTACCCTGGAGCAGATTGGCCGCTATATGGACAACCCGGTTTTGCCGTTTAACGCGCTGGGCTCTTTGGCTTTGGCTAGACCGGGCAATGATAATAACGGCGGCTCCTCTCAGTTTTTCTTTTTCTTGTTTGAAGCAGGGCTCACCCCGGCAGGCCGCAACCTGCTAGACGGTCGCTATGCGGTGTTTGGCTATACGACTGAAGGGAAAGAAGTGCTGCGGCAGATGGAGGAAGGGGACAAAATTATTTCAGCAAAAGTCGTTGACGGACTCGATAACCTCGTTGAGCCTAGCTGAGGA
>JBARVU010000118.1:0-2492 GCA_049646425.1 Phormidesmis sp. | reverse complement strand
CTGAAAGCTAAAGCCATAGAAACTACAGTCCTGAGAATTACAGACTGCTTTTAACTGACGTTAGCCATGAGCTGCGCACTCCCTAACTCCTGAGCAATGGCCTCAATTGCCTGATCAATTTGGTCTTCACTTACCATTAGATTTGTGACGGCGCGAATCTTACGAGGGCCCGTTGCCAATACCGCGATGCCTCGTTGCGCTAGGCTCTTAGCGACGTCGGTTGCCTCGCCAGGTACCTCAAAATTAACAATATTGGTCTGTACCCGGCTGGGGTCAATCACAATTCCCTCTAAACCCGCTAGCCCCTGAGCTAACCGCTGGGCGTTGTCGTGGTCTTCTTGCAGGCGATCGCGCTGATACCGCAACGCGTAGAGTGCACCTGCCGCAATTATCCCAGCCTGCCGCATTCCACCCCCAAACATCTTGCGAAACCGGCGGGCTTTAGCCATTTGCGCGGCATTGCCGACTAGGGCCGATCCTACCGGAGCACCTAGCCCCTTGGAAAAGCAAACGCTGACCGTATCGAAGGGAGCAGCATAGACAGACGGCGCGATCCCAGTCGCCACGCAGGCATTCCAAAATCGGGCTCCATCCATATGCAGGCGCAGATCCCGCTGCTGACAAACCTGGGCGATCGCCTGGATGGTCTCCAGCGGAAAAATACAGCCGCCGCTGCGGTTGTGCGTATTTTCGATGCAGACTAGCCGAGGCTGAGGAAAATGAGGATCGGCAGGCCGCAGACTCTGAGCTAGAGCGTCAGCTGTAAAGACCCCATCCCGCCCAGATAACAGCCGACAGCTCACCCCAGAAAGTGCGGCAGGTCCGCCTCCTTCGTAGTAGTAGATATGGGCTTCAGCTTCTAGAAATACTTCGTCGCCAGGCTGGGTGTGCGATCGCAGCGCCACCTGATTGGTCATCGTGCCTGAAGGCATATAGACCGCCGATTCTTTGCCCAACAGCTCAGCGACATAAGCCTCTAGTGCATTCACCGTCGGGTCATCCCCAAGCACATCATCCCCCACCGGCGCTTGCATCATCGCCTGCCGCATTCCCGCTGTGGGCTGCGTCACGGTGTCACTGCGCAAGTCAATCATGCTCTACCTAACTGCTACAAAAAGACGGTCTTCACAAGAGAATTCTAACGATTTTTACCCAATCCTTACGGACTGCGCCCATCAGGCCAAGTGCAGTGAATGTGGTCTGCGTCTCACTTTACTGAGTCTTTATAGAGGTATCTCCTAAACTATCGACCGGATGTGGGCAACTTA
Source organism: Phormidesmis sp. (assembly GCA_049646425.1). Lineage (GTDB taxonomy): Bacteria > Cyanobacteriota > Cyanobacteriia > Phormidesmidales > Phormidesmidaceae > Phormidesmis. Next base: position 1,224 of record JBARVU010000118.1, on the reverse strand, counting down.
CGTCTATCTGCTTCGCAATGTTCAAACCTTCGCCTATTGCCAGCTATGATTCAACTGTTTCGCCCAAGTCCGAATGCTGGGTTCATGCTCCAGAGAATGCCAGAAAATGTGAGGGTTACTTTTACACCCCACCAAATTCAGGCAGTCGAAAGCGCCTTGATCGTCCGCCCGCATGCTGTAGATATGCGCTTGACGATTCCTTTCTTTGGCAGAGGGGCTTATGTCGTCATCATCGCAGGTGGCGAGCGTCGAAGGATCGCTCGGGGGTCGCGGCAACAGTCTGCAGCGCAGGGAGGGTCCGCTCACGCTATCAGACAGCTATCTGAGACCTTTCCTCATGCCAGCCGCTTGCTAGGGAAAATGCCCGAAGAACTTGCTGCCAGCTTCACGCCCCTGCAAATCAGCGCCATGGACAGTGTGCTCATTCCCCGCACTCACACCATCGACCTGCGTTTGTCGCTTCCCATTTTTGGACAGGAATTTTATGCCGCCTGCCTGGCAGGGCGTAACCGGCGAACCTACTACCGCGACTTGCAAAACCGCAACTCGTTTGTCATGCCAATGGCCTGCGCTAGCGTAGCTATCAGCGCGATCGCTATCTTTACCCTTGTCCATCTCAAAGACAGTGCCCTACTGACAGAACCCGATCCCCTGGTGAGCGCAGAATCCACCTTTTATCCTACGGTAGTGCCCTTCAAAAAGAATCGGGAAGAGTGTGAAAGGAGCGATCGTCAATGGATAGACGATCAGTGCATCGATACCGTTCACGATCCGGCTTTTTAGCTGTGTGCCTGTACTAGGCATCAATCGCGCCAAGATCACCCTGGAATTAAACCCTAATTCAGAACACATCGCCGCTTTAAATAAGAGTCAATAAACTGCCTTTTAGATTCACGTTTAGGGGGCGGCCCTATGGACAATTACCCTATTAATTCGGGAAAAGTAAGTTTGTCAGATAGTGCCCATCACCATGAACACCCCCGTGCATCCTCAAATCCAGCGAACCTTAGCTGCTATCGTCGTGACAGATGCGGTTAGTTTCAGCAAACGAATGTCACAGGATGAAGATAGAGCGCTGACGATGATCAACCGAGATCTGCAGCTGATTGCAGAGCTGTGTGAGTTTTTTGAGGGACAGGTTCTCAAAACGGTCGGCGATGGGGTACTGATGTACTTTGTCAGCGCAGTGCAGGCGGCAGCTTGTGCGGTAGAAATGCAGAAGAT
>JBARVU010000117.1:0-11882 GCA_049646425.1 Phormidesmis sp. | reverse complement strand
ATCTGGTTCTCTACTGCATCTTTATCACTTTAGCTGCTTTATCTAGAGAAGCCTACATTCTAATCGCTGGCTTCATTCTATTGTTCACTTTAGCTCGTAATTTGTATAGCTTCAAAAAGCTGAATTGGAAAAGATTAATTAAACAGACCTTAATATTGATTTTGCCTTGCATTATCTTCATAGCTTGGCAGATTTATCTCAAGGCTACTTTCCCTGTCTCCCCTAGGGAGCAGGCGACAGAAATCTTGGGATATCCATTTTGGGAACCTCTGAAGTTCTTTTTTACCGCAATCACGCTTAAACATAAGTTGTTTGGTGGAAATCCAACAGCCGCTTACAGAGAAGCTCTTTCTATAGCCGCTTATTGCCTTCTCATGGGCTTGGGATTCTGGTCACTGATAGTAGCTTGGAGAAATAGAAGTGGACTGAATGAGAAAGCTATTGTTGTTCTTTCGTTCTTTCCTATTCTTTTCCTATACCTATTTTTTGGTTCTACGGTGATGATGCACTACACGGGGTACATGAAAGCAGCTAATATACTCTTCTTTTTGATTCCCTTTTGCTATATTTTATTCGGGCGCTCGATTCCTAAACTTATCATCATAAGTCTAGTACTGAGTAGTTCGTTTTTCAGTTACTATCTTATGGCTGATCGAGTTATTGGTGAATCTGTACCTTCTACAGTCTATCAATACTCAAAGTATCCTGCTGATATGGGTCGATATGTTGTAGAGACGCAATCCTGTTTGAAAGAGTACTCTTCAAAAGTAGAGCTGATTGGTATAGAAGATTTCTATGCTAATCCTGTTTTTGCGATGATTCGGGGTAAAAAGGAATACAAAGTCTTCGACCTGAAGCTCAGGAATCTGACTGGTGAGACCTTTAAGATGGCTACAGGCGCCGGGGGTGTTCGTCTTTCCTATCAGTGGCTGAACGCTGAAACGAAAGAAGTCGCCCTAGATGGCATACGAAGCTTTTTACCTACCCCCTTACTACCCGATGAAGCGATGGCACAGAAAGCTGTAGTTGAGTTCCCGCAGTCCCCTGGAGAATATATTCTTCGACTAACGCCTGTTCAAGAGGGATGTGCTTGGTTTTATCTTGCTGGCGACAATGGATTCGTCGATCTGAACTACACGATACGATAGGTGTAGGCAAGCTTTTGAGAGATTCGAGTTTACTAGAGGTCTTCACTTGCTTCTATCAAGATTGGGGAATTTCTTTTAACTAACATCTTGAGTGTTGCGCTCTGGCAGTAGAAAAATAAATGGGGATTCTATCGAGTCATACCGACACCCCCTGAGAGCTAATTTATCGCTCTTAATAAAATTAATGCAGGGCTGGGCTGTAGGGCTCTTTACCCATGCCCAGCCCGTTCACGTATTTTCCCTTCAAATTTTTAGGGGCTGTGAGGCAATTTGCCGCTTTTGTTGGAGGCTGCTCCAGGTCAGGGCGATCGCAAACCCTAACGTAGACAGCAAGACCACACTGGCTCCGCTGGCAATATCAAAGTAGTAGCTTAGATAAATACCAAACAGCGAAAAGAACGCGCCTAGTCCAGCAGAAATAAACATCATGTGGCTGAAGCGATCGCTCAACAACCGTGCAATCGACGCCGGAATCACCACCGCCGAAATCACCATCGTCACTCCAAGTATCTGCAAGGTCGTCACCAGCAGTGCCGCCAGCATTAGCGCAAAGAGGACGTCCATCGCCAGCACTGGCACCCCATGCACCTGAGCGACCTCGCGGTCAAAGCACCAGAACAGCAGGGGTCGGTAGAACGCCGCCACCAGTGCGATCAGCACACAGGTCACAGCGGCCACCACCCAAACGTCGCTTGGCGCAATGCCCAACACATTGCCAAACAAAGCCGCTTCAAAGCTCTGCGTAAACTGCCGGTAGGTGCTGATGATCGCAATTCCCATCGCAAAACTCGCCGTTGTGACAATCCCAATCGCCGCATCCGCATAAATCTTGCGAGTGCTGAGATACTGAATCAGCAGCGCCGCGCAAAAGCCCCACAGCCCCGAGCCCAAGTAAAAATTTACCCCAATCACGTAGCTTAAGACGGCACCGCCCAAAATCGCATGAGAAAGCCCGTGGGCAATATAGCTCATGCGGCGGGTAGTGATGTACACACCCATCACCCCGCACAGCAGTCCTGCCATGGCAGAGACCAGCAGCGCCCGCGTGAAAAAGTCATATTGGAAGGGGCGTAATAACAGCTCCATGGTGAGGCTCCCGTTCGTAAATAAACTGCGTTATCGGCTGTAAGGTCTATCTGCCATGAGGATGATTAGCATGTGAGCTTTCCAGATCGGCGTTGCCAGAATTGAGCAGGGTAGGCCGAGGGCGCTGTACCGGATGCGCGATCGCAGTGGCCCGACTGGCAATCAGCACGTGGTTACCCTGCTGCTGAACCACCATATCACCGCCAAAGGTCTGACTGAGAGTCTCTGAAGTCAAAACGTCTAGAGGCTTACCTTCGACGATAATACCGTGGTTAAAGCACACCACCCAGGGCAAATGGGTGGCCACGGAGTTGAGATCGTGAGTCGACAGTAGAATGCTCACCCCTTGATCGTTAAGATCCCAGAGCAGGTGCAAGAGCTCATGCTGAGTTTGAATATCAGCGCTGCTAGTCGGTTCATCGAGCAGCAGCAGTTCGGGATCGCCGACGAGGGCGCGGGCTAGAAAGACGCGCTGCTGCTGACCGCCGGAGAGGTCTCCGATGGCCTGATGGGCGATCTCGGCAGCGCCGACGCGCGCGAGTAAGTGGGTCGCGATCGCCCGGTCTCGCCGAGAAGGCAGCGGCCAAAAATTTCGCGGCCGGTAGCGGCCCATCATCACGACCTCGGCTGCAGTTACCGGAAAACTCCAATCCACGGTTTCTACCTGAGGCACATAGCCAATTCTGGGACGCCTAGAGCGCCCACCAAATAAATTTGCACCTGTCGGCACGGGCTGTCCTCGATAGCAGATTTGGCCTTGCCAGGGCTGTACGAGTCCCATCAAAGACTTGATGAGCGTTGTTTTGCCGGAGCCCGATGGCCCGACAAGGCCAGAAAATTGGCCTGGGTGAAGCTTGAAATCTATGCCGTCGAATATTTGCTGGCCCTGATATCCACAGGATAGATTTCTCGCTTCTAAAAGAGCGTGCATAAAAGGCGGATCCCTAACGATTGTTGCAGACAGTAAAAAGGACTTTAAGCGGAGATGTTAGGGGATGTTTTATGGAATTAACGGCTTAGCCGAAACTGTTAGCTAACGGCTGCCAAACGGTTTTGTCGAATCTGAGCCTTCTCACGGTAGTTCATCTAGGGAGGTTCAGTTAGGTTTTTTAGATATTAAACAGAATCTGCCCAGATCAACCGCAGATTGCAGGAGTGCGATCGCGCTGAGAGACTACCCTGTTCACCTATTTGACGACCTACTTGACGACATTGGTTACATCTAGCGAATCGACCGCGCTCGCGTCGCCGCCTAGCGCATTGGCAATGATGCGCAGGTTGTCCGCCATCATGCCGAGATAGGTATGTTCAGGATTAGTGTTCTCAGTCGCGTTAGCTGAGCCTTCGCCGGGCAAGTCATCGTCGGCAGTATTCTCTAGCTTGACGTTGGCCTCGCGGGCAATTTGCTCAGAAATTTTGCTAGGAAAGACTTCTGAACCAAAAATGGCGGGCACTTTACTCTCGCGAATCTGATCGACGAGGGCAGCAACTTCCTGCGCAGACGGTTCACTAAAGTCAGAGGGCTGCACCGCGCCAATCACCTCAAAGCCGTATTTACGCGCCCAGTAAGGCCAGGAGTCATGATAGGTCAGCAGCTTCCGGTTTTCTTCGGGTATGGTGGCAACCACTTCCTGAGTCACCGCATCAAGCTGGTCTAGCTTGGCTAAGAAGCTGGCTAGATTCGCTTCAAAGGTTTCCTTGCCTTCTGGATCGAGCGCGATCAGCTGCTCGGTGGCGAGCTCGGCATAGTCAGCAGCGTGGTCAGGATTCACCCACAGGTGAGGATTGGGCTTGCCTGCCGACGCTGGGAAGCTATTGTCAAATAGCCACTGTTCCTGGTCGATGGTGTTAGTGCCTAGCTCATAGATCGGGGTATCTTCGGGCTTGACGGCCTCTGCCATCTCCATAGAGGGGACTTCTAAGGAGAGTCCGTTAACCAGGACAAGATCGGCCTCAGCCAGGAGTTCGCCGTCGGAAGGGCGGGGCTCAAAGGTGTGGGAGTTAGTGCCTTCGGGAACGAGGCCGATCACTCGGAGGCGATCGCCCGCAATATTGCTCACAATATTCGTGATTGGAGCTACCGTCGTCACGACCAAAGGCTTACTCTCTGACTGGCTTTCATCAGCAGCGGCGGACTCTGCAGCAGTATCAGCAGGCGGGGGAATAACTGAGCTGTTTGTACAGGCAGCGGTGCCGATCAGCAAACAAGCAGCAAGGCCCAGGGTCACACGATGACCTAACTGAGAGGTCAACCCGTTAGCCGCAGTCAATGGCAGGAGCCGCTTGAGTAACGGTGTAGGTGATGGTGATTGCATAAGTGAAGCACAGAAAAAACTTTAGACCTATTTGAGGATAGATCTCGCAGCGCTGGATATTGGATTCCTACGCTCTATCAATAGGAATAGATCGAGCCAATCTTAATTCGAGCTTAAGTTTGGCTCATGCTAAGGCAAGGCTGATGCTAAAGGTGTACCCGAGCAATCTATTCGACAGCAAAAAAGTCGTTAAGATAAGGTACGCGCTGGGCGCTTAAAAGCCTATCGCCTCTCAACTTTTGTCTTTAGCGTTTCTCCATGGCTTCATCTTCCGGTGACTACTACCACCGCCTGCGCTTGTCTAGAAATGCTAGCCACCGAGAGATCAAAGCCGCTTTTCGCCAGCTATCACGGCAGTATCATCCGGATCTGAACCCTCATCAGCCCGGCGCAGCGGCCAGGTTTCAAGCGCTCCAAGAAGCATATGAAGTGCTTATAGACCGGGTGCAGCGCCAGCAATATGACCGCAGCCAGCAGGGGCACGGGGCCCGGCTTCCGGCCAACCCGCAAACGCCTACTGACTTTTATATTCGGGGCGTGGGTCACAGCTTTTCTCGTCGCTATCGGGCGGCGCTGAGAGACTACACTCAGGCGATCGCTCTCGACCACCAGTTTGCTGAAGCCTATCTTCGCCGGGCCGAAGTGCGCTACTGGCTAGAGGACGATTCAGGGGTGCTCACTGATTGCCAGCAGTCTATTGCCCTCAGCCCCACCGACGCCGACGCCTATTACTACCAGGGCCTGGCTCGCTATCGATTGAACTATGTGCAGAGCGCGATCGCGGCTTTTACTGAGGCGATCGCCTGCGACCCCGAAGACGCTCGATACTACTATCGGCGGGGACTGGCGCATCAGGATTTGAACGATCTCAACGAGGCTGCCAAAGATCTGCGCCGAGCTGCCCGCCTCTATCGCGAACAGGGCGACATGACCAAATATCATCATTTGCAGCAGTACCTCAGACCGTTTGGCACAGCCGGGCGGTCAGGGCCTGTCCGGGCACTGGGCAAAGCCGCTCAACAGCTCTCACGCCTCACCGGTCGTCGGTCAGCCCGCCACCGACCGACCGACCCAATTCGCCGGGCCAGCACCTTTTTACCGCCACCCGCTGCCTGGCCGCTGCAGCTAGACGAGCGGGCCCAGACCGGTCGGCCTTCCTCGCAGCCACCCCCTCGGCAGCCACCCCGACCAAGAACCTCAAAGCAAACCTACTGGGCGCCGGGCGTCAGCTCTCGCCCCCAGCTTGGCCAGCGGCCTCCCAAGCGACCAGGCTTACGGCTACTGTTGGCCTTTGCTTCAGTCTTTAAACTGCTCAGCAACCCGGCTGGGGAAATGCTGCCCACCTACTGGCGACTGTCTTCCCGGCAGGCGGCGCTGGCGGGCTATGGTCTGGCCGTCATTGCAAACCTCTGCTTTGTAGCAGCGGGTTTAGTGTATCTGTCAGCCGATAGCTGGTTGGTGGCTTCTCGGCTGTGGGCAGCAGGCGGACTCATGTTCGTGATGATGGTGCTGACGGTGGCGATCGCCCGCGTTTGTTTACGGATTCGGGGGCTCTGGGCAGCTGATATCTTTATATTGGGAACGGCGATCACGCCTTTGGGCCTTATCGTGGCGGTCACTGCAACGATTCGACAGTCACCTATGTGGACAGGTGGGTTAGAAGGGAGCTGGCTAGCTTACGCGCTGGCTTTGATAGCGGTGCTGTGGGCCTTCTCCCATGCGCTCATCACCCTTTACAGTGGCCTCTCTCGCATTCACACTTTTCCTGAGCGAACCGTTGCCTGGTTTGCGCCGGTCGTCTTAGCTTTAGGAATCGCGGCTGGTATAGGCACCTGGCATCTTTTGACGGTCACGCTGTGAATTGTTCTATCTTCGAACAGCATGAAGCCTCTGGCAAAGCTGTTACCAGAGGCTAAGACTGTCGCGAGTCTTTTTCTAGCTCACTGGTTTAGCAAAGCCTAGACACGGGGACGTCGCACGCTGCCTGTTATCAAAGAAATCACGAAAATAACTAAGAATACGAAGAACAAAATCTTGGCAATGCCTGCGGCGCCAGCAGCGATGCCGCCAAACCCTAAAACACCCGCAATAATTGCAACGACCAAAAACAACAGAGTCCAACTTAGCATGGGAAATACCTAGCTATATCAGCATAATTAAATGAGCAAAAAAACTGCAGCCCCATAATTCTTTTATCAAACAATAGCGGTAACAAAAAGCACTCTTCCCGGAGGAATGTCGGTAGCACCATTGGACTATACCTTCCGGCATAGACAAGCCTGTTTATTTTTTGTGGAGCGAGTTATTAACAAGCTGTTACAGGCTCTCGAAAGAACCCCGATGGGTACTGCCTTCCTCGACGAAGTTTCATAGATTGGGGATATCTCAGTCCCCCATATCAGGTAATACTCTATGGAATCTCGTAAAACTAGAGCGCTAGAAACTCGTATTGCTGCCGCTAAGCTAGCCTATGATCGCCCCCACGACAAGCATCAGGCCAACGGTGAAGAGCTGCGCTACCGCTTTGACGAAGGGCCAACCGTCCGGGGCAACAAGCCTTCCCACTTGACCAACTACACCAAAGGACTCCCCCACCACGAACAAGACGGCCTAATTTGCGATCCTGCCGACTACCAACAGTTTGTTCGAGGTATTGACTCAGGAGACACTCGCGACTTTAAAGACACACCCTTAGGACCAAAGGGCTCAGTCGACAGTGATGCTGTTGAATGGAAATCTCAATTCACTCAAGAATGCGACGCTAACGTCCGAGGGTGGGAGAGTGCAGGCGCTGGCCTAGCGTTTGATTTGGAAGGCCCTGACCCTCAGTCCGTGACGATGCCGCCTGCGCCGACGCTCGACAGCGACGAGTATGTTGCCGAAGTCGCTGAAGTCTATGAAATGGCGCTTCTGCGAGACATTCCGTTTGCTGAGTTTGAGAACAATGCCGACGTGGCTGCTGCGATTGATAGACTGAACAACCTCGCCTGGTTTCAAAATACGCCGCTACCGCTGAGCGCTGCCGCCGAGGCCCGTCGCCGAGGCCCGCTGACGCCTCAAAATGCCTTTCGCGGCAATGCGTTTGGCGATACTGAAGGCCCCTATCTCTCTCAGTTCCTTTCTCGCGGCACCCCTGAACTCGGCAGTGACAAAGATGGTGTCCTCGATGGCCTGGTCGCCTACGGCTCGATGGTATTCGCGCACAAAGTGCGTAAGGCCACGCCACACCGGGACTACATGACCAGCTGGGAGTGGTGGCTCGATGTGCAAAATGGCGCTGATCTGCGCGGCAAAGAGACCTACGAAAACGGCGAACAAAAGTATCGCTTTATCACCACCCCTCGCGATTTGGCCACCTACGTTCACTACGACGCGCTCTATCAGGCTTACCTCAACGCCTGCCTGACGATGCTCGCAATCGGCGTTCCGTTTGATCCCGGCATTCCCTTTCAGGCGCCAGACAGCCTCGACCATCAGCAGGGATTTGCCCACTTCGGGGGGCCTCACATTCTGTCACTGGTGACTGAAGTGGCGACCCGCGCGCTCAAGGCCGTTCGCTATCAGAAGTTCAATGTGCACCGGCGAGCTCGGCCAGAGGCGATCGCCGGATACATCCACCAGTGGCGCGACACCCAGTCGTCCAGTCTGGCGGCGGTTTCTAATCTCAGCGACAAAATCAGCGACACGCTGCACAAGGTATCTGCCCACAACAAAGCTCAAAACGAAAAATATCTGGCTGAGCTAGGCGTCTGCCATGAATCTCATCACGAATTTGACCGAGACAATGTGTACCTGCTGCCGATGGCCTTTCCGGAAGGATCGCCGATGCACCCCTCCTACGGGGCCGGTCATGCCACGGTTGCAGGCGCTTGCGTCACCATTCTCAAAGCCTTCTTTGACCATGGCTATGTGTTGCCTCAGCCCTACACGATTTCGCAAAATGGCTCGCAGTTGGAATCTACCGACCAGGGGCGATCGCTCACAGTAGAGGGCGAACTCAACAAGCTCGCAGCGAACATCTCTATCGGGCGTGACTGGGCAGGCGTTCATTTCTTTACCGACTACTATGAGTCTGCTCGCCTTGGTGAAAAAATTGCCCTGGGCATCCTAGCAGAGCAAAAGCTCACCTATGGCGAAAACTTCAGTATGACGGTGCCCCTCTTTGACGGTGGCTGTGCCCGCATCTAACGCGGATACAGTTCCACATCGCCACCTTTAGAAAAGGACTGAGTGGCGGGGGATTGGGCTGGTTTGTAAAGACACATTGCCGGGGTGGGTTACCATCCTGGCAAGTTGGATTAAAATGACATATATATTGTGGATATATCAGCAGTAAGCTATTGGCTTGCCCATTAGCCCAACTTATCAAATTGACTTATCAACGCACCTTAATATAACGGTGAGTTGGCCGGTTACTCGTTTATCCCTGTCGCGTTCTTTAAAGAGGAAAATACAATCGCTAAGAAACCACTCATCAATCAACAGATCCGAGCCGCGCAGGTTCTTCTGATTGACAACGAAGGTACGAATCGCGGCCTGACAGACACGTCAGAGGCACTGGCTTTGGCCAAGGCTGCCAAACTTGACCTCGTAGTGGTCTCACCCGACCAGGAAAATCCCGTCGCTAAGATTTTGGACTACGGCAAGCACCAGTATCAGAGCCGTAAGCGTCAAAAGCAAAGCGCCCGTACTTCTGTCAAAGAGGTTCGCCTACGCCCTAATGTGGGCGATTCTGACTATAAGGTGCGTATTGACAAAGCGCTGGCATGGTTGGAGCGGGGTGACTCGGTGAAGTTTCAGGTACGCCTGCGAGGCCGGGAGCATCAGCACCGGGATCGCGCCACTGACCTGCTCAACCGGGTGGTCGAAGACCTGTCGAAGGTGAGCAAGGTACAGACGTTTGATCGGAGATCGCTGATCGTTCAAGTCGTGCCAAACTAGTCAAATTCACACGAATTTGGTTCAGATCCGGGCATAACTCAATCTTGTAGAAGGGCCGAGGCGTTGATAAGATCACGTCTTGGCCCTTTTTGTCGGCTCGTGCCTATGCCTCAACTCACTCGTCGTCTCCAGCCGTCGCTTGCATTCATCCCTACGGCTTATAATCCCTGGGTACTGCGAGCCGTTCACTGGGCGCTGCCGGTTTTGCTTCAGGTGCGCCTGCGGCCCTGGCTACCGGCAGGTATTCGCCGCATCGAAGTGGCCAATGTGCAGCCTTTAGTCGACCTTTACGCGCAGTTTGAGGCCGGGAATGCCCGGTTTATCATGGCGCCACGTCATGTTGAGGTAGATGATCCCCTGAGTGGGCTGTATTTGTGTTCGCAGGCGGTTGCCCAAGCTGCCAAACGTCAGGGCATTGCCCTCAAGCAGCCGGTGCACACCCACTTCATCTACGAGCGGGGAATGACGATTTGGGCGGGAGCTAGCATTGGCTGGCTGCTCTCTCGGATTGGCGGTGTCCCGATTCGACGCGGACGTAAGCCGGACTGGGTTGGTCTCAAGGCCGCTCGTAAGCTGATGCTCGAAGGCTCAATGCCCATGGTCGTCGCGCCTGAAGGGGCCACCAATGGACACAGCGAACGACTTGGGCCGTTGGAACCAGGCGTCGCTCAGCTCGGCTTTTGGTGTGCCGAAGACTTACAGCGCAGCCAGCGCAGCGAAGATGTCTTTATCGTGCCGATTGGTATCCAGTATCACTATGAGCAGCCCAACTGGCCTAAGCTGGCCGCATTCTTGTCAAAGCTAGAAGCTCAAAGCGGCCTTGCTCAACCCACTGTCAGCTCGCCGACGCCAGACAAAGACTGTTATGTGCGCATACTGCGGCTGGGTGAGCATCTGATCAAAACGATGGAGGTGTTTTATACGCGCTGCCATCATCAGCAGTTTGACAAGGGCGAAAGCGCAGCGGCAGACGGTTCAGATTCTACCAATGCCGAGCCGGCAGCAGCACTGACGCCGGAAGACTGTTCTGAGCGGTTGCAGCAACTGTTGGATCGGTCTCTGCAGGTCGCTGAACAGTTTTTTAACCTGCCTAATAAGGGCAGCCTGGTAGATCGCTGTCGGCGCTTAGAAGAAGCTAGCTGGGGCTACATTTACCGAGAAGATTTGCCCTCGCCGCTGTCTCCTCTAGCGCGCGGGCTGGCCGACTGGGCTGCACAAGAAGCCAGCTTACGAGAACTGCACATGCGGATAGTCGAGAGTTTTGTCGCCGTCGATGGGCTTTACGTGCGAGAAAAGCCCTCGTTTGAGCGCTGCGCTGAAACGACTTTGCTAATGTCAGACATGCTGGCTCGTTTGGCCGGAGACAAGCTGCCAGCTCGCCCTCGGCTAGGCGATCGCTGGGTGAAAGTGACCGTGCAGTCGCCGATTGCCGTTACCCCACATCTGGCCGACTATCAGCAGAGCCGACGGGCAGGGCGATCAGCGGTGATGGCTTTGACGGAGGAACTGCGGCAATCTCTAGAGGAGACAATTGAGCGCTAAGGGTCGCTCACAGCGTCTTTGTTGTAGATTACAGGCATCTTCCCTTTCCACCGACTCCACGTATTCTCGTCCGTAATCAGCTCAGCCTTTGAGACATTCCGTAAACCCACGATTTGGATACCGCCAACTCGATGCTACAGGTCGTGCTGCTGTAATCGTTCACAGAGCTGTTGAGCAGTCGCAGGCGCAAGCAAGACGCCGTTGCGATAGTGGCCAGTAGCTAGGATGACGTTGTCGGTGTCACCCAAAGGCTTGATCACCGGGGCCGGTTGACCAACGGGGCGAGGCCGCAAGCCGCTCCAGGTTTTGAGAACTTTGGCCCCGGCGATCGCCCGCACAAACCGCTCTCCCCCCCGCCGCACTTCTGCAAACCGCTCCGCATCTGCCGCTAGCTCCCCGCGCTCTGGTGGAAACTCCACCGTCGCCCCCAGCCAGTAGCGCCCCGCACCCAAAGGCACCAGGTGAACATCGTCGCCGTTGATCACCGGCTGAAAGTCGGCATGGCCCAAACCCTGCGGCAATTGAATTTCCATTGCCTGTCCTAAAACGGGCATCAGTTCCAAAGGCTCAGCGGCAAAGCCAGTCAGCGCAGAGGAGCCTAGCCCCGCCGAAAGCACCACCCAATCTGCCGGAAAGTCACCCGCCGTCGTTTGCACCTCCATACAGCGCGGCCCTGCCATTGTCAGCTGAGTTACCTCTGCATCCCAGCAAAACGTGACGCCGCGAGCCTGCGCCACTGCGACTAAAGCCTTGGTCAGCGCGGTTGGGTTCACCTGCCCATCTGCTGGCGAGTAAATGGCGGCTTTTACAGAAGCTTCGGGGGCGATCGCGCTCTCCACATCCACCTGCG
>JBARVU010000116.1:0-24690 GCA_049646425.1 Phormidesmis sp. | reverse complement strand
GGGTGAATTTCATCGCGTTGGAGAGCAGATTGTACAGTACCTTATCGAACTTCTCCATATCTAAATAAACGGGGAGGCAACGCTCAATCTCAGTCGACAGCGTAATCTCTTTGCGCTCGCAGTAGGTCTGAAAGGCTTCTACAACCTCAACGGTAAAGACCGCCAAATCGCAGGGTCTGAAGGTGGGCTGCATTTTTCCGGCATCGAGCCGCTGCAAGTCCAGTAGCTGATTGACCAGTCGCAGTAATCGCCGAGAATTTCTCAGGGCAATCACCGACTGCTCTTTATCGAGGCCTTCGCCTCGCTCCACCGCCGATTCTAAGGGGCCAATTGTCAGCGTCAAAGGCGTCCGAAATTCGTGCGAAATGTTCTGAAAGAAGGCATTTTTTTGCAGGTCTAGCGCGATCAGCTGTTCGGCCTGCTGCCGGGTTGTTTGGTACAGGTTGGCTTGCTGGACGGCGATCGCCGCCTGATTTGCCACGGCTTGGGCCAGCGCCACCTCTTCCCTTTGCCACTGGCGATCGCAATGATCCTGGCGCAGCATGATACAGCCTGTCACCTTTGACTCTGCCAACAGAGGGACTGCCAGTAGCGCAATCTCATTAGATAGCCCCTGGGCGGACAGATGACCCATCACAGAATCGCTCGGAGTCTCGATCTGATCTTCAATCGCGCAAGCATTCACCATCACCGGCTGCTTGGTTAGCAGCATCTGGGCGAACATTTTATCTTCAGCGATCACCACGCTCGCTTCTGGTAGCGTTGGCATCGATACGTTATCCCCGTCATACCGACCGACACATTGAGAATGCGTCTCCGTCCACAGCGACAGCGTGCAGCTATCTGCATAGAGTGCCTGGCCCAGCTTGTGGGTAATCGCCGCAAAGATTTCGCTCGGATCTAGACTGGCGTGCAGTGCTTGGGTGATGGTATTAATCAGAACTTCGCGCTGGGCTAAGGACTGAACCCGCTCGTAAGTCCAGGTTTGAGAAAGCGCCAGCGCCGCCTGATCTGCCAGCGTCGTCAGCAGCTTGATCTCGCTCTCTTCCCACGGCTTATGCTGGGTGCACTTGTGCAGAGCCAGTACCGCCAGCACATCTTGCTTACAGGTGAGCGGAATCAGCAGACTGGCATGAATATCTAAAGTCTGATAGGCCGCTACACTTTCCTGAGTAGGCGCAGCTTCTGCCACATCTTCAGGTAGCTCCAAGTGCTGCGTCAATGCCGTCTGCCAGACTGTCTTCTCCAGCAGCGCCAAAGCCGCCGTCGTCTGCCGCTCTGCCGGGACCTCTGTGCCCACATAGTAAAACGCCGGAGCGCTAACGTCCGCTAGCGACTTCACAACGCCATAGTCCAGCTCAAAAGCAGTTCCCAGTGTCTCTACGATGGTCTTCAGCATCTCCTGAGAAGTTTGAGCGCTGCGAATGGTATTGGTAATCGCGTTTAGCAGCGTTTCTTGACGCACAACCCGGTTGAGTTCTTGAGTGCGGGCATGTAGCACGCTATGCGTATCTACCGCCTGATTGACGACCGTTCTCAGATCCGCTTCCTCCCAGGGCTTGGTCACATACTTGAACACCTTCCCTTCGTTGATTGCCTCTACCAGGTCTTCGACATCGGTATAGCCTGTGAGCATGATCCGAATTGAGTTGGGATAGCGATCTGCCGTCAGCCGCAGCAGCTCGGTGCCGCTCATACCGGGCATTCGCTGGTCAGAGATGATCACCGCAATATCGCCTTGCTCTGCCAGCATTGCCAGGGCATCGTGGCCGCTTTGAGCCTTGATAACGCTGAAATCTCGGTAGAACGTCCGATAGAGTAAATCCAAATTATCTGGCTCATCGTCTACCACCAAGATCTTGTGCTTGACGGCCTTTTTTCGTCGATCGCGCTCTCTAACTGCCATGCATCAATCTCTCATTTGAACCGAAACAGCTATCCCGGAAGGGTCACGCCTATGCTGGGGACTGACGCGCAAAAGCAGCAAAGTAGAAAGCAGTCCTGCTTGGCTAGAGTAAACCGCTTACAGTATTAAGGCAGCGATGCAGCGTCCTCTATAAAGTTCCCACCCGCTTTCGAGTCTTTACTATGTCACAGGCCAATGCTGAGCCCGCCCTCCCCCTTACTTCCCGGCGATCGCCCTTCCGCATTCGAGCCGCCCGTCCCACAGATCTGTCCCAGCTCGTAGCTGTTTTACTGGCTAGCTTTTATGCTCAAGCCCAAGCGACCCAGTGGCTCTATTGGCTGATGCGGATTGGCATTCAAGAAGACATTAAAACCCGCCTGAAAACACCCGCAGGCCAGTACGCCTGTCTGGTTGCCACTACCTTACATCCCGAGTCTGCGCAGTCGGAAGCGGTGATCGGCACGGTTGAGATTTCTCAACGCCCCTGCGAATCGTGGCAGCTTTTCCCCTCGAAGCGCGCTTACCTCTCCAACTTAGCGGTCACACCGGCACATCGCCGTCAAGGGACTGCTGGGCAGCTCTTACTGACCTGTGAAAGCATTGCCCGCAACTGGGGCTTTCATCATCTCTATCTACATGTTATGGCCGACAATTCGGTCGCCCGAGCCCTCTATACCCAAGCTGGCTACCGTCCCTGCGAAGTCAGTAACCCCATACTTTCTGGGCTTGGCTTTAGGCCCCAACGCCTACTGCTTTCAAAGCAGGTGAACCCAGACCGACAAGCCGCATCAGAAGAGAAGTCATAGGCAATTGCGCTCTAAAGGCCAATACGTTAAAAAATATAAACCAAAAAGGCACTGCAATACTGCCCATAGCAAGCAGACGACAGTACGATTCAGACTGCTTAAAAGATCATGATGCCGTTCGTTTTTTGTGATAGAAAGCTTACAGGGTCTCTTGCGCAAATATGCTGAGGTAACTGTTAGTTACGTGGAGTTTATGTTCCGCATGTAAAGCGCGATGGGTGCCATCATAAAGAATGAGTAAAACTTACTGGTTCTTTTATTCTCTGTACATAATTCGTATCACATTAGGGACGAGCACCTATTGCCGTCATCAGATACGCTGACTCAATGCCTCGACATATGGATCTGGTTTCCGCTGCTAAAGTAGTCATGCCCGACACATCGACCCGAAGGACAGCGACAGTGGGAAAGTCTACTCACTTTTCACTTGGGTCTACAATGTCTTCTGAAGCTAGGTCTTCTAAAGCTAGGTCTTCTGAAGCTAGGTTCTCTGGAGCAGGCATTTGTCGGACCATGGAGGTTAATATCGCTTCGCAGTCGACCGGCTGCTTATCTCCCGCCCTTAAAGCAGGAGACTGGAAATCCTTCGGCGCATCCGTGAGTCAACATTTAAAAGCTGATGAAGTGGCAGAAAAGATAGACAGCGGCCAGCTATGGGTGGTCAATAGCCGCCGTCGCAACGGTCTGATTGTGCTGCGAGAATTTCACGCGGAGTTTGCAGGCCCAGGTGCTGCCGTCGGCGGTGATTTAGATGAAGACATCGTCCAGGTCATTCCTATTGGCAATCTTTCTTTGCTAGCGCCTGACTCACATGAAGCTCATCAAAATGCAATTAAAATTCGCCTGCAGTGGATTCGGCTGACTCAAAACTTTACCGATCAGCCCAGCCCGGATGATCGCGCTCGGATGATTCTGGAGCAGTTTAAGACCTATTTCGATCAGGCTACGGTAGACCGAGTCCCCGATGAAGCGTTTGCCCTACTCGTCGGTGTCCTTCCTCAGACGATCCACCGCATCCGCTCTGGATTCATTTGGTGAGTTTATTGGGGGAAGAAATTCCTTTGATCAGAGGACTCACGCCTTTAGTTCTAACGCCTGCTGTAAGTTGACGAGCGTGCGCTGATTTTCGGCGGCAGTGCCGATGCTGATACGCAGTCCGCCGCCGGTATGGCGAGTGAGCGTTCCCTGGGCACACAATCGCTGAAACAGCTCAGCTAGCCCATCTGTCTGTGCGGCGGACTCTAGGACGGCTAGGCCGCGATCGCTCAGCCGAACGTACAAGAAATTACTGTCGCTGGGCCATACCCGTAGGTAAAAATGGTCAGAGAGCGCATCGAGCAGCCGCTGGCGCTCCGCTAATAGCGTGGGAATTTGAGTGAGCAGCCGATCACGATGGGCGAGCGCCGTCAGCGCTGCGGCTTGGGAGAAGCTGGGCAGGTTGTAAGGTAGTCGGAGTTTTTCTAGGGCTGCTGTGATCGCAGGGTGAGCGATACCGTAGCCGACCCGATGAGCGGCTAACCGAAAGGCTTTAGAAAATGTCCGGGTCACTATCCAGTTAGGACGGCTCAGCGCTTCACCCAGGGTCGTCTGGCCGCTAAATTCAAAATAGGCTTCGTCGACGACGACCAAGATATCCGCTGGCAGCTGTCTGAGCCAGTCCAGCTCTCTGGCTGTGAGAGCGTTTGCTGTCGGTGAGTTGGGATGCACCATGAAGACAGCTCGTACCGGCGGGGTGGTGTCAGGGTGGGAAATGACGGCTTGAGCCGCTGCTACATCCACTTCAAACGCGTCGCTGCGACCAACGCGACGCACTGGCACACCTAGCGTTTCCGCCAGGATGGCGTACATCGAAAAAGTAGGCTCGGCCACCAAAATAGAGCCGTGTCCCCCCAGACAGGTAGCCATGATAATCGAGCGAATCAGCTCGTCGGAACCGTTGCCCACCGTAATGTTTTCAGGCTTGATATTCTCAGAGCCTATCTGCCCTGGGGGAAGGTGCCCAGACTCAACTGCGTAGGTGACGATTGCCTGCTTGAGCGCGAGGTGACTGCTGTTTGGGTAGCGATTGGCAGCGATCGCTGTCTGGTACTGCACTGCCAGTGCCGACTTGATATCGTCAGGCAGGTCAATCGGGCTCTCGTTGGTATCGAGCGGGTCTAAAATCGGCTGCGCTCCCCCCTCCGCCGGATGAGGCGATTGATAAGCAGCGAGCTGAGCCAAATCATCACGAAGAAAAGCCATAGATAGGGCAGATTCCCGCCTCATTCAGTTGATATGCTGGTATTTTACCGCACAGCCCATCGGGTATTATGACACCCGTCCCCTTCAACGGTTCTTATGAAAGCGCCATTCCGCATTACGCTGCTATCGGGTGACGGCATTGGCCCCGAAATTATGACCGTGGCTGTCGCCGTTCTCAAGCAAGTGGGCCAGCAGCACGACATTGCTTTTGACTTCAGCACGGCGCTATTGGGCGGGGCGGCTATCGACGCGACCGGCTCCCCACTGCCAGAAGAGACGCTAACTGCTTGCCGTCAGAGCGATGCGGTACTACTCGCGGCAATCGGCGGCTACCAGTGGGACAGGCTGCCTCGGGCACAGCGGCCAGAAACCGGGCTGCTAGGGCTGCGGTCAGGACTGGGGCTGTTTGCTAACCTCCGGCCCGCCACTATTTTGCCGCAGCTGCTGAGCGCTTCTTCTCTTAAGCCGGAGATCGTGGAGGGGGTAGATATTATGGTGGTGCGCGAACTCACCGGAGGTATTTACTTCGGTCAGCCTAAGGGCATTTTTACCACTGAGGACGGTCAGCAGCGGGGGGTGAGCACAATGGCCTACACCTCAAGAGAAATTGACCGGATTGGCCGGGTTGCCTACGACATTGCTCGTAAGCGCAAGGGGCGGCTGTGCTCGGTAGATAAGGCCAATGTGCTGGAAGTGTCTCAGCTTTGGCGCGATCGCATCACCGCCCTCAGCGCCGACTATCCCGACGTAGATCTTTCTCACCTGTATGTAGACAATGCGGCCATGCAGCTCGTGCGTGCGCCCAAACAGTTCGACACAATTGTCACTGGCAATCTCTTTGGCGATATCTTGTCTGACGCGGCGGCCATGCTGACCGGCAGCATCGGTATGCTACCATCTGCCAGTCTGGGGGAAAGCGGGCCTGGCTTGTTTGAACCGGTGCATGGTTCAGCGCCCGATATTGCCGGACAGGACAAGGCTAACCCGCTCGCTCAGGTGCTGAGTGCGGCGATGATGCTGCGCTACGGCCTCGATCAGCCCGCCGCCGCCGCCCAAATTGAGCAGGCTGTGCTGACTGTGCTAGACCAGGGCTATCGCACTGGGGACATCATGTCAGAGGGAATGATCGCCGTCGGCTGTGAAGGGATGGGTCAGGCGCTCGAAAAGGCCCTAATCTCTATTTAAGTAACTGGGAGTCAACTGGGATGAATGGAGCCTTCGGAAGCATAACCTCAGCGCAGCAAAGATGGTCAGCGGCAGCGCCGAACCGGCAGCATGAAAGTGTCGACCGACTGGCCTTTGGAGACGATTCTGCGCTGCTTAATCCAGATCTGCTAAAAGCAGCCAGGCATATCTATCGCACCTTTTACGAAGTTCATCCGGAAGTCATGCAGCGCCCCACTGGCGTCGCGATTGGCCGGGCTAACCATCGCGGCAAGCTAGTCTTCGGCGACAGACCGATTCTGCTGCCGCAAGAGTGCTTTGTACCCTTTAGCCAAATTGAGCCCGGTCTGGTTTAGGGCTGCTTAGCTGGATGGCACCATTGGGGCTGCTTTGTATCAACGATGGCTGTTAAGTGGGCATCTTGAGGAAGACAGAGCCGCTAGCCCTGTCCTGGTGTTTACACAGCTTGATGGCGTGGATATTCTGGGTCCTATTCTAATCGTTTTTATTTGGGGAGCTTCGGTAGGCAGCTTCTTAAACGTGGTGGTTTACCGACTGCCAGCAGGGCTCTCACTGCTGTACCCGCCTTCTCGCTGCCCGCAGTGTAAGACGCCACTTAAGCCCTATGACAACGTGCCAGTATTTGGCTGGCTGTGGCTAAAAGGGCGTTGTCGCACCTGCCGGCTGCCGATCGCTCACCGCTATCCACTGGTGGAATTTGTGACGGGTGCCTTGTTTGTATCGGTATTCATGGCCTTTGGGGCTACCTGGCAAACGCCTGGCTACTGGATTTTTGTGTGCTGGTTGCTGGTACTGGCGCTGATTGATTTGGATACGATGACGCTGCCCAATAGCCTGACTGCTTCGGGGCTGCTGCTGGGTTGGGGGTTTAAGGGATGGATGGGCTACTTAGAGACGCCAGATCTCGGCAGTGTGATCGGCGCGGTAGTGCCAGCGGTGATCGCCAGCGTTGCGGGTCTGTGGCTATTCGATGTGATCGGTCTGACAGGCAGTATTGCGTTTGGCAAGCCCGCGTTGGGCGGGGGCGATGCCAAGCTAGCGGCGATGATGGCGGCATGGCTGGGCGCTCCGGGGCTGCTGCTGGCAACTTTTTTAGCGGCGACAATGGGCGCGGTGATCGGCGGGGGGGCTTTGGCAATCGGCGCACTCAGCCCTAAGCAGCATATTCCTTTCGGCCCTTATCTGGCGTTGGGCGCGGTGCTGGCAATGTTCTACGGCAGGCAAATGATTGACGCCTATCTAGCTGTGTTCTTTCCCTGAGGCGGGTAGATGGCTCTCTAGAGAGGCTTCCGCTAGAATTTCTAGTCGAGAATTTCCCACAAGGGGGGGTGCAACCCAGTAGGATAAATAAGGAATTTGCCTCACGAGAAACGATGCGATTGAGCTGAGCTGCCTGCCAGATATCTTGATAAATATCTGCTGAGCTTGCTGATGAGCACGTTTATGGGGCAGCGACTTCAGCAGGTTTGATGAGCGGGAAGATGTCACTGTTTGACTGGTTTGCCAATCGTAAGAAGACAGGCTTTATTAGCGAAAATAGGCACGAGCGCGAGATTGCAGATGGGCTGTGGACGAAGTGTGAGCGCTGCGATGTGCTCACCTACACGAAAGATCTGTGGGTAAACCAGCAGGTGTGCCCTGAGTGCAGCTATCACCATCGGATTTTTAGCGGCGATCGCATTGCCCAGCTGATCGACGCCGATACCTGGAACCCAATCGATACCCAAATCTCTCCTAAAGATCCCTTGCGGTTTCGCGATCGCAAAGCCTACGTCGACCGCATTCGAGATACCCAGGCCAAAACCAAACTCGTGGACGGCGTCCAAACCGGTCTTGGCAAAATCAATGGCGAACCTGCTGCCCTCGGCGTGATGGACTTTCGCTTTATGGGGGGCAGCATGGGGTCGGTCGTGGGTGAAAAGCTAACCCGCCTGATCGAGCGCGGCACCGCCGACCGGATCCCGGTTTTTATTGTCTGTGCTTCTGGGGGGGCGCGCATGCAGGAAGGGATGCTCAGCCTGATGCAGATGGCCAAAATTTCAGCGGCGCTAGAGCGTCATCGTCAGGCGCGGCTGCTCTACATCCCGATTCTTACCCATCCGACAACGGGCGGCGTAACGGCAAGCTTTGCCATGCTCGGCGACATTATCTTGGCAGAGCCGGAAGCAACCATTGGCTTTGCGGGCCGTCGCGTCGTGGAGCAAACTGTGCGCGAAAAGCTTCCCGATGGCTTCCAAACCTCGGAATATCTGCTGAACCACGGCTTTGTCGATAAAATTGTGTCCCGCACTGAACTCAAGCAGACGCTGGCCCAACTGATTCGGCTGCATCGGCCAGTTGACAAGATAGCAGTAAAGGCAAAGCAGGTAGAAACGGTCTCGAAAGGGGCGGAGTAGGCAATACTCCAACTTCTATGCTTGCCGGGGCAGGCTGGAATCTTGTAAAGGTCTGTAACAATTCTGAGCGAACTGGCGCGGAACCCTTCACTTCAGGCATTCACTTCGGGAGTCTTTGGGGAGGTTTCCAGGGTTTTTCTGGGCGTTCTTCATCCCCTGTCGCCCTATTCGTGGCATGATAAAAAAATAATTTGGTTCAATGAGAGTTGAATCGCTGCTGTGTTGCGTGTCTGAGAAGCGAGCATAAAAATGAGAAATTTGTTAAAAAGATGCACTGGGCTGGTGGTTGCAGCCATGATTTTTGTTTCCGGTGTATTGGGAGCCGGAGTGTTTGGAGGGGAGGCGATCGCCGCTGAGCTAGACGCTGCCACCCGCACTATCAAAGCTAACGACCAAGGTGGAACGGTGACCCTGCCAACCGAAGAATTTCTCCGGGGCCGCCAAAAGTTCAACGTTGCCTGTGCGACCTGCCACAATGCGGGCGTTACCAAGACTAATCCAAACGTCGGTCTCGATATGGAATCTTTAGAAGGCGCTTTCCCCAGCCGCGATAACCTCGCAGCTCTCGTAGACTACCTGCACAATCCGACGACTTACGATGGTCTAGTAGAAATTTCGGAGCTGCATCCAAGTACTAAAAGCTCTGATGTCTATCCCAAAATGCGTAACCTGACCGAGGATGACTTAGAGGCTATCTCGGCTCATATCTTGATCATGCCGAAGATCATGGGGGACAAGTGGGGCGCTGGTAAGACAAAGTCTTTGTAGCGTTCTTAGCTGAGTGAAGCGGTTTCAGCGAGCCCTTGGTTTTGGCGAGCCTTTATCAGGAGTGGAGCGCTAAACTTTAAGCGCAGGAGGAGTTTTCCTTCTGCGCTTTTTTGGGATGGGGGATGGGGAGATGGAGAACATTTAGATGATCACGCGAAGAACGCTGCTAGCAGGGACGGCTGGACTTGCTGCTGGTAGCTTACTGACGGGCTGCGGGCAGCCGGCGAGCGCTCTGAAAATTAGAGTGCTGGAGGGGTCTGTTCCGGCTGAGGTCTTACAAAAGTTCCGTAAACAGTCGGATCAGGCCGTCAGCTTTCAGGTGGTGGCTCAGATGAGAAGTCTGTTTCAGCAGCTGCAAAGCTGGCAAAGCTCGCCAGAACAAAGCTTTTCGTTGAGACGTCTGCTGCCCTGGACAGAGGATAAAGCCCCGCCTAGTCCCGATGATCTGGTGAGCTTGGGAGACTATTGGCTGGCCAGTGCGATCGCCCAAGACTTAGTTGAACCATTAACCCTGCCGCCCGCGACCTTGAAAAAGCTTCCCGCGACCTGGCAGCAGCTTGCTTACCGTCGCCAGAGCGAACCACAGTCTGGCTCAGGAGCACTGTGGGCTGTCCCTTACAAGGTACAGGCTTTGGTAGTCATCTACCGGCAAAGTCAGTTCTCCGGTGTCTCGTCTTTGCCTTTCACGACTTGGAAAGAGTTGCTTCAGCCTTTGCTACAGCGACAAATTGCCCTGCCTGACCATCCGCGTTTGGTGATCGGGCTGGCGCAGAAGATGCTCTCCGGCAGCTTTAATTCAGCTCATGAAGCGCCTCAGGCGAGTGATGACGCCGTTGCTGATACCGCTCAGCTCGCTGAACTTTTTTCTCAGCTCAATCAGCAGGTTAAAACCTACGACTCCGACAACTCACTCAAAGCCCTGATCAATGAGGATGTGAAGGTTGCGGTGGCCTGGTCGGGAGATGCCGCCGCCGCGCTGGAGCAATATCGTGACCTGAGAGCGGTGATTCCTGCTGAGGGGAGTCTTCTATCAGCTGATATGTGGGTGCGCCCAAAAGGCGCGCAGATGAGTGAGCAGGCGAAACAATGGATAGATTTCTGCTGGCAAATTGGGCCTGCCACTCAAATCTCTATTTCCGGTAGCGGCCTGTCCCCTATTTTTCTCGGCGATGGCGCTGATTTGCCTGTTGCCTTGAAGGGCAGCCTTTTCTCGGCGCCTGGCGCTGCTAACAGCGAACCCCTCTTACCTTTGCCGACTGCGGTTCAAACTGCCTACTGGAACCTCTGGCAGCAGCGAGCAGGTTAAAACGGACGGTTGAGCGGCGGGCGGCGGCTAGATTCATCTAAGGCAACCTTGCAAGGTGTGGTAGCTATAGCATCAGGCTGCTGTAGCCGTTCACCAAAGCCGCAAAAGTAAGCGCCTCGTAAAACGACAAATCTGGCTTGATTGACCCGAGCGGGTCTGCGGGTGGCCGTGCTGCCAACGGGGATTTCTATACTGTTGAGGGCATCGCCGCTGTGGAATACCCGCAGGTGATAGCCATAGTCTTTGGCGGCTGTACCAAACTTCAAGATGAAGGCATAGCGCTCAAAATAGTTGAGCAAGTTCCAAATCGGTTCGTTGACAACGACATCGACATAGTTCGGGCCATTGGGAATCTGGTAAGCCTGCCACTGCCCGATGAGGCGATCACTCCCATAGCGATCGCCCAGCTGATCTTGAATCCAGACCAGGCTGGGCTGACTCATCTGAAGCGGCGATAGCTGATTGCTTGCGGCCACCAGCGTCCCTCGGCTGGCTGGCAGAAATAGGGGAAAGCGATCCAGATCAGATAGCTGCGATTGTACGGACTCTAAAGAATTGGTCACCTGGGCGCTCGATCTTGCCGGCAGTCCGCTCAGCAGCAGCCCGATCACAGCGGCTTTAAGTACTGCCTTAACCACCGGGCGGCCAGCGTTCATCCTCAAATTCACCCAAAAACGAACCATCTGCTCCATTCCTACTGACTCGCTAGGCCGCTGCTAGAACTAGCTGTACTCGGTGAACATGACCTAGAACGATCACCTGCCCGCTGATCGTTTCTAGCATCGTCACCACATCTTGCGGTTTTAGCAAAGTGCCGTCGTTGCGGCAGCTGCCAGTGTAGTGAAGTATGGCCGATTCCTGAGGGGCACTGAAGCGGTTTTGCACTGCCGTCGGTAGCTCAGCCAATGTCGCTAAACTGGCAATCGAGAGATCAAAGAGATGCGATCGCAAATCAACGTCCTTTAGCTTGCCCTTCTTGGCCGTCTTGCTGTGCACAATGTGATCGGCGGCCAGCACTTGCTGCACCCATTCCTCCCAGGCAGCGTCTTCTGACTCTATGGTATTCACCGCCAGCAGATACTCCGCCCGATCCAAACACTTAGTGGTTGACGGCGTTTGCAAGGAGACGACTGCTGTCTCATAAATGGGCATGTCCGCCGGGAGCTGAGCCTGCAATCGCGCTTCAAACTCAGCCGGGTCAATCACTTCTGTCAGCTCAAAGTCGATCAGCTCTCCCGTGCTGGTGAGCCCCAGGGGCAGCGCATTCGCCGGAGAGATTCTCGGACTTGGATGAAACCCGCCGGTAAAGGCGACCGGCAGAGCAGCTCGCCGCACGGCTCTGTCCATCAGCCTGGCAAAATCTAAATGGCCAATCAGCGCCATATCACCGAGCTTACCCACTTTAATGCGGAGCCGCTGAGCCCGGGTTTGATTCGGCTTGAAGTGACCGGCGAATTTAGGAATTTCGAGTGGGGGAACGACGACATTGTGGCCAAAGTCAGGCCCACAGATACCGCAGTGAGAGCAGCCTTCAAAGGAGCAGTCCGGTACGGTGGCCGCTGCCAAAGCCCGCTTGAGATCATCCTGTAGCCACTGCTTTTCGATGCCAGTGTCGATGTGATCCCAGGGCAGCGGGCGGACTAGCACCCGCTCCATATTATCGTCTACGGCCTGGGCGGCATGGTCTGCTGTGGCGATATTGTCATCCAGGCTCCACTCGCCGTTTTCTACCTGGCGGTATTTCCAGTCGAGACCGGCATCGGCGATCGCCTGCGTCCAGGCCCCAAATGCCTTCTCCAAGCTCTCCCACCAAGCGTCCATACCCGCGCCCAGCTCCCAGGCCCGATGCACTACGGCTGACAGACGGCGATCGCCCCGCCCCACAAAGTCCTCCATGGCCGAAATCCGTACGTCGGTAAAGTTTGCCTTTACGCCTCGAATGGAATTCAATTCAGCCCGCAGCAAATCCTGCTTTCGCTTGAACTCGCTGGTCGATACCGAGTGCCACTGAAAGGGCGTGTGGGGCTTCGGCGTCAGGTTGGAAATAGTGATGTTGAATTTGAGCGATCGCCGCCCCTTGATAAAGCATTCCTGCCGGAGCCAGCGCACCGTTTCAGCAATCCCCAATACGTCTATATCGGTTTCACCGGGCAAGCCGATCATAAAGTACAGCTTCACCCGCTCCCAGCCCTGCTCGTAAGCGGTTTTCACCCCTCTCAACAGTTCCTCATTGGTCAGCCCTTTATTGACGATGTCGCGCATCCGCTGAGTGCCCGCCTCGGGGGCAAAGGTCAGCCCGGTTTGCCGCAGCCCGCCAACGATATTCGCGATGTTTTCATCGAACCTGTCCACTCGCTGGCTGGGCAGTGAGAGGTTGATGTTGTCATTTTTCAGCCGATTTTTGATTTCTAATCCGACGGCTGGCAGCGCCAAATAGTCCGAACAGCTCAAAGACAGCAGCGAAAATTCGCTGTAGCCGGTTTCACGCATGCCCCGCTCGATAGTGTCGATCACTTCATCGGGCGGCACGTCTCTGGCCGGGCGGGTTAGCATGCCCGGCTGGCAAAAGCGACAGCCTCGGGTACAGCCTCGCCGAATTTCCACAGTCAGGCGATCATGCACTGTCTCGACGTAGGGCACCAGGCCAATGGAGTACTCAGGCATCGGCGCAGCCACTCGGCGCAGCACTCGCGCCGGTACATCGGGCCGGTTAGGATGCACCGAGCCGTCAGCCGCCATGTCATAAAAGCGAGGCACATACACCCCCGGCACCTGGGCTAAGTCCAACAGCAGCTCCTGACGGCTGAGCCCGGCCGCTTTGCCTTCTTCGAGTACCAGACCAATTTCAGGCAGCAGTTCTTCGCCATCACCCAGAGCAACAAAATCGAAAAAGTCGGCATAGGGTTCTGGGTTAGAAGTCGCTGTTCCGCCGCCTGCAAAAATCAGCGGCCAGCTGCCGTTTTCTACCGTCCATGGCCCCGCAGCGTCAACGTCCCGCGCTTTCCAGGTCAGCGGGATCTGAGCAAGCGAAAGCATTTCTAAAATGTTGGTTGCGCCCAGCTCATAGCTCAGGCTAAAGCCCAGGATGTCAAACTCGCTGAGGCTGCGCCGCGATTCTACGGCAAAGAGCGGGGTCTGGCTGTCTTTTAGCTTTTGGGCCAGGTCAGCGGCTGGGAGATAGGCGCGATCGCACAGCTGCCGTGGCTGCGCGTTCAAAATACTGTACAAAATGATGTGGCCGAGATTGGAGGCTCCGACCTCGTAGATCTCAGGGTAAGTCAGCACCCAGCGGATATCAGCTGGCTCCCAGGGCTTGTGAACGGCCCCGCGCTCGTTTCCTAAGTAGCGAGCAGGGCGAGAAATATCGGCGTTGAGGAGATCAGCGACAGCAGTGGGCACAGTAAGTTTCGCCAGCGTGATTAAACCTTTACTATATCGCACCTGCCTAAACTGACCTAACGCCAAGCCATCGACAAATCATAGAGTCCACAGAGCCGCAGAGACCTCCACAGGTGGTGTTCCCCCAGGTAGGCAGAAAAGTAAGTCTGTTTTTGCTACCCTCAGATGTACTTTTTGGTTAGTGCGATAAACAATGACATATTGCCTTGGAATCTTGGTCGAAAAAGGTCTGGTACTGGCCGCTGACTCGCGGACCAATGCGGGCGTGGACTATATTTCCTCTTATCAAAAACTATTCGACTTTTCGGTGCCGGGCGATCGCGTCATCATCCTCTGCACCGCCGGTAGCCTCTCCACCTCACAGTCAGTCATTCATCAAATTGAGCGGGACATCACAACCGGTGCTGAAGTCAACTTACACACATTGCCTTCTATGCACGAGGTCGCCGCTCACATCGGCGAAAAAATGCGCCAGATTCAGGACAGAGAGCGTCCCTGGCTGGAGAAGGACGGTATCGACTATCAAAGTACCTTCATCGTCGGCGGACAGATCGCAGGCGAAGCACCGGGGCTGTATCTGGTCTACAGCCAGGGAAACTTTATTGCAGCCACCTCAGAAACACCGTTTCTACAAATTGGCGAAACCAAGTACGGCAAACCCATTTTAGATAGAACAATCAGCTACCAGTCACCGCTAGACGACGTCGCCAAGACCACGATGCTCTCGATTGATTCGACCATGCGCTCAAACATTTCAGTCGGCCCACCTATCGACATGGTGCTCTATGAGACCGATGCGCTCGAAGTTCGTCGCCGCGTTCAACTGCAAGAGGGCGACCCCTACCTACGGAAAATGCGGCAATACTGGGAAGATGCCCTCTCAGAAGCCTCTCGCAACTTTCCTAATATTGAATGGAATCGCATCTCAGTCCCCGCCGAGCCAGACGCTTAGCGCAGATTACTCGACACGCCGCCAGTTCACGAACGCAGCGCACTCGATGAAAGCCTGGACAATCTCAGACAGCCTCTGCGCGAAATCCCTAGTGTCGGTGACCTCCAGATGAGATAGCTCGTCCGGTAGGGCGGTGAAACGTGTCATGCCGTCGTCGAAGCTAGTCATACGATCAATCCATGCGCTCATGCTCCGACCATAAAAGGTAGCCTTTGATGACGCTATCTGCGAGGCCGTCTGACTTTTACATCGTCCGCATAAAGTCTCTTTAAAAGCTGCGGAATCTTGATTTGCCCTTGCTCAATTGCACCTACCAAACTTGGGAATGCCTTGGTTTGGGGTTCTAGCAACCGCATATTTATTCGGCTACTTGGTCACACTGAAATGCTACCAGCCAGAAGCCTTTTAGAACCGCCGTCGTGTCGCAACCCCAGTCAGGTGCTAAATCAAGTAAAACAGAGATAGAGAAGTTCGATCTGTGACGTTTCCAAAGGGAGGTAGCCGGGTGGAGGCAATCGTAATTCGCCAGGGTGAGCTAGTTGGCCGTCAGCTTATGGCCTATGAGACTACCGAGGAAGTTGGTACGGTGGGGCACTTGCTAGTAGATGTGAAGCAGTCGCGGGTAATCGGCTTGGTTTGTAAGACGATGGGCTTGCTGCCTCGCAAGCAATCTATCAGCTGGTCGCAGCTTGTGAAAGTGGGGCGCGATCGCATCGTCATCCACACTGAAGCCTCGCCCGCGCTGGTCTCAGCCAACGAAGCGCAGCTCGCCGCCGCTCAGGACATGAGCGGGCTGGAAGTGTGGACAGATGGGGGCGATCGCATTGGCCAAATCATCGACTTCTGCCTGGATCAGGCGACGGGCGACGTGCAGCAATATCTATTTGCGCTGAATGATAGCGTCACTGAAGCAGCGGCTGCGCCAGAGGATGGAGAAGCCACTGAAAAGCCGATTAAGGTGTATGCAATCCCGCCTAAAGCGATTATCAGCGCTGGCCGCAAGCGGATGATGATCGCCGAAGAGGACGCTCAGCGCACTCAGCCCTACGGTCAGCCGCTGCCCCTGAACCCGGTCAAAACGCCCAGTAGGGTTCCAGACTGGCGATCAGAGCCGCTGCCCGAAATCCCGACTGACCTGGGCGAACTGGTGCACAAAGGACAGTCGCTGATCGGCAAAGTCGCTGATCGGGCCAAGCAGTTCACCAACGAGCAGCTTGCTCACCAGGATTTTGTCGATGCCGATTCGCTGCCCGACATCACCGATCAGCTTCAGGCTAAAACCGACCAGGTCAAGCACCAGATGCAGGAACAGTTTGAGCGGGCTAGAGCCAAAGCTCAAGATCAGCTAGACAACAGCCGTTTAGAAGATCGCTTGGGTAGAACGCCACTAGGCCGCTCTCTCGGTAAAACCCTGGGTAGATTTAAACGGCCTCAGGCGCCGGAAGAACCGATTGATATCGAAGCTTTTGAAGTGTGGGAAGACGATGTCGATTGAAGTAATCTCGACTTTTTCACGTTCCAAACTTGAAAAGATTTGTGCCAAAGTCACTGCCTAAAGAGCCGCTAAACGAGATTATCTATAGGCGATCTCGTTTGGTGTAGCCTGCCCGTGAGTAAAGTCAGTCAGAACAATGGCCTTTTTGCCGATGATGTGTTCACCCGGCCCGATGACAATAGCACCTTGACCTGCTCGATTCTAGTAGTGGGGGGCTCTACAGCAGCCTACTCCGCTACCCTGACCGCTCTCCGTATGAATGTAGATGTCTGCCTGGTGCAGCCGCTCAAGGTAGTGGGGGGCCAGTTTACCGGTCAAGCCTTACCTGCCTCCGACGATGGTGACTTGCTCAGGCAGCAGGCAGGCTTTCGTACCGTAGATGGCGAGCAGTTCGCGATTTCTAAAACGCAGCGATGGTTTCGGCGGCGGCAGCGGCAGCTTCAGCCCATCGCCGGTCAATTCAAGGCAAATCCGGGCGGTGCCTGGGTCTGCCCGATGACGACTACCCCTGTGGTGGCAGCGACGGCGCTCAATGAACCGCTCATTCCCTATTTAGCGTCAGGCAAGCTGCGGCTGATTGCTGAAAGCGAGCCGGTTGAAGTCCTGACCAGGCCCGAGGCGCCAGGTCGGCGGCAGCAGGTCATCGGCGTCAGGTTTCGGCAGCTTCGCACGGGCAGCAGCTTCACCGTGACTGCGCCAGTCACCTTGGAGGCGACGGACTTTGGTGATTTGCTAGCGCTGGCGAATCTGCCTTCGCGAGTAGGACAAGAATCGCGCTATGACACTGGCGAAGCAATTTTGCCGGAGCAGCCGATACCGGCCTGTCAGCAGTCCTTTACTTTCAATGTGCTGGTGGAGTATACAAAGGCTGGCCAGCGTGTGGATGCCCCTGAGGGCTATGGTCGCGACGCCTGGCTCAATCCCTATGAGTTTACAGCGGACTATTGGACGGCAAAGGCCGGTCGCTGGAATAAACGAGACTTTTTCGATCCGTTTGGCATTTTTCGCTACCGGCGAGTGCTGCGGCGATCGCTCAACGAAAAAGCCGTCAGTCTCGGCGATGTCAGCGTGATCAACTGGGGAACTTCGCCCCATCCGGAAAAAGGACAGTGCTGCGGCAATGATTTTCGGCTGGGATCGCTGATTGGCACTGACAGAGCCGAGCGCAAGGAACTGATTCAGCGGGCACGCGATCGCGCTCAAGCCTACATACACTACCTGCAAACTCATGGCGTCAGCGACCTCAAGCCCCGAGGCGACCTCACCTGGAGTGCTGACGGCATTGCCCTGGAGCCCTACATCCGCGAAGCGCGTCGGGGCATTGCCCTCACCACCATTCGCCACGAAGATGTCGCCGAAAGCTTTTTCCCGGATCAGGCCCGTGCCCGCTGTTTTGACGACAGTCTGGGCATTGGTCAGTATCACTACCTCGATTTGCACGGCAACCTGGTCGCAGGCCATGTCAGCCCTCAGGGTAAAGACGTGATTGCCCTGCCCTTTTCTCTGCCTGCCGGGTCGCTGGTGCCCATGACCACCGACGGCCTGGTGCTCTCTGCCAAAAGCATCGGCACTACCCACATTACCAACGCCGCCTACCGGATGCACCCGATGGAGTGGGCAATTGGTGAGGCCAGCGGGTTTTTGGCGGTGTTTGCCGCCTGGACAGGGGAAAGCCCCCGCCGAATTGTGGAGACGCGACCTTTACTGCGAAAGCTGCAAGGCTTTATGACACGTAACGGCGTGCCGATCTTCTGGTTTGACGATGTCGCGCATGATGACCCCGACTTTGAAGCCATTCAGGTGATGGCCGCGACCGGCATCATCCGCAGCGAGAATGCCGACAACCTACACTTTCGCCCCTATGCAAACGTCTCTCGGGCAGTGGTCTCGACCGCATTGGTCAACCTGCTAGAGCTCGAAAAAACAATCCCTCCCCAGCCTACCTTCCGAGATGTGCCGCCCGGTCACTGGGCCTATAGTAATATCGAAACGCTTAAGGCCCAGGGGATCATTGCTGGAATCGGCAGAGATCTGTTTGCACCGGATGCTGTAATTACCCGGCAGCAGCTTTCTTTTTTAATCAAAGCAGCCATGCCTGAGGCGCACAGTCAGGCCCTCGCAGGCATCGTCCCCGATAAAACGCCGCTGGCTCGCCGAGAGCTTTCTAAAGCCTTTTACGCTCTGCTGAAGTCCCAGTTAGACATCTAACCCATTCATCGCTGCCGATCCCCATCGTTCATCTGGGTCGCTTAAAGCAGGTTTGAATGTATGAAACAATAGGGGTATTCACTGAGTCGATTTTTGCCCCCACAAGTCCTTTAGAGTGCCGTTGATTATGCCGTCGATTTTTAAGTCTGCCCTGCCGGTTGCCCTGCCGGTTGCCCTAGCGGTTGCCCCTTTACTGTTGGCTGCAGTTCCCCCCTCGCAGCTGGGATCAGCTGGGGCAGACTGTGACTGGGAAAGTATTTCAGCCAGAGGGCAGCAGCAGGATCAGGCGATCGCTCCCAACGGTTCTCAATACCCAGAACGCAACGTCACCGCTCAACCTATTGCCCATCCAGGTGGTGCGCTGGTCAACTCCGAACAGGAAATGGCAGACTTCGCGCGCGGCGCGGCTGCGACTTCGCAAAACCGCTGGGCTACTGCCATTCGCCTTTTGCTCAACAATCCCTATACCGTCGGTAGAACCGCAGACAGTGCCTCAGACAGCCCCCCAGCGCAGGTTCAGTCCCATTGCATAACTCATCTAGCGCCAGAGATACAGCCAGAAATACAGCAGGCCGCTTCAATGGGCAAAAGCCTCTTCGCTCAAGCAGATGCTGACCCGATGCTCGATGAGGCCAGCCCGATGCCCCTCCCGACTCTGGAGACGCCCTCAGAAGTCCCGGCAGTCCCGCTAGAAGTCCCCGGAGAAGAGTCTGTGCCTGCTGCCGCGCCGGCTATAGAGGAGGTAGACCGTTCGCCTGCTGTCAACCCCAACAACATCACGCCAACGACCGTTGTCCCTACGCCCTTCGAAGGGACAACCCTTTCTACTTTGGCAGCGCTACCGGACGGCAACTACCGCTATATCTCGGGTGAGGCCGACCGTCGCACGTACGCTACAGAAGAACTCCTGCAGCGCGGCGACTCGGTCTTTGTGCTCCGGAAAGAAGGCAACCGGGTCACTGGCGACCTGCTGCCGCGTATTGGGCAATCGGGCATTTGCGTCACTGGCCTAGCCAGCGGCAACGTCATCACTGGCGCTGCCTATCCCTATGAACCGACAGATATCTTGCAAAACAGCGGTGACAGTGGCGAGACCCTTGCACCTTACGGCAATGACGCCCTCAAAGTTCGGCGCACTCAGCGCCAGGGAAACAGGCTTTACTACGCCAGGGCTACTTTAGATCTGAACAGTTTTTCGCGGATCAATGCAGGTGCTGTTTTGCCGCCGGAGAGTTGTTCTTAGGGGATAGGGGGATAGGGGATAGGGGATAGGGCGCATCAAGCTGGTTACCCTACCTCCCCACTGCCTTAATCGGGAGCTGACTCGGTTGGCGCGGCTTTTGCTGGCGCAGTCCCATCGGGCTCAACGCCTTCTAAGACCACTAGGGACTCCAGCATCTTTTTCACAAGCGGGGCTGCTACGGTGCCGCCATAGGCGTTTTCGCCTTGGGGTTCATCGACGACCACAAGTACGACGTAGCGGGGATCGCTGACGGGGGCAATGCTGACGAAGCTGGTGATGCGCTGATTGCCGTAGGCACCATATTCAGTCGCCTTCTGAGCGGTTCCGGTTTTCCCGGCAATCTGGTAGCCAGTGACTTTGGCCGCCGATCCGGTGCCGTCATCGACGACTTCTTTCATCATGTTCAGCACTTGGCGAGCTGTTTCTGGGGAAAAAACTTGCTCGGGAGCGGATCGCTTGGGTGTCCAGGTGAGGTCGCCTTCATCATTAGATAGGCCGCGCACGAGGTGAGGGGTTACCCGTTTGCCGCCGTTGGCAAGGGTGCCATGAAGCTGCAATAGCTGGATCGGCGTGAGTGAAAAGCCTTGACCAAATGCAGTAACAGCTGCTTCTACTGCGCTATCGACAAACTGAGCGCGGTCTTTAATTTGACCGCTGGCCTCGCCGGGGAGCTCAATGCCAGTCGGCTGGCCCAGGCCGATTTTTTCTAGCCAGCTGTAGTAAGTGTCTCGGGGCAGGGTTTCCATCACGTGAACCATGCCGACGTTGCTGGAGTAGCGCAGCACATCGGTAATCGACAGCGCTCCCCGTCCGCCTCTAACGGAGAAGTCTACGTTTTGAATGGGCCACTTGCCGACAAAAATCTGACCTTCGTCGTAGATAGTGTCATTGGCACTGATGCTGCCGTTTTCCAGGGCGATCGCCACGTTGATCGGCTTAAAGGTCGAGCCCGGCTCATATAGGTCGCTCACCGCCCAGTTTTTGAAGTGGGCGATGTTGGCATCGTAGTAGCGGTTAGGATCGTAAGCGGGTGCTGCCGCCAGGGTCAAAATCTCGCCCGTCCGGCTATCCATCACTAGCAACGCCCCCCTTTTAGCCCGGTATTCGGCGACTGTCTTAGCCAGATTTTCTTGAGCGATCCGCTGCAACCGGCTGTCGATGGTGAGCTGCATCTGTAAGCCATCACGAGTCACCTGCTGTAGCGGCGTCGGAGCTTCACCTGCTTTGGGTTCGTCGTATTTTAGCTGCTCCTGGAGGCTGAGCTCTAAACCTTCTTGGGGCATTCCTTCTAAGTCGACATAGCCAGTCACCTGAGAGAACAGCTCACCTTGAGGGTATATCCGTTGGGGTGAGGGTAGGAGATCTAGTCCGTCTAACTGAAAGCCGCGCAGTCGCTTGGCCGTTTCTTCTGAAATATTGGTGTTGAGCTTAATCCCGCTTTCCTGCTGGGCAAACAAGGCCAAGAGTTCTGACGACGGGCGATCTAGCACTGCGCTAAGGGCATCAGCTATCTCCTGCGGCGATTTCTTAAATAGGACGGGATGTACGTATAGCGTGTACATCACCCTGTCCATCGCCACCACGTTGCCTTGGCGGTCTACCATCTGTCGCCGAGCGGCCCGGGGGGTTGCCTGAATGGCCTGCTGCGCTTTGGCCATGATCTTCAGCTCATCGCCAATGCCTAGCTGCAGGTAGGCTAGCCGAGTGCCTAAGCCGAGCATGCTCACCATTAGCACTATCCACACACTGATCAGGCGCAGACGAGGCGAGGTAAGGCGCAGGTCGGGAGAGTGCTTGCGAGTTGAAGAACCTTTAACCCTCCCGGTAGCCTGAGATGTCTGTGGAACAGGCGCAGGCGCAGGAGTTCTGCGGCGTGCTCGGGAAGCTTTTGCGGCAGCAGATCGGGGTCGAGTAGAAGCAGCCATACGGTGTCTATTCACTAGTACCCTAGTGGGCGCGTTCGCTTAGCCGTCGATTGCGCCGCTCTTGCTGGCGTCTCGCGAGGGGGAGCGGGCGATAAGAACAGCACGTCACCGGATTTGTGCAGCCCTAATCCAGAGTTTGCTTGGGCAGCTTGCTCGGCCAGGCTCTGCTTGATCGCTTCATTGGCAGAAGTGAGCTGCTCCGATTCACTCTGTAGGGCGTCTATCTGGGCCAGTGTATGACTGGTCGATTTGTCGATGTACACCGTTGAACCGTAGACAACAAGGGCGCCGGTCATCAAGAAACCTGCAATCACCGTTGACCCTTGCTGTACTTTGTTGAGCAACTGAAGCCCTAACGGCAGCTTGGGTTTGTGAGGGAGTGGCAGCGGGGAGAGCGGCACCGGGCGCTCAGGGGCAGGGTGTAAGGGCACGACCTTGCTGTGGACGCGATCGCCTTCAGTTTTTTGAGCTTGAGCGGTCTTAGCTCGACTCGCTGGAAGGGGTAGAGACTGATCGAGCAGATAGGACTCGGTAGCAAAGACCATGCGATTGTAAGGGGGATATGGTGTGAAGCGGTAAATTTACGGAGGGCTACACTCCTCATTGCTACAAGCTTTTGGCTCGATGCAGCGCCACCGTAAATTAAATTACGCGCATACTACCTTGCTGGCGAGCGAAGAACAAGCCCAATCCTGAAATTTCTGCTCACTTCCTAACGAGTTTGCCTGAATATGCACAAACAGGAACCCTACCAAAAATCCCTCAACCAAGATCAAAGCTCAAGGAAATAAATCCAATACGCAAAACAGGAGCAGACACTGCCTGCTCCTGTCTCCTGTCTCCTGCTCTCCTACATCCCCAATACCTAAGAAGTCGGTCTAAGCTTCCCCTCAGGCAGCCCTACCATGTCGTCATTGCTCTTGCCGGGTGGAATCATAGGATAGCAGTTCTCATCGCGGCGCACTCTCACGTCCATTAGCACTGGGCCATCATGAGCGAGCATGGCGGCGATCGCGTCTGCCATCTCAGCCGGATCGCTCACCATCATCCCCTTCACCCCAAATGCCTGCGCGAGCAGCTCAAAGTTTGGCATCCCGATTTCCATATTGGAAGATGAATAGCGCTCCCCAAAGAAAGTTTGCTGCCATTGGCGCACCATCCCCTGCCAGCCATTGTTCAAAATCACTGTCTTGACGTTAATACCGTACTGCGCCAGCGTCGCTAGCTCCTGCAAGTTCATCTGAAAGCTAGCATCACCGCTCACGCAGACTACCTGTTCCTCAGGTAGGGCCACCTGTACGCCCATTGCCGCCGGTAGGCCAAAGCCCATCGTGCCCAGCCCCGCACTGGAAATCCACTGGCGCGGCCCGTTCTTCAAGAACTGCGCGGCCCACATCTGATGCTGGCCCACGTCAGTGGTGTAGTAGGCGTGAGGCGCCTGATTGGTCAGCTCAACAATCACTGACTGTGGAGAAATTTGGTCGGGGTAAGTGGGTACGACCAGCGGAAAATCTTGCTTCCAGGTATCGACCTGATCCCGCCAGCGCTGGGTTTGCTGAGCATTTGGCTTGTCCTGATCACTGAGCTTGGCGATCAGCGTCTTCAGCACCGCCCTGACGTCGCCCACAATCGGCACCTCCGGCACACGGTTTTTGCCCACTTCTGCCGGGTCAATGTCAATGTGAATGACCTTTGCTTTAGAGGCAAACCTTTCAAGATTGCCCGCTACCCGGTCGTCAAACCGCGCCCCGATCGCCACCAGCAAATCGCACTGACTCACCGCAAAGTTGGCGTAGGCCGTGCCGTGCATCCCCAGCATGCCGACCGCCAGGGGGTGATGCTCATCGACTGCGCCTTTGCCCATTAGCGTCGTGGTCACAGGCGCAGCAAACGTCTCAGCCAGCGTTTGAATTTCGGCGTGGGCACCAGCGGCGATCGCCCCGCCACCGACGTACAGCAAAGGCCGCTCAGCGTTGCGCAGAAGCGCGATCGCTGCCTCGATCAATAGCTCGTCTCCGTCTACCTGTGGGACGTAGCCCGGAATATTGACATCGCCCGGCTCTACGGGAATGTAGTCTATCTCCTCATTGCCCACGTCTTTTGGCACATCGATTAGCACCGGGCCAGGTCTGCCGGTTCTAGCGATGTAAAAAGCTTCTGCGACAATCTGCGCCATTTGATTGGGATCGCGCACGACATAAGAGTGCTTTACAATCGGCAGCGTAATCCCGTGGATGTCGATTTCTTGAAACGCATCGGTGCCAATCGCCGCCCGGGTCACCTGACCGGTGACGATCACCATCGGAATCGAATCCATCTGGGCAGTCGCGATCCCCGTGACTAGATTGGTCGCCCCCGGCCCGGAAGTCGCAAAGCACACACCGACGTTTCCGGTAGCGCGAGCATAGCCATCCGCCGCATGCGAAGCCGCCTGCTCATGGCGCACCAAAATATGCTTGACAAGCCCCTGGGCTTCAGCCTTATACAGCTCGTCATAGATCGGCAGAATCGCGCCACCTGGGTAGCCAAAAATATGCTTGACGCCATGGCGAACGAGGCTATCGATCAGGGCGTAGCCACCGCTAACCCGCTGAGTCGCCGTCGAAGATTCCAGTGCAATAGTTGAAGCCATAAGAGATTTAAGAGGTCAAAATGGGCGGTTCAAAGCTGGCAAATACAAACTTAGTCTCAGTGTAAATTGTAGCCAAGCTAACAACAATCTTTTCCTTTCGTCGCTTGTCAGGAAAAAAGCACATTGCCGCCGAGAAAAGGGCAGTTTGAACGCTCCCCCCATCGCCATCCCCTATTCCCATCCCCGCCAAATCTGCCGTTGCAAAAACTCAGCCGCCGTCATCGGCAC
>JBARVU010000115.1:0-15676 GCA_049646425.1 Phormidesmis sp. | reverse complement strand
GCGTAAGCGAGGAGAGGCCGAAATTCGCACGGCCCTCGAACGCGAACGCGAACTGAATGGCATGAAGACTCGGTTTGTCTCTATGACCTCTCACGAATTTCGGACGCCGCTGACTACGATTATGTCGTCGGCAGAATTGCTAGAGCACTATCGGGAACGCTGGGATGTCGCTAAGCAAATCCAGTATCTGCGCAAGATTCAAACCTCTGCCAAGCATATGACCGGACTGCTCAACGATGTGCTGCTGATCAACAAAGCTGAGGCCGGGAAGGCGGAGTTCAAACCGCAGGATACTGTTTTGGAGGAATTTTGTCAGGAGATTGTTGAGGAGCTACAGATTACGACTACCGCTCATGAACTGGTCATGCGATCGCATATACAGGCGACGCCCATGCCGCTCGACCGTAAACTGATGCGACATATTCTCACCAATCTGCTCTCGAACGCCATCAACTATTCGCCTAGCGGTGGCGAAATCCTGCTGACGCTAGAGCAGTCCGGAGACACCGTAGAGCTGCGGGTTAAAGACTGTGGCATTGGCATCCCCGAAGAGACGCTGCCAACATTATTTGAATCGTTTGTTCGCGGTAGCAACGTGGGCACAATCTCAGGAACCGGATTGGGACTGGCAATTGTGAAAAAATCAGTTGATCTTCATCAGGGTTCTATCGACTGCGAAAGCAAAGAGGGTGAGGGCACAACCTTCATTGTGGGGTTGCCGCTAAGCCTACCGCCCGCCGAGTCGCAGATGCTGAAAGCTGAAGCGCTCTGTTAAAACTAGCGCGATCACTGTCGCTTCTATAACCCAATTTTATAAACCCTCTGCAAATCTGCTATTCGGTCAGGAGACACCATGGTTAAAGTTTTAGTCATTGAAGATGAGATAGAAATTCGGGCAAACCTCATAGAGCTGCTGGCTTTGGAAGGGTATGACATCATGGGTGCAGACAATGGCATCACTGGTCTGATTGGGGCGATGGAACATCAGCCCGACTTAATTTTGTGTGATGTGATGATGCCCGAGCTAGATGGATACGATGTATTAAGTGCGCTCAGACAAGAGCCCGAAACGGCTTCTATCCCCTTTATTTTCTTAACCGCTTTGGCTGACAAAGGCGATATTCGGCAAGGTATGGCGTTAGGCGCTGATGACTATCTCACGAAGCCTTTTACCTGTATGGAAGTGCTTGGTGCAGTGGAAGCGCGTCTGCAAAAACAAGCAGCCCTGACCGAACAGCACAAGAGCGAAACCAACCAGGAGGTGGCCGCCCTTCAAAAAGAGATCCAGGAGTTTCGCAGTGCCCTTGATACTGACCAAGCGATGCTGATTTCCGACATGCGATCACAGGTGAAAGACACATTAAGCAAACTCAATGACGTCAGCAATATCTTAAAAGCTTTACCAGTGGGGAAGGAGCGCGAGCAAAGCATTGCCCTAATTCAAAAGGTGTGCGCCGCCGAAATTAAAATGCTGGCTCGAATTCCCAACTTCGATTATTTATCGGCTGATGACGACGGTGGCTTGCAGTCCGACGATCAAATCGACGAGCTTGTCCTGACTCAAGAAGCCGATGAGCTCGCCTCTAGCTTTCTATAGCTGCAAGCCGCCAGCTGCAAAGAAGCCTTGATCTAATCCCGGTAAAACCGCGACAGAAGGCAATTCAAAGTCTGTTTTGTCGTGGTTTTTGCGGTCTTGGCCAAAAGCCTTTGCTGAGATCAGCCTAACTGACGGTGAACCCATAACGGCTA
The DNA here is from genome assembly GCA_049646425.1 of Phormidesmis sp. Classification (GTDB taxonomy): domain Bacteria; phylum Cyanobacteriota; class Cyanobacteriia; order Phormidesmidales; family Phormidesmidaceae; genus Phormidesmis. Next base: position 13,927 of record JBARVU010000115.1, on the reverse strand, counting down.
GTTTTGAAGAACGCACTGAACGCAAGCATTTTGAAATGACAACATACCTCAGCGAACCGAATTTTAGTCCTTCAGGTCGTATGAGCGATCACTCCGACAGCCAATCCCTGCTCCAGTCAGCCACCTCTCGCTTTCGCGACACCTTCGACTATGCTGCTGTCGGCATTTGCCTGATTGGGTTGAACGGGCAGTGGATTCAGGTCAATGAATCGGCCTGTGAGACACTGGGCTATACTCAGGCAGAGCTATTTGCCCTGAAATTTCATGATATTTTTCATGCAGATGATCTGGATACGGTTCGCGCCTGCGCCGAGCATACGCTTGCAGAAGATGTGCGGGGCTGCCAGCAAGAAATTCGCTGTTTCCATCGGCAGGGATACATCGTTTGGGTGCTCTTGAATACATCTGTCGCCAGGGATGAAAACGGTCAGCCGCTCTATTTTATTGTTCAGCTTCAAGATATCTCGCAATACAAGCAGATGGAGGCCGATCTCAGAGCTCACCATCTAGAGAACATCCAGCAGGTAGAAAACCAGGCGCTGCTGAAAGCGATTACCGATGTCATCCTGGTTAGAGATAGTGAAGGTCGCTGCCTGAAAGTACTCCCCACGCAGGCGGACAATCTATACCGCCCCGCGAATGAAATGCTGGGAAAGACGCTGCACGAGACCTTGCCTCAGGAACCGGCTGACATTATCTTCGGCTACATTCAAAAAGCGCTAGAAGCTCAGCACCCCATTCAAGGTGAATATACCTTGCCGATGCGAGGGCAAATAGTTAATTTTGCGGCAACCTTTTCGCCCATCGAGCATGCCAAAGTTTTGATTATTACTCATGACGTAACCGCTCAAAAACAGATCGAGAACGAGCTCAGGCTCCAAGGGCTGATTGCCAAAAATATGGGCGAGGGAATTTGTCTATTGCGAGCAGCAGACAACACCATGGTGTACACCAACCCCAAATTTGAGCAAATGTTCGGCTACGAGCCGGGAGAAATGATTGGGCAGCACGTCACCATTTTGAACTACGAAGATGGCGAGCAGACAAGTGCTGATGTAGCTGAAGAACTCCTCGACCAAATTAACCGCCAAGGCAGTTTTTCCTATGAGGTTCACAATATCAAAAAAGATGGCGAGCCCTTTTGGTGTAAGGCGACAACCTCTGTCTTCGATCATCCTGTATATGGCCAGGTCTATGTCGCTGTGCAAGCGGACATTAGCGCAGAAAAGCGAAGTCAGGCCAGTGTTCAACTCTTGCAAAAGCTTACCCTCGCTATCAATGAAGCTGAAGATTTTGAGGCCGTTCTAAGGCTCATTTTGAAGGAAGTCGGTGAGTTGTATAGTTGGACTTACGGGGAGGCATGGATTCCTAGCCCAGAAGGCAATGTTTTGATGTGCAGCCCTGCTTTTTATAGCTGTGCTGGCTCCCTCAAGAACTCTGTGCCTTCGCCGATTGAGCGATTTAGAAAGATTGCTGAGACCTTTACTTTCCCACTTGGGGTTGGTATTCCGGGGCGGGTTTGGAGCTCCCGGCAGCCGGAGTGGCAGGTGGATGTTTCTGAGCAGCAGGAGGCGACTTTTCTAAGGAAAGCAGCGGCGGCCGAATGTGGAATTAAGGCAGGCTTAGCTATTCCGCTAGTAGCGAACGACACGGTACTGGCCGTGCTGGTATTTTTCAAGCAAAAGCCTGCTGAGGTCGATCCGCTCCTGATGGGCTCTCTCAATGCTGCAGCGGCTCAGCTGAACCTGATGATACAGCGTCGACAGGCAGAAGATGAGCTGTTCCGGGCAAAAGAGATGGCTCAAATAACGCTCCACTCTATCGGTGACGCAGTCGTTACAACAGATGCTCAGGGCCAGGTACAGTATCTCAACCCGGTTGCTCAAATCCTGATGGGATGGAACCAGTTTGAGATACAAGGGAAGCCACTGAGAGAGTGCTTTCAGCTCGTCAACGGAACAACAAGAGAGCAGGTACCCAATCCGATCGAACAGGCGCTGACGAAAGAAAGTATTGTGAGCTTTGAGTCTAATGCGGTCTTGATCAATCGGAACGGCAAAGAAATCGCTATCAGCGATTCAGCGGCACCTATTCGCTCTCGTGATGACCGAATAGTCGGGGCGGTCATGGTGTTTCAGGACATTTCTGAACAGCGGGCGTTATCTCAAAAGCTGAGCTGGCAGGCTACCCACGATACGCTAACTCGGCTGATCAATCGGCGAGAGTTTGAAACTCAGCTAGAGATAGCGCTCAGCGAGGTGAAAGCACAGGAGCGATCACACGTCTTATGCTTCCTAGATTTAGATCAGTTCAAAACTGTTAACGACACTTGCGGGCACGCTGCGGGAGATGAGCTCTTGCGGCAAGTAACCGCCCTGTGGCAATCAAAAATTCGTAAGAGCGACACGCTAGCTCGACTCGGCGGAGATGAGTTTGGCCTGATCCTGCATCAGTGTCCCTTGGAGCCTGCTTTGAAAATTGCCAATATTCTTCGAGAGCAAATACAAGATCTCCAATTTCTATGGAACGGTAAGCGTTTTCAGATTGGGGTCAGCATCGGCTTGGTCATCATTGACGAAACCTGTAAGAGCGGCGATATCGCCATGAGCAAAGCGGACGCTGCCTGCTACACCGCTAAGCGTCAGGGACGGAACCACGTATATCTGTACAATGAAGACAATGATCAAGCGTTGGCGCAAGCACAAGGCCAGTTGCAGTGGATAGATCGATTGACGCAGGCTCTGGAAAAAGACCAGTTCTGCCTCTATTATCAGCCGATTGTGCCGGTTGCCAATGCCGGAGGAGACGCTGAGCATTATGAGGTGCTGCTTCGTTTACGAGATGAGCAGGGAAACCTGGTGCCGCCGGGGGCGTTTATTCCGGCGGCAGAACGCTATGGTCTGATGCACCGGATTGATCGCTGGGTGGTTAAAAATCTGTTTGAAATCCAGGGAGCTCACTACCGGTCGGTTTGGAATAGCTTGCAAGAGAATGAGAAAGATAATTATCTGTACACGATCAATCTATCCGGGGCTAGCCTGGATGATGATCAGTTTGCTGCTTTTCTTCGCGAGCAGTTCTTGCTGCATCAGGTGCCGCCTCAGCTTATTTGTTTTGAGGTGACAGAGACGGTTGCGATCGCCAACCTGACCAAAGCCGCCCAGTTCATGACAGAACTCAAAGCGCTCGGCTGTCGCTTCGCGCTCGACGACTTTGGCAGCGGCATGTCTTCTTTTGGCTATCTCAAAAATTTGCCGGTGGACTATCTCAAAATTGACGGCAGCTTTGTCAAACACATGGCAGAAAATCCGGTAGACGAAGCCTTTGTCGAAGCAATTAACCGAGTAGGTCAGGTACTGGGCCTCAAAACAGTGGCCGAGTTCGTAGAAAATGACGCTATTTTAGCCAAGCTCAAGCAGATAGGTGTCGACTACGCTCAGGGCTACGGGATCGCTGAGCCTCGCCCGCTAATGCCACACTAACCTTTGTACAGACGCATCATTTGCATCTGTGTTGATGGAGCATCAGTCACTGTCAGCAGATCTATCTGGCCCAACGTTTTGCGATATATCGGAGATATTGTCATCTCAGCGCGTATGCTTCCTGTGCAGCAGGTATAAATGTCTCTTTCAAATGCACTCTTAAAGTCTCTATATTTCCCCATTCAGACATCAAACCTGGGCTAGAAAGCAATTTTGCTTTAGTGTCGAACCAACCCCAGTTAACTTTCATCACCTCCTCGTCAATCGGAATACGATCAAGGTTCACGAGATTAGCGACCCAGTGAACCTTAGCCCACCGAAAAGTGCCCCATGTTCCACCTTCCCATTGGGATTTATCTTCACTTCCCTCGTTAACCAGTTCGACCACATGCGTCAAGTATCGCTTTGGTTTGTCTTTGGGCTTCTGAGACAGGATGATAAGAGATTTTACTGGTAGGCTCAAAACGTGATTGTCTACCCCTTTGCCTTTCCCTTCCTCTTCCCCTGCTTTGAAATTCAACTTAAAATAAGCTCCAACAGAATAGCCATGATACGCCCAGTCGATATTAGCATTGACATTTTTGATGTATTCCAACCGCTCTATATCCATTCCGCTTTCTCTACTCATACTTTTTATGAGTGTGCCCTGTTGGCATCAAAATAGCCGCCGAAGGGCCGGTATTACTCAGAGTTGTTGGCGCAGGCATTGCTGCTGTAGGATTGCACTGGTTGATTGCCTAGCTGACGAGAGTTAGTCAGGCATAATGGCCTGGCCAATCTGCTTTAAAACCTTAAATGCACCTGTCAACTCGCTGCTCAGTGTGTACAGGGAAAACGCTCGCGATAAACCATACTGCAAAGAAGGTTCCTGAGCGAGCTTTACAAACAGGATTTTATTGCCGTTAGTCAACAGGCCAAAAAGAGGCTGCGCAGGCTGCGCGTTGGCCATCAGGTAAGTGAGTAGTTGCGGTAGGGCTGATTGCATATGAAGCATCCCGCCACTCCGTAAAGAAAAAGGTCTGTTCGCTGCGGCGAAGATCAGAGCGAACCTCGACTGCTGCTAAGCTGGTCGCAGGTTGGGTGACAGACATAACGTTAGCCATCAATACTCCGCCCTAGGCAGAAAACTTGGCTATCGGTAAGGCAAAAACGGGGCTGGCGCGATTCGAACGCGCGACCTACCACTTCAGATTTGTGTGAGTTTCCCCACTCTCTGGACTATACCTTCACCATAGGCAAAAAATGCCTTTAGGCGGTAGCCGTCTAGTCTCTACACCTTCTCCTCAAGCCGCTATCCCTATTTTGACAAGTACAGATGAACTCGTAAAATAGAAGCAGATTTCCTTGCTGAGCTTGGCTCGGTATTGCCATGAAATGCCGTCACTGCGGTCAGAAAACAGCCAATCCCATGTTTTGCAGTCGCTCTTGCGCAGCTTCCCTTAACAACAAAAGAGTGCCAAGGAAAACAAAGCAGCCAAAGTACTGCAAACATTGCGAAAAGCAAATCTTCGGTAGAAGAACTACCTGCGATCACTGCAATCCGTCTTACGTGGATTGGTCAAAAATCACCCTATCTGAAGTTAGGCAAAAAGCGACCTTTCAATACTCAGCACGAGTACGTCAGCTCGCTCGCAAAAATTATCGTCAGTCAGACAAACCTAAAACTTGTCTGATTTGCGGTTATGACAAACACATTGAGATCTGTCACAAACGACCAATCAATGAGTTCCCTGATGACACTTACATCTCAGAAATCAATGACCTGAACAATTTAGTTGCACTCTGCCCAAATCATCATTGGGAACTCGACCACGGTCACCTCACTTTTTAGGTTTCACCGAATTTGACTACATTCACACGTCGGGTTTCCCCATACGGTGCCCGGTAGTTCAGGAGGCGGTTGCTCTATCCATCTGAGCTACAGCCCCGCATAATTGGCAGCTAAAACGAGCGCAAAAAGCACGTCGCAATTAACTGCTAGCTACTTCAAAATACTATAGCAAGTCGTTTCTTTTTGAGTTTTCTTTTTTACAGCAGGTTCTTTCTTAGCCCATCGTCCAGCGAGCTTCCCAGGGGGCCCCGCCAACTTCTAGCCCAGCTAGTTGACTGGTCGCATCCAAAATAAGCTCCCCACCCGAACTTTCCCACAGCCGCAATCGCAGACTCCCATGGGTCGTATCCCGGCACAGCCACTGCAAGCCTTCTCGGGTAGGCACCCGTACCCAGGCTCCTAGATCGGTGGCCCGGCCTACCAGCTCAACTCGATAGCGATAGTCACGAGCAGATAGACGCCAGTATCCCCAAGGATCAATAGCCCAGCTGAACGTCATTTTAGTGGATGCAAATTCGTAGAACTGCCCCCGGTAGTGAATGCCAATCAGGCCGACATTTTCCTGCCAGGTCAGCACGTCACGGACACCACCAGCCGCTGTCACGCTCAGGTCTGGCTGATCGGTAAAGGCATTGCACTGTAGCCAAAACCACTTGGCCGGGAAAGCGCCGCCCCAGTTTTTCTCGGCATAGGCCGGTGCCCGCTCAAAGGCGTAGTGCTGACCTCGCCACTCTACCCAGCCAGACGCCCAACCATGGGCCATTAAAACCTGCCAACCCGGCTCAAACACCGGCAAATAAGACAGCCAGCCAGCTGTGGCCTTTGGCGTCGGCGCGCCCCAGCCTGCTACCGGGATGGTCTGATAGTTCCACTGAGCTTCTACTTCCCCCGACGGGTTGAGCAGTCTCCCCTGATGCTGCCGATCGCTCACCTGATAGCCCTCCTTGATCTCGCGCTCAAAGTCTTCAGCAGGAAGATATCGCGCCGCCGTGCCGGCTGGATTGCGCCAGTGCCCGACGCCCAACCGATCAGGCCACGCCCAAAACTGTCTGACATCTGGAAATGACCGGCAGTAGTAGGTTTCGTTTGGCCCCAAGATCTGCGCCGCGCCGCCGCTCTGGGCTGTGCCGCCTACCGGGTCGTCAATCGAGTACATGAAGGCAAAGGTTTGACCGCACTCAGGCAGGGTCAGGCGGAAGTACCACCCTTCAAAAAATCTGCCGGTTTGCGATCGCCCATGATAGCCACTATGCGGTGGTTGAACCTGAAAGCCCATCGAATCAGCTCTCTACCCAGCGCGGCACGTAGCGCCAGGCCGTTTTGAGGCGATCGCGCCACTGTGGGTAGTCGGGCTGTTTCTCACCGACCAGCGACCAAAATTTCGCCGAATGATTCATATGTACGGTATGACACAGCTCATGTACCAGCACGTAATGCACCAGCGGGCGCGGCAAAAAGAGCAGCTTATAGTTCAAGCTAATGTCCTTTTGGCTAGAGCAGCTCGCCCAGTGCGTTTTTTGACCGCGCACCGAAATTCGCCGGCAAGGGAGACTGAGATCGAATCCGAGCTGCCGTAGCCAGGGGCCAAGCTCTTTGTGTGCCTGATGCGCCAACCATTTTTTCAGAACGCCCTGACAGTTGGGTAGGTGCTCGGTGTTGCCCTGAAGCTGTAAGCGATTGCCCCCAGCGGGAACGCAGAGCGTTCTGTTCCCTTCGTCGCTATTTTGGTAGGAGACTGACCAAATATCCAAAGCAGGGTCGCGTGAGCTGCCCGCAGTCTCTGGATCGGCGAGTGAGCATGACCGCCATCTGAAGACAATGGTTTGCGGCTTTTCGACCTGCCAGTCATCGGCAGTGGTGGCAGCGGTGTTGAGTAGGCGCGATCGCGTTTTCACAATCCAATCGCGCTTTTTTTCCAAAAGAGCAGGCAGTCCTGCTTGGTCAAACTGAGGGGGCACCACGACCTCTACCTCTCCTTCTACCGAAATCTTGATTGAGACGCGTTTAGCGCGATCACTCTGGCGCACCTGATAGGTCGGTAAGGCGTTAGCAAAGAGAGGAGGTTGCTCGCCTTCAGGATGAGGAAAAAGTTCTAGCTGAGACATTGCTCCTGTCTGGTTCAAACGCTTGCCCAAAGCTACGAACTAAGAAGTTTGGGAAGTTAGGGCCTATACCACAAGGGTGTTTACATACTATAGTACCTTCCCTCAAGTGACGGAGCTTCAGGCGCTGCTTTTAAAGGCAATGTCTACCTGTAGACAATTTGGCGATCAGAACGCATTCATTACTCTGATCAGGAGAAGCGATTGAAATGAGTGACACCATCACGACATCGCTCGCAGAACAATTAGACATTTTAAGGTAGTTATGACTTACACAACGCTTGATAGCATTCAGCAGCCACTGAACGAATTTGAGAAATTCGACACTGATACAAAGTTAGCCCTCCTATGGTATGGCTATCTGGATATCAAAGAGAACCTAGAGCCTAATCCCGCTAACGACGTCGATGTTTTAGGTACCACTCTGTTTAATAAGGTAAACGTCTTGTCTGAAGAAGAACAGCTCCAGGCCCAAAGAGATGTCGTCGAAGGCAACGGAACAGACCTTAGCAAAGAGTATGGGGCACTCAGCTCTAGCGGGGCCCTAGAATTTTGGCTGCTGCTCGCGCAAGGCATGGAAGCTGGCACCATCGTGACAGTCCCTGATGACTACAGCCTACCCGAAGAAACCAACGACTTTGTCGAAATGGTAAAAGATCTAGACTTTGAGGAGCGAGTCAACCTAACCCGCAATATCGTGACCGGGATGGGATCTAAGTAGCCTGATTTTACAGCCTAACGCAATAAGGGCACTCCCCGGTAAACGGGCGGATTTAACAGTAGTAAAACACCCAGCCGCAGTCATTTAGATCGTCTACCATATAGATTCTAAAGGTTGAGAATTCTATCAGTTCAGTCCGCCTGTCATTGCTCTCTATGAAAAAGTTTGACATTCAAGCCCCGTTTGAGCCCGCTGGCGATCAGCCTAAAGCGATTAAGCAGCTCGTCGCCAACCTGAAGCAAGGTCAGCAATATCAAACCCTGCTCGGCGCAACTGGAACCGGTAAGACCCACACCATTGCCCGAACGATTGACGCGGTGGGTAAGCCTGCCCTCATCTTGGCGCACAATAAGACCCTAGCGGCCCAGCTCTGCAACGAACTGCGCGAATTTTTCCCAGACAACTCGGTAGAGTACTTTATCAGCTATTACGACTACTATCAGCCAGAAGCTTACATTCCGGTCACCGATACCTATATCCAGAAGACGGCTTCGATTAACGACGAAATTGACATGCTGCGGCACTCGGCAACGCGATCGCTCTTCGAACGCAAAGATGTGATCGTGGTCGCTTCTATCAGCTGCATTTACGGCTTAGGGATCCCATCAGAATATCTCAATGCCTCTATCCCTTTGCGGGTTGGCGCTGAAACCAATCAGCGACAGGTGCTGCGCGATCTCGCCTCGATTCAGTACACCCGCAATGACATCGAAATGGGTCGCGGGCGCTTCCGAGTCAAAGGCGATGTGCTAGAGATTGGCCCTGCCTACGAAGACCGGGTGATTCGGATTGAATTCTTTGGCGATGAAATCGATGCTATTCGCTATATTGACCCAGTCACCGGTGCCACGCTGCAAAGTATGGACGCGCTCAACGTCTATCCCGCTCGTCACTTTGTAACCCCAGATGACAAACTAGAAGCCGCCTGTCAGGGCATTCGCGCTGAGCTCAAGGAACAGCTTGCCTGGCTCGAAAGTCAAGGCAAGCTACTGGAGGCCCAGCGGCTAGAGCAGCGCACTCGCTACGACCTGGAAATGCTCGAAGAAGTCGGCTACTGCAACGGCGTAGAAAACTACTCGCGTCATTTGGCGGGCCGGATGCCGGGGGCTTCCCCTGAGTGCCTACTGGACTACTTCCCGCTGGACGACTGGCTGATTGCGATCGACGAGTCGCACGTTACAGTGCCGCAAATTCGAGCGATGTACAACGGCGACCAGGCTCGGAAAAAGGTGCTGATTGACCACGGTTTCCGCTTGCCGAGCGCAGCTGACAACCGTCCGCTCAAGGCTGAAGAATTTTGGGAAAAGGTAAACCAGTGCATCTTTGTATCGGCGACACCCGGCGATTGGGAGATTGAGCAGTCTGAAGGGCATGTGGTTGAACAAATTATTAGACCGACGGGAGTGCTAGATCCGGATATTTTGGTGCGACCGACAGACGGGCAGGTAGATGACTTGTTGGGGGAGATCCGTGATCGCGCGGCCAAAAACGAACGCACGTTGGTCACCACTCTTACCAAACGCATGGCGGAAGATCTCACAGACTACTTTCATGAGCACGGTGTAAGAGTCCGCTACCTGCACTCCGAGATTCACTCGATTGAGCGCATTGAGATTATTCAAGACTTGAGGGAAGGTGTTTTTGACGTGCTTATCGGCGTCAATCTGTTGCGAGAAGGGCTTGACCTACCGGAAGTCTCCTTAGTGGCGATTCTCGATGCGGACAAAGAGGGCTTTTTGCGGGCACAGCGATCGCTTATCCAAACCATCGGTCGCGCCGCCCGCCACATCGAAGGCAAGGCCATCCTCTACGCTGACAATATGACCGACAGTATGGAGAAAGCCATCAGCGAAACCGAGCGCCGACGCGCCATCCAGGAAGCCTACAACGAAGAGCACGGAATTACGCCGACCGCGATTATCCGCCGCAACAGTAATTCGATTCTCTCTTTCCTTGACATGTCGCGTCGTCTAAATGCTGAAGAATTGGAAAAAGCTTACGACCACAGCGATGAGCTGCCGCTAGAAGATATTCCCATTCTCATTAGTCAGCTAGAGACCAAGATGAAAGAAGCGGCCAAGGAGCTGAAGTTCGAAGAGGCGAGTGAATTTCGAGATCGGATTAAGCATTTGCGCGATCGCCTGCTCGGCAAACACAGAGCCCCTTTCCGGCAGGCCCGAGATGCGGACAGGGTGGCGAGTGAGTAGCGGATCGTCACAACGGACAGTTCTTGATTATTGATGGATGGTAATCGTCTTCCATTCAGGCTCAAGATAGCGATGTCAAATACCTTGGTGGGCAAATTACTCAAGCGATTGTTCGGCCTTTCTGCACGCTGGGAGTTGACGAGGCTGCCTTTTTTTCGTATAAGGGTTTCTGGAGCTTGCAAATTGTTCGTTCGTGCGATCCAGATTTTTGGGAAAGCTAGTAAGGATGTGTGCGTCTCTGCTGATATCTCTCTGCTTTTAGGAATACTGGACTATTCTTCTAACCTCTCACGGAGGGGCTGTCTGTGACATTTTTAACACCCGCCAATACTCCTTCCCCTCTGGCCAAGAAAGAGAAAAAAGAAACATATACGCTTCAGCAACTCCAAGGTCTTAGACCGCTTTTTGGACGGCTCTTTCCTGACCGTATTGCTTTAGACTTTACGGTAGTAATCGTTACTTATAATGGCTCTGACCGCATTGGTGCAGTTCTAGATCGGTTACGCCATCAGATCGGCACCGCCGACATCGCCTGGGAAATCATCGTCGTAGACAATAACAGCACTGACAGTACCCGAGCGGTTGTGCAGCGCTATCAGGCTAGCTGGCCGCAGACGATGCCGTTACGCTATGAATTTGAGCCCCAGCAGGGCGCTGGTTTTGCGCGTCATCACGGCACCAAAGCTGCACACAGTCCGCTAGTTGGCTATCTAGATGACGACAACTTGCCCTGGCCGAACTGGGTGAGTTCGGCCTATCGCTTTGGTCAGCAAAATCCTCAGGTAGGCGTATACGGTAGCCGTATTTGCGGAAAATTTGTCACCTCGCCACCCGCTCACTTTGAGCGCATTGCGGCCTTACTCGCACTGACCGACCGAGGCTCTAAGCCCATTCCCTACTGGCCCGAGACGAAAATTTTGCCGCCAGGTGCTGGCTTGGTGGTGCGGCGTCAGGCATGGTTAGACAATGTGCCTGAGCAGAGGGCCCTCGCTGAAAAATTTGGCGAAAGAGAAGCCGGTGAAGATCTCGAAGTTGTCTTACATATTCAGAGAGCCGGGTGGCCCGTTTGGTACAACCCTCACATGATGATGCACCACGAGATCCCAGGCAGTCGGCTGACTCGGGCCTACTTGGTTAGGCTCTGTCGAGGGATTGGATTGAGTCGCTACCATACGCGAATGCTCAGCTTTTCTCCCTGGAAAAGGCCGCTCATGGTAGTGCCCTATGCGATTAACGACGTTAGAAAAATTCTTCGACATCTGCTGCGCTATCGGCAGCAGGTATTCACCGATACCGTCACTGCTAGTGAGCTGATGCTGTATTTCGCGAGCCTGCTTAGTCCGCTACATAGCTGGTATCGCTTGGGCAAACGCAAGGTGCTCAAGCTGCTAGATTCGTTTTCTAAAGCGATTAAACGAAGCGATTAAACAGTTTCAACGCTGAAGCGAACGCACCCGCTCCGTCGGCCAATAGATCTTATACGCCTCCCCAATGATGTTCTCCTCTGGCAAAAAGCCCCACACGTGAGAATCTCCGCTCTCGTTGCGATTGTCGCCTAGGACAAAATAAGCATTACTAGGAACTGTTTCAGGCCCCCACTGGTAGTCAGGTGCAGCGTTGACATAGTCTTCGATCAACGGCACTTGATTAATCCATACCTGCCCGTCGCGAATCTCAACCTGCTGCCCCGGCAGTCCTACCACCCGCTTAACAAACAGAGCATCTGGGTTTGCTGTCAATATTTCAATTGCTTTAGGCGGCACTGTAAATACGATAATGTCCTGAGGCTGGGGCTGGTAGCGGCGATTCCCTAGCAAGGCTCCGCCATCGCGACTCACAAAAATCCGATCATTGACCTGAAGGGTGGGCACCATCGACTCGCTAGGAACAATACACTGCATTACCGAGCGATCTATCCACATCGGCAAGCTGCCAATCGCCAAGCGTAGTAATAACCCCCCTACAACCACCACCATCAGCATTTGGCCAGATCGGCTATAGTCCCTGCCTGGGGAGCGCGGCGTCGTGCGGTAGGCGTGATAGCCTGCTATCGACCAGACCGTACAGGCGATCGGTAGAAGTACCGGCTGGTAGTTCGCCATCATTGCCAGACCAGCGCCAACCAGTAAAAATACGCTGCCGATGACGGCCTTGTTCAGGTACAGATGTCCGAGTCCCGGCAAAATTTGAGAAAGAAAAACGCCGTACCACACATCTCGCCCTCGCCGCTTATTCCCCATTGGATGCAGCGGGCGACCCGCCGTCGCAAAAGCATCCCAAAGGTTCAAAAGATAGACGCAGGCGGCTGCTCCTAGCATCCAAAAAGCGCGAATAGTATCCCCTTCTGCCGACAGCAGCGACCATAGCGCATGACTGACTAAGGCCAGAAAAACGCCCATAATCACCAGACCTTTAGTCCACTGTTGGCCATAGCACTGACCCGCCCCCGGCAGTAGAGCCGAAAGGTTTACGGCTAACCAACAGTCTTGCACTGGATGCTGCGCTCCCATTAGGTTGCCTCTCTACAACAATGCTGAACGATTTGTATAAAAGAATGTTTAAAGAGTCTCAAGTGGTCTGCTTCCCTGTGGACTAACGAGGTTTGTCGGCTTTCGATAGACTGAGACCAGGTAAGTAGAAAGTTAATGGGTCGCGATGGCGGAGCCTTCCCAGGGAATCGCCACTTTTTAAACATCCCCTAAAGCTAATTTGCCCAACTTGAGGCTCAAGGTGATAGCTGGCCGCGAACAATTGCTCGATTCTGCTGTACAACTTCCTCGTCTGAGGGCTCGATATTCGAGTGACGATTTGGATTTATCTAGGCTCAGTGATAAACGCTCGTAAAACTAGACGCTATGGTCGCTTAGTCAGCACTTGATATACTGATATTTTGGAGGTAGGGCACCGTGGCAGGCTGGATAAGCGTTGTCTCCGACGCTATGAACCGAGCGAATACCTATTGGGATAAGGCCAAGTATCCGGTCGAGAGAGCGTTAGGCATTCAAGATCCGCTGCGAATTTTGCCGTATCGAGGGTATGGCACACTGGAGTGGATTTACATAAAAGGGAGAGTCTTGCAGTCGGAAGGTATTGCGCCGCGTGCCGAAGATGCCGGAATCTTGAAGAACTTGCTCAATATGTATCGTCGCTTTGAAACCGATGAGGTTCCTTATGCCCAGGTCGAGATTCGCGTGGGCGACCAGCAGCAGGCAGTTGAAGCCAACGAAGAAGGCTTCTTTGAAACTGAGCTGACAATGGAACCTCCCATCGAGGCTGACTCGCTCTGGCAAACGGTTGATCTAAAGCTGTTGGCGCCACCTGCCCCAAAACAATCTTCTGTAACCGCGATCGGTGAAGTCATTACCGTCCGCGAAACGGCTCAGTTTGGCGTCATTAGTGACATCGACGATACGATTGTCTACACGGCTGCCAACAATTTGTTCAAAATGATTCGGATTGCTTACTTTGGCAATGAGCGCAGTCGCCGCCTTTTCGATGGCGTCGCCTCGTTTTATCAGTCGTTGCAACAGGGCTTAGGAAACGAGGACAATCCAATTTTCTACGTGTCGAGCAGTGCCTGGTAT
>JBARVU010000114.1:0-7898 GCA_049646425.1 Phormidesmis sp. | reverse complement strand
GACTAGGGCTTACCCAGTAAAATAAGCAGAATATATGGGTAGGCGCAGGTTACATGTCAGACGTATTGATTATTGGGTCGGGGCCGGCTGGGCTGTCTTTGGCGGCAGCACTGAGTCAGCGAGGGTTGCAGGTGGAGGGGCTGAGCGCGACGGATCCTGCCAGGGCTTGGCCCAATATCTACGGGATTTGGGCAGATGAGCTAGCAGCGCTAGGACTGACGGAGTTCTTGGGACATCGCTGGCGGAATACGGTCGTTCACATGGGTAAGGACGAAATCCCTTTGAACCGGGAGTACAGTCTGCTCGATAGAGAGAAGCTACAGGGACACTGGCTTACACAAGGCCAGCAGCATCAGGTCAAATGGCACCAGGCCAAGGCTGCTGAGGTGACGCATTCTGCTCGCCGCTCAGAAGTTACCGATACGGAGGGAAGAGCCTACAGCGCTCAGCTGGTGATTGATACCAGCGGGCACCACCCGGCGCTGATTCAGCGAACTGCGCAGACGAAGCCAGTTGCCTATCAGTCGGCCTATGGGGTAGTTGGGCGGTTCTCGTCGCCGCCGATTACGCCAGGGCAAATGGTGCTGATGGATTACCGGGATGACTATCTGCCTATGCCAGAAAGACAGCTGCCGCCGACGTTTCTCTACGCAATGGATCTTGGCGACGATGTCTATTATCTCGAAGAGACTTCAGTAGCGCACACGCCAGCTATACAGTTTGATACTTTAGAGCGACGCTTACATCAGCGGCTAGCACAGCGAGGAGTGAAGCTCCTGGAAACTCACCACGTTGAGCACTGCCTGTTTCCGATGAATATGCCGCTGCCTGACTTGAGCCAGTCTGTCGTGGGCTTTGGCGGCGCTGCGAGTATGGTGCATCCAGCCACAGGGTATATGATGGGCGCGCTGCTGAGACGGGGGCCGGATCTGGCGCGGGTGATCGCTCACTCTCTAGAAGGCACGCAGACGTCACCGGCGCAGGTAGCCCACGCTGCTTGGCAAACGCTCTGGCCCACCGAACGCTTGCGCAAACACTACCTCTACACCTTTGGCCTGGAGAACCTGATGGCCTTCGATACGCAGGATTTACAGCAGTTCTTCACTAGCTTTTTCAAGCTCGATCAGCGCCAGTGGTCAGGCTTCTTAGCAGATACGCTAACGCTGCCAGAAATTGTCCAGGCAATGATTGGGCTGTTTGGCCAAACGTCTAATTCGGTGCGCTGGGGACTGATGAGTTCGGTTGTCAGTCATGGGAATTTGCTGCGCCGAACGCTGACGCCTTAGCGGAGTCATGGCTATGCCAGCGAACGAAATAGTGCTGTTTGACCACCGCCTGCAGCTGTTAGATGACAGGGCGCTGTATCTGCCAGCGGAAGAGGCGCTGCTCGTTTCTGATGTGCATTTGGGTAAGGCGGAAACGTTTCAGTCGATGGGGATACCGATTCCCAATGCGGTGAATGAAGAGAATTTGGAGAGACTGCGATCGCTCCTCAGCCAAACGCATCCTAAAAGACTATTCATTCTGGGCGATCTGTTTCATTCAGCGCGATCGCTCGTTCCCGAAGTACTGATCAGCTGGGACAATTTCCTCAAAGGGACGGCTGTAGAAACAACCTTGATCGTCGGCAATCACGACCGGAAATTAGTCTCAGCGCTGCCGCCCCTGGCGATGGACTATCAGATAGAGGCCGTCACTTTGGGATCTTTTTTGCTGAGTCATGAGCCCGAGCCACCGCACAAGGCGGCTTTGAATATTTGCGGCCACATTCATCCGGTCGTGAGGTTGCGATCGCGCACCGACAGCCTTCGCCTCCCTTGCTTTTTTGTAGAGCACGACCACAGACGGCTTACCCTGCCCTCATTTGGCGAATTTACCGGTGGCTATGAGGTCACGCTACAAAGAAACACCTGCGCGTATGTGACTTGTGAAGGCGAGGTAATTGCCTTTCAAGGCGGGACTACCAACGCTCTAGAATCTCGGTGATTTGCAAAGAGAATTACGAATAGCGAATGCGGGGATCTAATAGGCCGTAAAGAACGTCAGCTATCAGGTTGAATATCACAATTAAAATAGCGTAAATGAAGGTAATCGCCATCACGACCGGGGTGTCGCTGCGCGTAATAGAATCGATCAGCAGCGAGCCAATGCCCGGAACTCTAAACACTTGCTCGGTCACCAGCGCACCGGTAAAAACGGTCGGAATATCCAGTGCGATCAGCGTCACGACTGGGATCAGCGCGTTGCGCAAAACGTGCCGGACAATCACAGTCCAACCGCTGAGACCTTTGGCATAGGCAGTCCGTACGTAGTCTAAGTTGAGCTGTTCGATCACGGCGGCGCGGATGTAGCGCATGAGGACGGCAGTTTGAAAGAGCGCCAGCACAGCGATAGGCATGATCGACTGTTTTACCTGAGCGATCATGCTGCTGACGCTATCGACGACCAGCGTGCTGTCGTAGATGAAGGGTAGCCAGCCTAGCCAGACGCTGAAGATAATGATGAAAATGAGGCCGGTAAAAAAGGGTGGAATGGAGAACCCGGAGAAGGCAAAAGTGGTCACCAGCTGATCTAGCCAGCTGTAGCGCTTGAGGGCAGAGAGAATGCCGAGGGGAAAGGCGATCGCCACCGAAAACACATAGGCTAACCCAACCACCCACAGCGTCACCGGTAGCCGCTGCCAGATCAGGGTACTCACCGGCACAGGACTGACAAAGGAGTAGCCCATATTGCCTGTGACAAAGGCCCCCGCCCATTTCACATAGCGAATATAGATAGGCTGATCGAGTCCGAGACTACGGCGGATATTCTCTCGGACTTCGGCAGTAATAGAGGGACTGTTGGCAAGTTCTCCTAAAGGATCACCGGGGGCAAGTGCCAGCACTAGATAGATCACCACACTGATAGCAATCAGGGTTGGGATGGCGATTAGCACCCGTTTGAGGAAATATTTGCCCATGCCTCTACTTGAGGCCCCAGTCGTTGATCTTCCAGGTGCTGGCAGCCCAGGGGGTGAATTCTAAATTGGTGAGGGAATTGGCGATCGCATAAGGATCGCTCCGGCGCACCAGCGGAATCAGCGCCACATCTTCAATCAACAGATCGTTCATCTCTATAAACAGGGCTTCGCGTTTATCTGGATCAATTTCCTGTTTCAGCGCCTCTAGCAGCGCATCATATTCAGGATTGCAGTAGCGAGAAGAGTTCTCTTTTGCCCACTGATTTTCTTTTTGTGAGATCTGACTGCACGCATACAATTCCATATAGGAGTCAGGTTCGGGCGTTTCGCTGTCAAAGGCAAATAGCTGCAAATCCGAGTTAAACCGATTGACCGAATCAGGATTCGCCGGATCGCCAAAGTACACGCCTGCCTCTACACTCTTCAGCTCTACCGACATACCAATCGATTCGAGATTTTGCTTGATAATCTCTTGAGTCTTCTGCCTGACCGGATTTACAGAGCTAGAAAAGAGAATTGTCATCTCGCTGCCATCTTTATCGCGGACGCCGTCGCCATTGGTATCCTGCCAACCGGCCTCATCTAGCAGCGCTGCCGCCTTTTCCAGGTCAAATTCATATTCAGTATTCGGTGAAACGTACTTATCGGGGGCGACAATGAAGTTTGTGGCCACTGTGCCTGCTTCACCGTAAAGCTGCTGAGTAATCGTCTCACGATCTATCGCCAGACTAATCGCTTCCCGGACAGGTTTCTCCGAAAGAAAGGGATGAGGCGTATCTTTTTGTGAGGTTTCTCCATTCACTTCTTCGTTTGGATCAGAAAAGTTGATGTAGATTCTCTCCATCAGCGGCTTAAACACGTAAGCCATCTCGCCTTTGCCAGCGGCTTCCAGATTAGAAATAATACCTGGCTCAGCTTGAATGTTCCAGGCGTAGTCAGCTTCACCCGTCTGTAGAACGGCCCTCGCTGCCGATACGGTATCTCCCCCTCCTTTCAGCTCAATCGTGCTAAAAGCAGGCGCCTCGCCACGAAAATTAGGATTGGGCTCATAGATAATCGTGTCTCCTGGCTTAAACTCTTTTACCTGATAGGCATTGGTGCCGACCGGAGAAGTGTTGCCCGGGGCGGAGCGAGCCTGAGCGTTGTTATAGTCTTAAAAATATGCTCGGGTAAAATCATGCCGCTGCCGCCGACGAAGGGCGACATCAGAGCCGGGGTAGGTCGCTTGAAAGTCACTTTCACCGTCAGGTCATCGACCGCCTCAACGTTTTGCACCTCACCATAAAATTCGGTAGAGGTCGTCGCCGCTTCGGGGTTGGTAATAAAATCGTAGGTGAAAACCACGTCTTCAGCAGTGAAGGGTTCGCCATCTGACCAGAGCACGCCTTCTTTTAGCTTCCAGATGACAGTAGTGCTGTCTTCACTAATGCCACCGTTTTCCACGGTCGGAATTTCGGCAGCGAGAATAGGCACGAGCGCTTCGGCTTCGTTGTAAACGGCGAGGGGTTCTAGCACGGGGCTAGCGGCTTCCCGGTCTTTGGTGCCGCTGGAGAGGTGGGGATTTAAAGTGGTGGGCGCTTGCCAGTACAGCAGTTTGAGAGATTGCGGGCTGGCTGCTGTGTCGGCGCTGGGGGGAGCTTCACTGTCGGCGGTGTCGGGATTGCAGGCGCTCAGCAGCCCTGTACTCATCAATAGCAAAGACAGCCCTAACAGGTATTGCTTGATAGATTTAGCTGAGCGCATACAGTGGGGTTCCCTGGTGATTGCCAATTCAAAACATTAGCAGAAACTATAGCGCGATTCGCCAGGTTGCAGGCTAGGCCATAGCCTATTTGGCAGTAGTTCAGCAGCAAATATCAGCGGGCTTCTTCTGGTAAGTAATGTAGCTTACCAATACCAACTGTCATTCTACTAGTGTTAAAACAGGGATCTCACGGCGACCTGTCAAGAGTCTGTTTACAGGTTAGGTGCTATTAATTTCCTAGAACCCTCTGCCATTCCTGAATAATGCTCTATTTCACGGTTGCCTGGACAGGACTATTTGCGATTTGCTTGACAGTGGGCTGCGGCTGGCTGCACTGGCTGCAGGGAGCGAGGATAGCGCGTTCGGGTGATCGCGCTATTGCCGCGCTCTGGCTAGGGCTGGTCGTTCTATCAATTTCTGCGCTAGCGATCGCCGTTTTTATCCCCTTATCGCCGCTAGCAGGCATTACCGCGACGGCGCCCTGGCTGCTACTGGCACTCAAGTCGCAGGCAGTGCGAACTGAGCTGATTGGGTGGGCTCGCAATCTTTCATTCCAATCACTGTTAGGGTACGGACTGTGCTCGGTGGCTGTCGCTGCTTTTATCAGCCAAAAGGTCAGTTGGATAGACACCGGGCAATACCACTATGGCTTTATCCAATGGCTGGCTGAGTACGGCGTTACGCCAGGCTTAGCGTTGCTCAACCCGCAGTTTGGCTTTGTGTCTGCCTGGTTTGCGATCGCGGCCCCTTTTGACTTTGCCGCTTTTGAGGGCAGAGTCAGTACCGTCATGAACGGGTTTATTTTGCTGATAGCCGCTGTGCAAATGGCGATCGCCCTAAAACGCATTGCCCGCCGCCAAGCGCAGCTTAGCGACTGGTTTTTGCTGATCTTTCTGCTAGTGGTTTGCGTCCTGCTCGTGAAAACGCCGCTGCTGGCAGTAATCACTATTTCTCCCTCGCCGGACAGTGCGATTGCCCTTTTGAGTGTCGCCGTCGCCTGGTCAATGCTGGTCAATCAGTCAGATGTGAGTCCTATCGAGGGAAGGGTGAGCGCTGATCTGATTCCACTGGTGCTCTCAGTTGGGGCAGTTTCGATAAAGCTGACGGCGCTTCCACTGCTGCCGATCACCGTTGGTTTTTATCTCTGTCGAAGAATTGGTCAAGGATTCAGCCTGAAAAATTGCCTGAAGCGTCTGGTGATTGCCGGTTCGCTAATGCTCCTCCTTTTGCTGCCGTTCTTGGCCTCTGAAGTGCTGGTTTCTGGCTGCCCACTGTATCCTTCTACTACCGCCTGCTTAGATCTGCCCTGGACGCTTCCTACCGCTGCAACCCAAAATCTCGCAGAGTCCACTCATGGCTGGGGCCGCTGGTTTGGTCAGCCCCCTAGCGGAGCCAACCGGTCGCTGTGGCTCATCCAGAAATGGTTCAACAACAATCCATCAAACCGGCTCATTGTTGTTCTCATTCTAGCTTCAGTCTGTTCGATGATTCATCAGCTGACGGCTCTTACAACCAGAAAGCTGCGCCTTAGTGAATTCTATAGCCTGTTCTGGCTGATGGCTTTAGCTGTGGTCGGCACTGCCTTCATGCTGCTCAAAGCACCTATGTTCCGATTTGGGATGAGCTACGTGTTGTTGCTGCCCATTTTGTCTATCTCATTTCTCTGTGACGCTGGGGCTCAGCGAAAATCAGGTTATCTGCTGACGAAATATCCCCTCAGGCCGCTGAGAAAACTAGAACATTCTCTTTTATTCATCGGTGTTTTTTGGGCGGTTGCTTTGAGCGGTCAATCTTACAGTGGTCTGAGCGATCGCCTGTTGATTGCTCCGCCGCTGCCAGCCGTAGCCCTGCAGGTTCAAAAATCGAATCAGATCACCTACTTCGTATCGCAGGACAACAGAGAACGGTGCTGGTCGGCTGATCTGCCTTGTGTGAGCAGCATTCGCCCAGATGTCAAGCTACGCAATCCGACGGTAGGAATCAGAGGTGGCTTCATTTTAGACGAGTCCCTATAGACTTAACCGGCTGCGAGGGGTTGTCAGAACTGCGAGGAGGGTTAGGCAGACGGCATAGGTAGGCGATTCATTGATCAGACGATGTTGCGGTAGCCGCGTAAGTACCTGAGTTTTCAACTGATCTAGGAATTGTTTGCAGCAGATGCTGCCCGAGGCGGCGGGCGATCGCCAGGATCGTGAAGGTAGGCGAGTAGGATGGCCCCGTCGGGAACACCGCTGAACTAGCAACATAGAGATTGTCAGTACCAAACACCCGGCAGTCCGTATCGACGACGCCTTCTTCCGGGCGGCTAGCCATGCGAGTCGTGCCCATCTGATGGGCGGCGTCAGTCATGGTTTCCAGACTGGGGGGATCTTCGCCGAAGTCAAATGTTCCGAGCCCAGCCGCTGCAAACCGCTGTGTCAAGAGCTGTAGGGTCTTGTCTAATGATCGCCGATCCTGGTCTGTAAAGCACCAATCGAGGATGGGCTTGCGTTTACCAAGGGCGTCACGTTCTGTTCCCAGCGTGATGCGACTGTTCTTTTGCGGAGCCTGCTCAGTCACAAACTTGACCTGGTAAGCAGCGACCGCGCCTCTGCCGTCCAAACAGAAAGGCCGACCCAGCAAAAACCGTCGCAGCCGCGCCATTTGCTTCTCATACAGCGGCTTTAGATACAAAACATGTTCGAGCAGCTCGTGTTCCCGCTGAGTTTCATCATCGAGTGCGAAGCACACGCAGAAACGAGGCTTAGGCGCATATTGCAGGTCATGGGCATGCTCTCTAGTCAATGATCCTGGCTGCAACGTTCCAAGATGGTGTTTAGGGTGATCGGTGTAAAAGCGGCCAACCAAATCATGAGCGTTACCGATTCCGGCTGGCAGCTGATTGTTAGAGGCTAACAGTAGGCGGGCGGCTTCCAATGCACCCGTGGCGAGGACAATAGTCTCCCCCTCAACGACTAAGTCTTTGCCTTCAATGGAGCGGCAGGTAACAGCGGTGACTCGTTGACGGGACTCGTCAAGTACTAGCTCAGTGGCAGTTGCCCCCATAATCACCTGTAAGTTCTTCGAGCGGCGCATCTCCTCCCCAAACCGCACTGCCGTCCGGGTGGGCTTCTCCTCCCAATAAAAACTGCTCACCTTCAGGCCGTTGGCGGCGACCCTATTGCGGAGAGAGACAATTTCGGGGCGCATCGCTTC
>JBARVU010000113.1:0-6112 GCA_049646425.1 Phormidesmis sp. | reverse complement strand
CTGTGTCCCCAGTGCCATCCGCTCAACCGGGTAGCACCCTGGTCGCCGCTGAAGTCCAACAGCGGATAGAGAACTTAGCGTATCTTGTGCAGACGCAGCAGCAGCAGCTTGAACAGGCCCAGTCAGTAATTAACGACTACCAACAGACGTTTACCGGCACACCTCAGGCGCAGCCATTGCTGCCGCCTGCTGCACGCAGCAGCGGCGATAGTGACAGTGCTGCGCCAGTGGTTCCCCGGCGGTATATTACTGGCGGGCTAGGCCAAAGCGGTGAGGCTATCCCAGTGGATTTTCAAACAGCGCCAGCGCAATCCGTTCCACCAGCAAAGCGAGTGTGGCGTCGGTATTCATTACCGACAGGTTGGCCTGGTCGCCTGACTAGAACCGGTTTAGTTCTGGCGCTGTCTGCCTTAACTGGCTGGGTCGTTTTTAAGTACGCTGCCCCGCCTATCGGAAACTGGCTTTTCCCTGAGCCCACCGTCTCAACATCGGAGCCGTCCGCAGCGCCAGAGCCAGCAGCCCCTGAGCCACAGTCAAATCTCTCGGAAGAGAATCCCCCCGGCTCAGCGGCGAACAAAGCAGGCACTCTGCCACCTATCCCTACTACCCCTCCCCCTGCCTTGGAGCAATAAACGTGACTTACATCCAAAGCCCTCTGCATTTGCCAGAGCAAGAAAAGCAAGAAAAGCGTACTCCGCCGGAGGCGATGAGCGATGCTTTCGATGAGCAGGATTCGCATCTTCCTGCTCCTGACTCGGCAGAATCAGGTGTCAAGTCCAATGCTCCATCAGCCCCCCAGACGCGCCTGGCCGTTAGCAAATCTAAGCTGCCCGCTAATTGGCTGCCCGCTGGCGCGATTATGCGGCTTAATCTCTTTGCTGAATTGGGCTTCTTCCTGGTGCTGTGGGCGGCATACGGGTTCGCCATGCAGTACGCCTCAAAGCCAGTGCAGCGCCTGATTAGCTCTCTGGTCAGCCTGATGTTTTCCCGCTGGGCGATCGCTTTGGTGCTGCTGGGCGCTTGTCTCATCATCTGCCGATTTCTAGCGTCATTAGGACTGCGCTGTAAGGATCTGCAGCGAATGGCCTATGCGACAAGAGACTCCGCTGACACCTATGACCATGCAGATACAGAAGATGCTGTTTTGGATTTGTTGCACGAGGCAAAAGAGGCGATCGCTAAGCGCCAGCGCTGGATCACCACGCTTTTCTGCGCAATCTCTGCGTATTTGATTGTGTCGCTGCTTTACTAATTTTCTCCTACTTTCGGGGTCACATACCATGTCAATCCTCCAAACCGTGCGCTCTCACCTGGTCGGCGACAGCCCTACACAAACAGCCCATCCAAATGTCATGACAGCAGACCCAGCTGTGCGGTTGCAGGTTGAGCTGCGGGAAGTGATCGCTGATCTCCTGCAAGCACAGACCCCCGAGGCCCAGGCAGAGATTTATCAGGCGGTTGCGTTGGAGCTAAGAGAAACCGGAGTCACCTACGACCAGGTACAGACGGCGCTATGCACTATCTACCCGGACAACCGGGCCGACGCACAGTTAATAACTGACAATCTCGCTGCGCACGGCTACGGACGGCCTAGCCAGACCACAGCTATTCAAGCCGATATCGAAAAGCAGCCATCTTCTCTGGGCTGCTTTCCGACCGCGCCAACGGCTCATGCTGTGACAACGACTGAGCTGCCCCCTACCTATTCCGGGCAAATCGACTATTACGAAGGCAGCTTACTCGCGGAGACGATTGCCGGTGGCGCGTTTAGTGCGGCAATTGTCGGTGCGCCTAAAGCCGGTGCGAGTACGCTGATGCGAGCGTTTATCTGGTCAATGATTTATGAGCCGCTAACAATAAAGCCCGGTCTTTGCATCCTTGACTGCCGGTGTGGGTACTGGCAGGGATTGGATACGCTTCCTGGCGTCGTAATGCCGATTGCAGTTACCGATATGGAGGCAGTTGCAGCGATTGCCAGACAAATTGAAGCGGTGTACGAGGAGACAGAACTTCGGCAGCGTACTTTTCGCTCAAAGGGGCGCTTTGGGGCCAACCATTCATGGAAGCCCTATCTATTGGGCATTGATGGCTGGGGGGAAGTGATGGACTATATCGCAGCTCGAACCCCGAAGCAGATTGAGGATGACGAAATCCTCAAGCCGATGTTTACACAGCTGCGCTACATCCTGTCGCAGGGGCCAGATGTAGGTGTTTCTTGCCTGCTCACCGCCCGCTCTCATGACCGGGTTCTACCTGACAATCGTTCGCTTGGAGAAACTCGTCTGCTGTTGCTCGGGCGGCTGACCGAGGGCTATCTAGGCGGCTATGGCCCGCTTGACCTGGCTATTAACGACAAGTCCCAGGTGCCTGGGCACAGCGACCGCGCCCGGTTGATGGCATTGCTCAACCAATCTAAGCAGCTTGGTCAGCCGGTAATTGTCTCGCTGTCTGGCCAACCTCGGATGACGAGACTGCCTGACCTGAGCGAGCACAATCATCACGATTTTGCCAAGGCATACAGTCGGTTTAAGCCCTACTGAAAACGCTAGTAACGAACAAGGAGGTGAGTCTCAATAATGGTGATTACGAGAAGAGAATTTGTGGGGACGATGGTGGCCGGTCTGGTCATTGGTAACGGTGGCCATCTCGTCAGTGATCGCCTTCTAAAGCTGAGCACATTTCGTCAGCCAGAGTTCCTTGCCCATATGGAGCAGAAGCCGGAAGCCCCGGCGCTGGGTGCTGTTGATTCAGGCATCGAAAAAACATCCAATCCTTCGCTGCTGGGCTCCAACGATATCTACTGGCTGGTGACCCGCGCTTACATGGCGGCAGTCGCGGCCTGTGAGGACACGCTGCGGATGGAAAATCCCGCCAAGATTGGCCCGTACCATACTGCCTTTGGCCATCGCAAGCTGGCTTCGCTAGCGGATCATCCGCGTCAGCTCTATCCATTTTGGGATAGCGTCAACAATCGGATGGATGCGACCAGCGCCGCTGGTGCCTTTCAGATTCTCGAATCTACCTGGGACGGGGTGCGTAGCAAGTATGACTTCTGGTATCCGGGCGATGCCTTTTCACCCGCTAATCAGGATCTGGCGTTTTGCTATCTGCACGATGCAACAGGCGGTAGCGCAGAGCTGATGGCGGGCATAAAGGTCTTACATCAGCACATCACCGTCTCTCCTCAAGCTTTTACTAAGGCGCTGGTAAGAGATGGGCGCGAATGGGCGTCGCTGCCCCACTCAGAAATTGGCAAGCCCACCGGTCAGAGCACTCGTGCCATGTGGCAAGCTTGGACGTGGTTTCAGTGGGCGCTCTGGGGACAGTGCGGCTATCGCAGAGCGATCACGCACCCTATCGGTGCAGATGCGCGTAAGACAGATACGATGCGCTGGCGCTACGAAAAAAATCGGATGCACTGGGGCGAGGATTACGCCGCCGAAATCGGTACGCCCATCCTGGCCCCTGAGAACGGCAGAATATCGATGACCGGCTATGACGACGGCGCAGGCCATATTGTCTGCTTTGTACCAGAAGGCTATCCCGAGCTAGAGATGCGCTCCTTTCACTGCACTGGTAAGTTCCCTCACTCGGCTGGTACCCAGGTAAAGCGCGGCGATGCCATTGGCTACACCGGGGAGAGCGGAATCGGCACCGGGCCTCACTGGCATGTCGAAGTCAGGATTGATGGCATGGCCATCGATCCACGCTGGTATCTGGGTATGGCGAGCTGGTTTAAGGAGGCATGATGAGAAACTTTCACCCGTACTATAGCCTTTTGATGTTCGCTACGCTGCTGTGTGTGGTAGCTGGTAGCAGTGCGGTTCATGTCATCTCCGGCCAAGGCCGTGACGTTTTGTTATTCGGCTTAGGAGTGGGAGTGGGCATGACCTGGAGCTGCTACGTCGGGATAGAGAACTGGCGCATGACACTGGCTGCGCTTGATGGCCTTGCCGATAGGGTCAGTGCGCTCGCTTTGGTTTTGGGGCCAAAACATCGGTATATCCATCCCAAGATCGCCTTGGGGCTAGCTACTCCGCCACTCTCTACTTCAACCGAATTTCAGCTAGAGATTGAGGTGCGCGGCTTACTCGATGCCGTTGCACTGCTAGGGCAGGCGGTGATGGCGGATGGGCTGTGTCACTGCTGTGATGCGGTTCACGGACATAGCGCCAACTGCGCCTACGTGAAGTCGATGCAGCTGCACGCGGCAGGCTGTCAGAAGCGCGTTGGGTGGACGCAGTTTAAGCGTCAGGTAGAGCCGAACTTATAAACGCTGTGGGAGATAGTCATGATCTACATAGAGAAAGAAAGAGAGATGCCTGAAGTGTCTGCTATTAAACCGCCGCGTCGTAAAGCAGTGCGGCTTATCGATCTCGCCATAGGTTTCGCTAATGCTGTGGTGTTCAGCCTGTCGGTGGCGTTCTCTAACGGTGCGTTTCAAGCACCTCCCCCGCCAGCTCAGGCTGAAGCTACGCTCGAAGTAGCGGAAGACGATCTGTTAGAAACGCTGCTGCTGTCTGAAGAGTTTGCCGCTTTTCAGCGTGAATACGCCAGAGCAGAGATTGAAAGAGATCTCGCTGAGGCTGAAGCGCTCAAGGTGCAGGCCGCTGCCGAGGCGAATCGGACGCTGGCGGCGGCAGATCAATCTGCACGAGCGATGCGGCTAGAAGCCTCGTATGACGGAGTCACTCAACGCTACCACCGGCCTGAAGGATTTGAGATAACGCTGAACTATCCTACAACGGTCATGAAAGAGGAGACGGAGTTCGGGTTTAAGGCGATCGCTACTCCGACTACTAAGCAGGGAACGACGCGCGTTTATATCAACTTAGCCAGCGTCAATGAAGGCACTGTATCTGCGGGTAACCCCATCGGCACCGTGGGTGAATATCCCGTTGGGGAAGGAGTGAAAGCTTTTTAGACGACCTCTAAAGACGACTGCACTAGGGCATAGGCTCTAGCTGCTGTCCTCTTGAAACAGAGAACAGAAAACAGACTCAATTTAGGCGATCAAGACCGCATGAGGCATAGAGCCCGCAAGCGGTCACCCATCCATTCGCCTTCACTCAAAACAACCTTCCACCAAGTAACACTGTGAAAATAAGGAATCTGAACAATGACTGAGATTTGGTACACAGACCAAGAAACCTCCGAGGAGCTGATCATTGAAGTAGCCGACGGGTCAAGTAAGCAAGAGATAACTCAGCGAGTCGGACATGATGACTGGGACTACGTTATTGGCGTCGCACCGACACACGCTCTGGAGCCTGAAGCAGGTAAGCAAACTGAGAAGCCTAACGCTAGGACTGCTGCTTTGGTTTCGGGAGTGATGGCGGCGATCGCTCTACTGCCAATGCTCATCCTGCCTGTATCGGCTGAGTGGAAAAGCCCCTGGCCAACCAAATGGGTGGAAATAAACAACACAGGCTATCTCGTTCCCTATTTCCCAGGTAAGCGGCTGATCGGCGATGAGTGCTATTTCATTGAGCGCAGTGATAGCTCTTTGCGTAGCGAAGGGCCAGATGGAGAAACCGGCGTATGCAACGAAGGCTAACTCTCAAAACTGAACAGAAGGCGATCGCTCTCAATCTCACTCGTTAGCGATCGCCTGCAATTACCCCTACAAAGAGAGGACCAAACCCCATGACTATATCTCATCGGCCTTCTGTGTGTACAGGAGGCCAACTTCAGAGCGAAGAAGTTACCCCTCAGCAGCGGCTATCAGCAGCCGAAGCGACAGCCGACAAACTCGATCTACCTGATTGGAGCCAGCTGTCTGACGGCATTTACCGTTACGGCTACATCGTCATGCTTAGAACACGAGCGCTCCAGTGGAAAGTTCAGGCCACAAGCCAAGCAGCTTTTACAACTTGGCGCTATTGCGATGCTGCTAGGACACTCTTCGTGCAGATTTACGTGCCAGGTCAAACAGATAGTCTTCAGCTCCGGGGCGAAATCCAGAGTGAGCAATCTTGTGCGGCCATAAACATTATCGGAATCGGAAATTCCTTACAGGTTGGCCAGTACCTCGGCTCGCTAGGGGATCAATGGGCCGACTGGCGGCTGGTCTCTCTTGAAGTTGCCGATGAGCCGAGGTTCTGAGATGAGC
>JBARVU010000112.1:0-10907 GCA_049646425.1 Phormidesmis sp. | reverse complement strand
ACAGCTCAACGACCGTACCCACCTGCCCCCGCCACAAATTGTACTGAGGCAAGTCAACCGTCAAAGCTACAACATCTAGCAATGCTACGCCACTGTCTGCCATACGTTTACCTCCGCTCACTACAGGAGATAACAGGTCGTTAACTTTGGAATCTCCGTACCACGCTCAATGATCCAGCCACTCCGAAGGACTGCCTTTCTATTTTGCCATTCCAGCTCGAAGTCTAAAGTGTAGCGCTGCCCGCAATCAGCAGGTTTTGCAGGTTGTGCTCACCGACCATCCGCAGCGCCCTGGTTTCCACAATCGGTTCACCCTTATGGGTTACCCAGCCGTTTTCTCCGAGCGTTGCCATCGGCATCCCTTCGGCTCTAGCAAATGACGGGCTCCCTTTAGACGCGCTCTAAAACGGTATAACTATAGCTGAGACCTTGTTTCTGAGCTATCACAATGGTAGAGAGCATCTTCAGATCCCAACCAGCTCAGGAGCTGTCAGACGTTTACCAAACGCTGCGGCCCACACCCCTGACGACTGCCGAGGAGCTAGCCGCCTTTTACATCGAAGATATTAACGCGGTGCGCGGCGGCGATAAAATGCAGCGGCTAAAGCTGCGCCTGAACCGTGCCTATCGCGATCGCATTCCCTTCAAAGCCTGTGTAATGGGTCATCGTGGCGTCGGCAAATCGACCGAAATTTCACGCTTGCTAGCGCAGATATCGCCGCAGTTTCAGGCCATTCGCTTCAGTGCTACCACCGTGCTAGATCCAGGCAGCTTTAAGCCGCTGGATGTATTGCTGGTGATGATGATGGAAATCGCCAAAGCGACGGCCAAGCCCATCCGCGAAGGGGGCGCAGCTCATCGACCCTCCGATGCAAGGCTGAAAGAGATTTGGGACTGGTTCTCCACTGAGAAAGAAACCCGTCAGCTCGCTGAACAAGCCGCCGTCAGCATAGAAGCCGGGGCCGGAGCAAAGGAAGACTCCCTCTGGGGCAAGGTGCTAGGGCTATTTGCCACCCTCAAGGGTGAAATAAAATTCGCTTCAGCCCGAACAACCGAGGTGATCACCTACCGACTGACCCGGCTGGATCTGTTGATAGAGGTCGCGAACCGGCTGCTAGACGAATGTAACGATGCCTTGCGGCGAACAACCGGAAAACAATGGCTCTTTGTCGGTGAAGACTTTGACCGAGCCGGAATTCCCAGTACGCAGATTGAGAATTTGTTTATTACCTATGCGAACATTTTTCAAGAACTGCGATCGCACCTCATTTTCACGCTCCCCATTAGTCTCTACTATTCTGCCAAAGCCACCCGACTACCCTTTGCCGGAGACTGTAGCTTCGTCATTCCGGATACGCCAATGTTTAATGCTGCTCATGTGCCCAATCAGGCAGGGCAAGCAGCCGTTGTCAAAGCGCTGGGAGCACGAATGGATTTGCAACTGTTTGAACCGGGTCAGCTTTCCCGGCTGATTGTTGCTTCTGGCGGAAATCTTCGAGACTTGTTTAGCCTAATTAACTACGCTGCTGACGGCGCGTTCATTAGAGGTGCAGCAAAAATTGCCGATGCCGATGCCGATACTGCCATTGTGAACTTGCGCAGCGACTACGAACGACGCCTGGGCCAAAGCCCTTACGACCCCGAGGAGATTGGCTATGAAGACAAAGCCAACCTACTGGTCAGAATATACAACGGCGAGAAGGAGGCTCAAATGACCAATCCGGCGCTCTACTCTCTGCTGAACTCTCGGGCGGTGCAAGAGTTTAACGGGCAAAGATGGTTTGGGGTTCATCCTTTAGTCGTGGACATTTTAATAGCGCAAGACTACTTACCAACAGGAGCTGCCGATGGCACCTCTGAATAAGCCAATGGCCCAAGGCAGCATTGCCGAGGTCAGTCAGCGACTGTTGCTGTGGGCTAATCGGCAGGGTAGCGGCCTCGCCCGAGTAGAGTACAGCTCAGAATTTTCCCGTCAGCGGGTGCTAGAGGCTCTAAAAAGTTCTTTAGCAGAGACGGGCGTTGAGCTGACAAGCATTGAGCTGCCTACCCATCGAACAGCGACAGAAGTGGTACAGTTTTTGCTAGAGAGATTGGCGAACGTGCCCGGTGGTGTGGTGTCGGTGTCAGGTTTTGCGGGAGCCTTTCAATCTCATCATCGACTGGAAGACTCTCTACGAGTGGTTAACTTCAACCGGGAGGCCCTAACCGCCTTTCCGCTTCGACAAATTTGGTGGATGACGCCAGTTCTCCTGCAAACATCGCTTCACGCCATGCCAGATTTGCACGGATGGTTTAGTCCACAGCTAACCCTCTCTCAATCGATATCAGGTAGCCACGGCGATTCACCCGAGTCTCGCACACTTACCTCCAGTAGCCAACCTTCGCGCAACAGCAACATTGACGATGCTCGCCAGCGTAGCCACCGTCTATTGGCTCAGCTTGCGGCTGCGCAAAGCGCGGGCGCTGCGAATATAGATTTGCTAACGACTTACTTATTACCCGCTTTGGAAAACTTAGCGGAAGTCGGCGCTCAAAAGGAAGTACGAGAGCTAACCTCCCAGTTTGAGGAATTGTTGGGTTCGTTACAAGATTTTGACACTGCCATAGAGCGAGAGGGACAGCCTCTTGGTATCGCCACCCATCTAGACACCTTAGCGCAGCTATATTACTCTCAAGGTCGATATGACAAAGCGGAACCGCTGTTTCGCAAAACGCTCGAAATCAGCAAAACGGAGCTGGGTGATCGCCATCCCTCCACCGCTACCAGTCTGAATAACTTGGCGTTGCTGTACAAATCGCAGGGCCGCTATGGGGAAGCAGAACCCTTGTATGTAGAAGCGCTCGAAATCAGCAAAACGGAGCTGGGCGATCACCATCCCTCCACCGCTACCAGCCTGGATAACTTGGCGGGACTATACAAATCGCAGGGCCGCTATGGGGAAGCAGAGCCCTTGTATGTAGAAGCGCTCAAAATTTGTCAAACGGAGCTGGGCGATCACCATCCCTCCACCGCTACCAGTCTGAATAACTTAGCGGGACTATACAAATCGCAGGGCCGCTATGAGGAAGCAGAACCCTTATATGTAGAAGCGCTCAAAATTTATCAAACGGAGCTGGGCGATCGCCATCCCAACACCGCTACCAGTCTGAATAACTTGGCGGGACTATACAAATCGCAGGGCCGCTATGGGGAAGCAGAACCCTTGTACGTAGAAGCGCTCGAAATTAGGAAAACGGAGCTGGGCGATCACCATCCCGACACCGCCACCAGTCTGAATAACTTAGCATCACTGTACTACAGTATAAACCGCCTCCCCGAAGCCGCTGCCGCCGTGTCAGGCGCTCTAGATACCCTTACCGAAATTCTTGGCCCTACCCATCCGAATACCCTCACAGCACAACAAAACCTAGCGCTTATTCAGCAGGCAATTGACAGCCGCAGTAGCTGAATCCTTACGGATCAACTGTCCTTAAGTGCAGATGCAGACGCCAAGAAGTCGTTCCCGTCGAAATTGATAGAATAGGGCTATCCCTCTCCCAAAGTCACTCAGCAGGTGAGTCATGACTACCCTACCAAAGCCCAAGATCGAGCCCATCACGCTCGAAATTCCGGCCCTCTCCCGCCACGCAATCGACGAGCTATATCATTTTTTGCAATATTTACAGTTCAAACATCAGGTAGATCTCGAACCCGCCATCGAAGCGATAGAAGATGAAATAGATGTCTTCGATGCTGACGTTGCCCTACAAGAACCGGGGGAAGCTATATCTTTGGAGGAATTTAAGCGGGAGTTGGGACTAGAATGAGCTACCGGGTTGTACTTGAGTCGGCAGCAAGGCGACAGATCAAAAAACTTCCAATATCAGTTTAGGAAACGCTGCTCGCTCGTATTACTCTCTTAGCAACAGACCCCAGACCATCAGGCTGTAGGAAGTTAAAAGGACGAAAAAATCAATACCGAATTCGCTCAGGTAACTACCGCGTCATTTACAGTATTGAGGATGCAATGCTTGTTGTTACGGTTGT
Organism: Phormidesmis sp.; assembly: GCA_049646425.1. GTDB lineage: Bacteria > Cyanobacteriota > Cyanobacteriia > Phormidesmidales > Phormidesmidaceae > Phormidesmis. The sequence continues at coordinate 6,880 of JBARVU010000112.1, read as the reverse complement.
AAGCGCAGGTCATCGACAAGATGCGTATGACAACTGACTGTTTACGCGATCGCCGCTTGTGTCAGGTAGCCCATCACCTGATCGTGATACTCCTTGAAACGTGAATCCTTACGAGTATCTGCCGTTCGCTCAGTTCCCAGGCTCACGGTAATCTCTGCCTGAATCGTGCCAGGACGAGCGGTCATCACGTAAATCCGCTGTGAGAGAAAAACGGCTTCTCGCACATCGTGAGTAATCATCAAAATGCTGGTGCCCGTCTGGTTCCACAGCTCTAGCAAAAACTGCTGCATAGATTCTTTGGTTTGCACATCGAGAGCGCCGAAGGGTTCGTCCATGAGCAAAATTTTGGGCTGGCTGGTGAGGGCGCGGGCGATCGCCACCCGCTGCTTCATCCCCCCCGAAAGCTGCTTCGGCAGCGACCGGGCAAACTGACTCAGCCCCACCATCTGCAAATAGTAAGACGCCTGCTCTCGGCGCGTTTTGGCATCAGCGCCCTGTAGCTTCAGGCCAAACTCTACATTCTTTTGCACGCTCATCCAGGGATACAGCGTGTAGTCCTGAAACACCATGCCCCGGTCTGCGCCAGGGCCAATCACCGGCTGATAGTCGACCGTAATTTTCCCTTCAGTGGGCTGCTCCAGACCCGCAATCAATCTCAGCAGCGTCGATTTACCCGAGCCAGAAGCCCCCACCACACAGACAAACTCGCCCTGTTCAACATGCAGGTTCAGCGCTTTTAAGGCGGTGATTTTGCCCTTGTTCGTGACAAATTGCTTGGATAGATCGCAAACTTCCAGATGCATAGGAGAAATGACGCTGAGAACAACAAACGGTTTAAAGATCTCTCTGCAATCAGAAAGATAGAAGCCTGCGCTAATCGACCGCCCACCGGCAGGTCGCCCTCAACAGCCAGCGCAGAGAAAGATCGATCAAAAATCCAATCACGCCCAACACAATCAAGTAAGCAAAAATCTCATCGGTTCTAAAAAACTTTTGGGCAATCACAATGCGTTTCCCGAGTCCTTCATTGGCAGCAATCAGCTCGGCGACAACGACAAGGTTCCAGGCAGCGGCCATATTAATGCGAAAAGCGTCAATAATATTGGGCACCACAAAAGGCGTAATCACCTGCATCAGCGTCTGACCTCGCGATCCGCCCAGCGTATAGGTCGCCTCCAGCAAATGCTTGGGTACAAACTTTACAGCGTCCATAATCATCAGCGTATTGAAGAAAATGACGCCGATGAAAATGAGCGCGATTTTAGGCGCTTCGCCCAGGCCCATGTAGATAATTAGCAAAGGGATAAAGGCTGGCGCGGGCATGTAGCGGACGATGCCGATGATGGGTTCGAGCAGCGATCGCACCGCAGCAAACGCCCCCATCGCAATTCCCAAAGGCACCGAAATGACCGCTGCCAGCAAAAATCCAGCGCCCACCCGAAAAATGCTGGCACTGAGATCTTCGAAAAACACGCCCTGGCTCACCAATCCGGTAAATGCCTGAACAACATCGACTGGCGACGGCAAAAACTTCGGATTGACCAGGCCACTGCTCGAAAGCAGCCACCAAAGGGCTAAAGGCACCACTACAGACAGCAGGCGCAGCCCCCGGTCTAACTTACCTGGAATGGGTTCGCCCAGTCGCCAAAACACTCTAGGCTTCAGGCTCTGACGGTGATGCTCGCTCCGTAAAGGGGGCGCAGCAGTAGCCTCTATTTTCATTGACGGTGCCTTCCTATTGAGCAGCGGCATAAGCCTCGACAAACTGACCATCTAAAATCGGCGCCAAATCGGGAGCCTCTGGGATAAAGCCAACGCTGACCATAAAGTCAGCCATTTCTTTAGCCGCCGTTGGCATATGCTCAATGCCCTCGCCCTCGCTAAAGGCTTCCAGATTGTCTTCGATGGTAAACATACGGGTGCCGCCTTTGAGCTGCTGTAGCTCCTCAATAGTAATTCCCGCCCGCTCAGCCATAATCTCGTCAGCTCGTTCAGGATTCTCTTCCATAAAGGCCAGCACGTCGAACCAGGTATTGACGATTGCCTGCACGTCTTCTGGTCGCTCGTCAATGATAGTTTGGCTCATTACCAGCAGGTCGGGAATGGCACCAGGGAAGTCAGCCGAGCTGATCAGTTCTTTGCTGCCCTCGCGCTCTAGAGCCGTCAGCCAGAAGGGCGGGAAAGCGCCCACGGCGTCCGCTTGACCGGCGGCAAAAGCGGTCGCCGCCGCCCCGGTTTCTAAGGGCAAGATATCTACGTCTTCGCGAGACAGCCCTTCTGCTTCCAGAGCCAGCGTCAGCAAAAAGTCATCGACCACGCCTTCTTCTACGGCAACCTTTTTGCCTTTCAGGTCAGCAACAGTATTGATATCTTCAATGACAATAATTTTGTCGTTGCCCGCCGAGTTGTCGTTCACCAGTACAGCCACCTCGCCGTTGACCGCGTCAGCCGCAAACGAAATCGTATCGTTCAGCGTCTGGCAGTTACCGTCGATTTGCCCGGCGGCCAGTGCGTTCATCGATTCGAGGTAGCCGTCGAACCACTTCATCTCGACGTTGACATCGTTAGCAGCAAAGAGCCCTTCTTGCTCGGCGATCGCCCAGGGCCACCAGCCAGGCCAGTTACTATATCCGATCACAATCGGCCCATCGGCTACAGCGCTGTTCGCACTATTGATAGGACTATCGTCAACATCAGGCGTATCGTCACAGCTTACTGTAAAGAGCAAGGTACAGAAAAAGGCAAGACACAGTGAAATTAGTCGGCGTCGTTTCATATCACCCGCAAAATCTAGGGAACCCCACAATACGAATTAGCCCGCAGCCTCGGCTGTAGCTAAAAGCACTGACAAAGGTGCTAACTCATGAAGTAGTTGTATTCCGAAGATAGTGCCACGGTATTGAAACTCGCTCCAGGAATAAACTACTTCGTACCGCGTTCCAGGCTTGAATACGCTATGATCCCACACGGCTTCATAGCGTCTAAGCAAGGGTTGCCAGTTCTTCTAGCGGCTTCTCCAGTGGCTGAGCCGCGCTGACCAGCGAAAGTAATGGCCCCATTTGCTCCTGCCCCGTCAGGGCCAAATCGCTGTGACATAAGAAAACTCGCTCGGTCGTACGGCCTAGCAAATCCCGCAGGGTGCGACCGAGCTGAACCTCATTTGCCGCCTCAACTTCTGCCAGCGTAATCGGCCTGCCGGGCCAGCTTTGTAAAAAGATTGGGGCGCCAAAGAGCTCTCCAGCACTCATTCCCCACAGCGGCGAGCCCGCATCGAGCCAAAACTGCCAGCGATGCGTGAGCCGCTGAATGCGGTACTGATAAATGGTGGCAAGCGTAACACCCTGACGGTCAATCGTCAGCGGTTTGACTGGGTAGGGATTGGCAGAGACGGTTCCTTTTTGCAGTAGCTGAATGAAGCGTCCGACTGCACTCGGTTTTGCGGTATCGGCAGGGCCATCGACCAGGCGCAGGCGCTCTTCTACCTGCCAAAAATACTGCGCTGTCTCCATCAGTTCGCGCAGCGTCGCCAGCTGATCGTAGGGGAGATGATTACCGCGCCACAAAAAATCTTGAATAATTCGGTCGACCGAAACCACCGGGCTCAGCGTGAGCCGCTGCTGGCGAAGCTGTTTTTGAGTTTCCACCCACTGCAAAATTCGACTGTAGGCACCCACCGCCTGATGGCCAAGTCTATCCCAGCGGGAGAAAGTGTCGGCAGGGAGCAGGTGTGGATTTTCAATGTCCGGTACAAAGCAGTGGTCGGCAATCAGCTCGGCTCGAACCGGATCGATAGCGACGAGATCGAACCATCCGGCAGCAGTCGGAGCAGTCTCTGTTGAGCTAGCGCCGTCAGAGCGGAGCGGCACCGACAGGTTAGAGAGACTTTGGCTCAGGACAACCAGCATTTCGGCGATCGCATCCCTGTCTACCAATCGCCCTAAGCCCGGATAAATCAAAGCCAGTAGCGCCAGCAGCGCCCGCACCATCGGCGAACTTACCAGCGGCCGCTGATCGCTGAGCGATTCAATCGCAATCCCACGATTGCTGAGAATTTCGATCAGGCTATAGCGACCGATGGCATCTAGCCCAGGGCCAATCACAGCAATTTCGTGAGGAGCCACCTGCCGCGTTTCAATGGCATGGGCAATTATCTCAGCCGTGGTTCGCAGCATATGGCCGCGTGAGGTCTCCTGAATCAGCGCCACCTGCTCAGGCAGATCGGGCATCGCCAGCGGATCTTCGACCCAGTGCGCAAAGCGATCGCCAAACTGAGCTAAGGATTGGGCTTGAGGCAATTCCAACTCAACCATTTGACAGTGCCTGGCCAGGGGTAGCAGCGCTTCTGGATCAGCGCCTAAGCCCAAACGCACCTTACCGTCAGGATTGTAGGTAAAGGCGCAGGATCGCTCAGCCTCTAGAAAAGCAGAGAACAGGCGAGCGGCAATCGCCGGATACTCATCGACATCGTCGGCCAGCACCCCGCGAAACCGGGCCAGCAGCTGCGACTGATAGCGCTCCATCGGCAGCAAATATCGCCAGTACAGCATACTCATGATGCCGTAGGTCAGCAGCCCTCTGTGCAGGCACCAGCTTTGCCACTCGACTAACGCTTCACCCACCGTTTGCCAAAGCGTATGAGGCGCTATGGCACCGGGCATGCCCGCCTGCAGCCTGGCCGGAATCGCTTCAATCGGGACGCAGCCTTGAGCGGCGAGCTGCAAAAAATCGAGGCTGCGGCGCACCATCCGGGCTTCTCGCCAGCCCTCTACTTGTAAGGTGCCATCGTCGAGACGCGATCGCCAAAGCTGAGTGGCTAGCACCTGCTCGTTTTCAGGCCGTAGCTTCAGCGGAAACTGAGCCTGCAAGTCAAGCTGCTGAACGAGCAGCGGCCAAAACAATATCACTTCATCTTGAATGAAGCCTGCGGGCGTGGTCGTAAGGGTGGCCACGCGATCGCTCAGTACCTCGGTCAGTCGACTCGCTAACAGCATCCGGTTATTGCCATTCGCGGCAAAAGCCAGCAAGGGCTGGCGCTGCTCAGCACCAATCTCGCCAGCGAAGTCGATCAGCTGCCCAGTTTTGCCACTGCGAGTAGGCCCACATATCCATCGCGCAGTCATAGATTCGCCCTATACAAATTTCCCGATACAAACTTCCAGTACGCCACCCAGCACATCTTGTCTTTGAGCTTTTGTACGATATCTTCTCTCTATTCCCTTATTTTCTGTTGCTAGCAGTATAACAGTAGAATTTGACGAACTTGTGAAACGTGCGGAATCCCTAAGTCAGCAGCTATAGGTGATGTCTAATTTTGTAAACAAACAGAAAACTAAATAGAAATCACTTAGTCTAAACATAGGAGAGATAACAGCTTTCTATAAAAGATTTGCTGGGCGACGCTACTGCGAAAAGGCCGCTAATCTCACTTTTATTCCTTTGCTGTGAAAAAGTAAGCGCTATGTCTAAGAAAAATGTGTTCAATTTCTTATCTGAAGCTGCTAAAGACGATCAGCTCAAGGCGAAGCTGCAAAATACCGCCAGCCAAGACGAACTCGTTGGTGTTGCCAAGCAAACCGGATACGAGTTTTCAGCCGAGCATGTCGATGAAGCGATCAGTGAACTCAAGCAGCAGCCTGGATTTTTTAGCATGTTGGCAGAAGCTGCGCTAGAGATTTTTAGCCCTCACGATGATGACTACCCCGCAACCGGTGTACAGCCGTATACCGGCGAGCCTAACCGGAAACCGTAACTTCCAGCGATCACCGCTGCTGAGACCTGCTGAATGATAGCGTTCGTCACAGTGCTATTGATATCAGCAGGTCTTTTCTATGGTGGCTACCCGCTCACCATGACCCATCACAATCGCCAAGTGTTTATCCAACCTTCGGCGAGTGGAATGTCTTGGTAAGTTCACTCTTGGCAGCAGATGTTCTAGTAATCAGTACCATATCTATGAGATTGCCTAAGCGATAACTTATCAAAACAATGCCATGCCCGACATTCATTCGCCTTCTCCGCTACCGAAAGACTTTGCCACGAAAGACTTTTGGCAGATGCCCCCCCTACTCCCTGACGCTGAGCAACGGCTGCACCGACTGAACGAAAACCTTTACGCTGACTTGGAAGTCACCCGTTATCCGGGCCGCACCTGGGACTACAGCCGCGATCGCGACATTCTAGAAGTGGCCATTTTGGGGGCGGGGCACGGCGGGAAATCAGCGGCTTTTGGCCTGCGGCGATATGGCGTCGAGCGCGTTCGTATTTTTGATCGGCGGGCAGCAGGTCACGAGGGTGTCTGGCGGGCTTTTGCGCGGAATGCGACATTGCGATCGCCCAAAAAGATCACCGGCGGACTCGACTGGGGCATTCCCAACCTCAACTTTCGCCGCTGGTGCACTGCCTGCTACGGCGACGACTATTGGCAAAGAATCAACTACATTCCTCGGCTTATATGGGCTGACTATTTAAACTGGTACAGCACTGTGCTAGACCTGCCGATTCAGAACGACACCCACATTTACAATGTGACTTGGAGTGAGGCTGAGCAGTGCTTCTGGCTGCACGCTCACTATCAAGGCATCCCCGACCTCTACAAAGCTCGCTTTGTGATCTTCGCCACTGGGATGGAATCTGCAGGCGGCAAGAACGTTCCCAAAATTGTCCAGCAGAGTTTGCCCGACCATTGCTACCACCACACAATGGACGCAATTGACTTTTCTGCATTTGCAGGCAAGCGAATTATGGTCATCGGCGGTGGAGCGAGCGCCTTTGACAACGCGCTGCTGCTGCTAAAAGCGGGCGCACAGTCGGTTGATCTCGCCATTCGCCGTCCCAAGCTGCCCAACCTTAACCGCATTCGCTGGAGTGAATGGAACGGCTA
>JBARVU010000111.1:0-4034 GCA_049646425.1 Phormidesmis sp. | reverse complement strand
TAAAGCGTGCTATTACACTGGGCTGTAGAGGGCTGGGTCAACTGACGCATGGCTCGGTGATCGCTGGAGAAGGAACCGTTCCTAATCAATATACAGCTTTGCTATTCTGTCAATGCGTAAGTTCTATGATAGGATTCTAGACCGCTTACACAAAATTCAATACAGTCTCGTGCCGCTGCTGCTGACGGGGTTTATTTCGCAGTGAGCTGATCGCTCCTTGGCTCGTCGGTTCAGCAGTCAGGACGGCTTGAGTCACCCTGACTGCTGAATCTATAGATCAGCTCACGTCTCCTGACTCAATGTCCACTCCTGGCATCCCTCCCATGTAAGCCAGTGCTTTTCTGACTAGCTCAGGCCCTGCCTTTTCAGGTGAGCCCACATCGAATGGCGGCGCTGGATCGTATTCCATCAGGAGCTGAGCGATCTTGGCAATTTCCTCGCCGTACAGGGCTTCAGCCACCACCAGCCCAAAATCAATCCCTGCGGTCACGCCGCCGCCGGTCATCCGGTTTCTATCGACGACGACGCGCTCTGTGCCCACCTCGACGCCCAAGCTGGCGAGCTGCTCTCTAGCCGCCCAATAGGTGGCCGCACGGTACCCTTCGAGCAGTCCTGCTCTGGCGAGAAACTCAGATCCCCCGCATACAGAGGTGACATATTTGGCAGTGCTGCCCTGCTGCCGTAGAAATTGAAGCACTGCCGGATCGTCTACGACTGCGCCCTGCTGGCGACCGCCGCCGATGCAGATAATGTCCAGCGGCGGGCAGTCTTGAAAGGTCGTATCGGGCAGTATTTTCATGCCGTCATCTGTGGCAATCGGCTCTGTTGTTTTCCAAAGGCGGTGAAGCTGAATACCTGGAAGCGAGCTAAAGACCGTTTGTGGCCCGATCATGTCTAATGCGGTCATGCCTGGATAAAAGATGAGACCAATGCGGTAGCCTTGCTGATCGTTCATGTATCAAACCTGTTGGTTATGCTGTAATGAATCTATCCTTATGCTAGGAGCGGCCATCTGCCGCGCATAGACCTCGATAGAGTACTCCTTGAGAACACCGATGACTTCCTTGCAGCTTGTGTTTGAAGCGATTCAAAGGATCGAAGACAAAGGGGAGATGCGATCACAGCTCTCACCAAAAATCGGGGCTTACTTCACTGCCAAACGCTCGGCAATCTTTTTCTTCGACCAGCTAAAAGCAGACAGCAGGTTTCAGCCTATTCTGGATGCTGCCCTGTCAGTTGAGCGCAATCCAGTGGTTCGCTACGTCACCGAGCGCCATACGCCTGTGCATGAAGGCATGGTGACGACGCCCAAGGCTTGGAAGCTGATTTGTCCGCGTGCGGATCACTGGCATGTGATGGCAGGCCCAATCATTGAGCGCGGCCAGATAGTCGGTTCAGTCGGCTGCACTCGCGAAAAAGCAATGCCTGCGTTTGAGGCTCAAGATGTGGCTGATCTGAGCGCTATCTGCTTACACCTGTCGGTGCATACGACGGCTCTGCGAACAGCTACAGCCGCTCAGCAGCAGACTTTCATCTGCGATAAGCTAACGCCGCGTGAGTTGGAAATAGCCAGTCTGGTTGCCTTGGGCCGAACCAATGCAGAAATCGGGACTGAACTTTGGATTACGGAGAATTCTGTAAAGCAGGCGCTGAAGCGAATGTTTCGCAAGCTCAAAGTCGTCTCGCGCACGGAGATGGCGGCACAGTTGTTCGCCAGTCAGCAGCGGTTATGAGGAAAAGGGCTGTGTTTGTTGGGCGATCGCACCGCTAATAAGCAACGCCTCCCTCGATCACAAACGCATCACCCCTCACCGTTCGCCAGCGACGCCCTCAAAAAAAGCCGAAATTATGCACGAGTGGCGCAAATCACTCGTGCACGAAGCCATCCCTCCCCTCATCGCCAAGTGGGAACCCAAACTAGAAGTAACCGTTTCTCACTACTTCCTTCAGCGAATGAAAACCAAATGGGGAAGCTGCAACTATTAAGTCTTTCGGAAGGCATTAAGCAGCTGACGTTATTGAAAGAGGCAATGGGCATTCTAGGGCAACCTTGGCATAGCCAAGATTGCTGTCGTGTAAGTTTTTGCAAAAGTGCCATGTATTCATTCGATGAAAGTTTAGCTATTGGTGACTGGGTTGCACTCACAGAAGAAGGGGCTAAAGCACATCGGAAATATCATAGCAATAGGGTTTCTGCTGGTGGTGCGATCTTGGGGGCTGCGGCACTTCCCCTCGCTTTGCCAGGAGCTTTTCTTGCTAGTGTCGGTATAGCTAGCGCAGGCGTCGGTATGGCAGTCGCTGGTACCACTCAAGCGGTCGTCGGAGCGGCTGGCGGAGCAGGTATTATTTCGTTTATAAAGAGTCATTTGGAAAATTATCCTGAAGCCAAGGCGATCGGGATTATCAAAGATAAGAAAAGCCGTTTGTCAGGAAAAAATGGCTACAACTACCATGTCGTCTGGCATACTGAAACAGTATCTAGTAAAAGTAGCTGGCACCTTGGCGTACACCTAGTACGGATTGACCCACCACTTACATCAGCGGTATAGAGGCATTGGGAATCAGTACCTTCAAATGGACGCTTTGAAGACAGCAGGCTGTGAAGATTTTTAGTGATCGCAGCATGAGCGGTGCCAAGACCAAGCGCCCTAGATTGGATAAAGCGCTAGACCAAATACGTAAAGGTGACATCCTCGTGATTTGGAAGCTTGACCGTTTGGGGCGATCATTCAGCCATCTGCTGAGTATTACCGAGGACTTGAAGTGAAGGGGCGTAGACTTTGCCAGCGTTCAGAACGGCTTCGACACTTCTACCGCGTCAGGCAAGATGGTTTTCTCTGTGATCTGCGCGATGGCCGAGTATGAGCGGAACCTGATTCAAGAACGCACGATGGCAGGATTGGCGTCGGCGCGGGCGCGTGGTCGCAAAGGAGGGAGTCCGAAGCCGTTAGATGAGGGCCAGGTGAGGGTTGCGATTCCCTTGGCAGGCTTCGTCATCGCACTGGCCGAAGCAGGCGAGCTACCTATCAAGGCAATCTGTGAGCAGGTCGGCTGTAGTCGCTCTACCTACTATCGTCAGGTTGCGCCAAGGTTGAAGGCACCGGCGTCAGCAGCGCCGCTACAGCTAGACCAAAGCGTTTATGTTGCACTATGCGCAGCGGCCACTGCTAAGCCAAAACCAGAGTCAAAGCTCAGCTACGTGTGCAAGAAGCAGGCGGGCAAAGGCGGCATTGTCCACGCTGTCAAAGGTGAGGTCGGGCCAGGAAACTGGCGACAGGCGGCGCTATGTGGGGCCAAACCGTCCGCTTCAAAGTGCTGGGAGCTGTTGGAGTTGGTTGACGTGAGCTGCGCTAAGTGCCGTCGAAAGCTGGGCTGAAGGTTCAGAAGATCTAAGACCTTCTAAGAAAGCCTTTCTGAGACACTTATTGAGACACAGTTTCTGGATGGCTCAAAAGGTCTAAATTTTGAGCCAGGAAGTTGTAGCCTTCATAGCTGTCTTCGACTTACACACCTTTGCTAGAAACCTTATTCGCCGTGAGCCTAATTTCATTCTGTAGTCACTGGAGAGCGAAGTCTTTGTCAAAGCGCGGGTGCCAAGCCATTGCAATGTCAAACCCCTTCAAGTTGATAGGCGGTAGAAAAGTCTTTAGGTGATGTTCGTCTGCGAGGCGACTAGCAATACGGGTCGCCATTGTAACGATGAGGTCAGTAGAAGCGATCACCGCAGGCGCTGAGAGGATATGAGGCAACGTCAGTCGAACGTATCGTTCTAACCCTTGTTTCTGTAGGGCAACGTCTACATTCCCTATGACAACTCCTCTGACTGAGATCAGCGCATGTTGCTCTTGAGTGTAGTGCTCAAGGGTTAGCTGCTTGTGAATACGCGGATGGTGCTGTCGCGCTAAGCGAGACTGTATTGAATTTTGTGTAAGCGGTCTAGAATCCTATCAATCCAGGAGACCGCCCCATGGCTCGTAAGAAAAAAGAACCGAACCGCGTCGATGACCTACTAGACGAACTGCTCGAAGACTGTC
>JBARVU010000110.1:0-19844 GCA_049646425.1 Phormidesmis sp. | reverse complement strand
GTCACGGTGATCAGCGGATCTTTCTCAGGAAGGGGAGTCGGATCACCTGAAGTATAGTCCTCTTGCTGGCTTTGGACTAATAGCGAGTCGATAGCGTTGGTAAATATATTCATAAATACCTGGCTGAGCTGACCTGGAAAGCAGGGGACGGGCGGCAGCTTACCGTAGGAGCACTCGATCCCAATCGGGGTGACCAGGCGGCTTTTGAGCAGCCGCAGGGTGCCGTCAAGCAGGGTATTGAGATCGGTGGGTCGGGGATGGACTTCGTCGATATGGCAAAAGTTTTGCAGGCTGGTGGCGAGCTGTCTGAGTCGATGAGCGCCGCTGCGGGCACTGGCGATCGCTGCGGGCAAATCACTGCGCAAGTAGTCAAACTCAATCTCTTCGCGCTGCTCTACAATCTCGGGCGGCGGCTCGGGCAAGGCCGTCTCATATGCCGCAATCAGCGCCGACTGCTGTTCGGTATAGCTGGCGATATAGCCAAAATTCCCCCAGATAAAGCTCACCGGATCGAGGATTTCATGCGCAACGCCATCGACTAAACGACCGAGTGACGCCATCTTTTCACTTTGCAAAAGCTGCATCTGTAGACGCTCATAGCGAATTTGGGTTTCAATACCGCGAATTTGCCAGTTGGCCACGTTGAGCGTGCGGGCATCGAGCAGTTGGTAGTGGCCCTGAGCATGCTGCACCACAATCGGTTCATTTTGCTGCTCAAGTGGCCGCTTGAAAGCTTGCTTTGCACCGATCAAAATAGAGGTGTGGTCAGGCAGAATCAGCGCTTTGCGATTGGCCTGACTGATCACCCAGCGAATCGAAGCGCTCGTAAACGTTTCGCTCTGCCCTAGATAAAGCCAGCATTCTAAAAACTGCTGTCGCGATAAGACGCTAATCCGGCCCGCATCGACAATAACGACTCCTGGTAAGTCGGGCATCTGCATAAAGCAGTTGATCAAAACCTGGACTGCGCAGTCAGCCGCAATTGAAAACGTGTAAAGCGGTAGATCACCGAGGGTAGAGTTGATGCCTAAAGCGGACTGGCTACCTTCCGTTAAGATAGGGTCAGGCAGGGACTTTTGGAGTGCGGTAGCTTGCATAAAAAGTTGGCTAACGTACGATAGTTGGGCTCAGTGTGCCCCAAGCATGCTTGGGAACTGGTATTGATTGAGGGGTAAGGGTGAGCACGGCTAGTTTACGGATCGTTTCTCTCATTCCAAGTGCGACTGAAATCGTGGCGCAGCTTGGGTATGGTCAGTATTTGGTAGGGCGATCGCACGAATGCGACTTCCCTGCAGCCGTTCGCGATCTCCCGATCTGCACAGAGCCTAAGTTCGATCCGGTCGGCACCAGCCAACAGATTCACGAGCGGGTGAGCGATCTATTGGCCTCAGCGCTGAGCGTGTATCGGGTCAAGACAGACGTGCTAGCGGAATTACAGCCCACTCATATCATCACGCAGGCGCAGTGCGAGGTTTGCGCAGTTAGCCTTAGCGATGTAGAAGCTGCCGTGACTAATCTGGTATCCGCAGATGCTGAAGCGATTCAGGTGGTGTCATTGCAGCCTCAGTGCTTAGCCGATGTATGGTCAGACATGGGCCGAGTGGCGGCAGCTTTAGCCGAGTCGGCCGAAAGCTTAGCCAGGTCAAAATCTGTGATTGAGCGAGTCAAGGCACAGCTACAGCCTATAGAAGCTACGGGGCCGCGTCCGAGGGTGGTCTGCATTGAATGGACTGAGCCGCTGATGGCCGCAGGCAACTGGGTACCCGAGCTGGTGACATTAGCAGGCGGCGCAGATTGTTTGGGCAAAGCCGGAGCTCATTCGGACTGGATCAGCTGGGACGACTTGGCGGCGGCGGATCCAGATATCATCGTAGTGATGCCCTGTGGGTATGATCTAGCGCAGACCCGTCAGGCGACTACAGAAATGGCGAGCCGCGCTGAATGGGCTCAGCTCAAGGCGGTCAAGCACAATCGGGTATACGTTACCGATGGCAATCAGTATTTCAATCGGCCAGGGCCAAGATTAATAGAGTCCTGGCGGATTTTGACAGCGATTATGCAAGGGCAAGCAATCAATTTAGATCGACAGCCACAGGGCTGGGCGCTTTTCTGAAAGCAGCTTGATTGTCAGCTTTGATAGAAATATGCCGCTGGTTCGGGCAACGATATCAGCCGAATTAGGTTGAATTGCTGACAGCGTTCCTATGGCTGTAGGGGCACCTTGGGGGAGCACACCGGGCTGAAAGCATAGAGACTGCTGAAGCCTCTCAAGGAGTTGGTAATGTCTGTTTCAGGAGTAATCTTGCTGCTGTTCGTCGCAGTAACAGTAGTCATCGTCATGTTTATCTGGAGAAGCTACAACCGGCTGGTCACGCTGCGTAACCGCTATCGGAATGCCTATTCACAAATCGATGTACAGCTGCAGCGCCGCTATGACCTGATTCCAAACTTGGTCGAGACGGCCAAGGGCTACATGGCTCATGAACGCGAAACCCTAGAAGCCGTGGTTGCCGCACGCAGCCAAGCGATGAGTGCCTCTCGGGCAGCAGCGGCAGATCCGGGTGACCCCCAAGCGATGCAGCAGGCGATGCAGGCTGAGGCAGGGCTTACGGGGATGCTGGGCCGGCTGATGGTGGTGAGCGAAGCTTATCCCGACCTCAAAGCTGACCAGTCTATGCAAACGGTGATGGAGGAACTGCGGACGACTGAGAACAGAATCTCTTTTGCGCGGCAAGCCTTCAACGACGGCGTCACGCTCTACAACACCAGCCGCGAAGTGTTTCCTAATAATTTGGTCGCAAACACGTTTAACTTTTCCCTCGCTGAACTGTGGCAGGAGATTACATCGGAAGCGCGGCAAACGCCCCGAGTTTCTTTTTCGTAAGCTGCTGTTGTCAACTAGAGAGAAGTGACGGTTGATGAAAAACTTTTTTGAGCATCAGGACGAGGCCCGCCGCACAACGACCTATCTCGTTTTTCTGTTTGGCTGTGCGATCGCCTTTACCATTCTAGCGATCTACGCTGCCTGCATGGTGATTGCAACTCAGAGCGGGACAGTACAAGCTTTTTGGCAGCCTGGCTGGCTAGGAACGATCGCTTTAGCGGTTTGCCTCATTGTTGCATTTGGCAGCCTCCGTAAAATGTCTACTTTGCGGGGAGGCGGGCGGGTTGTTGCCCAGCGCTTAGGAGGTCAGCTTGTTAACCAGAATACCGCCAATCCACAGGAGCGCGAGCTGCTGAATGTGGTGGAGGAAATGGCGATCGCCGCAGGCATAGCCGTTCCGGAAGTGTACCTACTGCCTGAAACGAGCATCAATGCTTTTGCCGCTGGGCTAACGCCTAACAGCGCTGTGATCGGGGTGACTCAAGGTAGCATCGCCCGGCTCAACCGCGACCAGCTACAGGGCGTTATCGGTCATGAATTTAGCCATATTGTGAATGGCGACATGGCGCTCAACCTGAAGCTGATGGGCCTAGTACACGGCCTTCTATTCATCCATTTGATTGGCCGTCACTGCCTATTTAGTCGGCATCGACGCTCTTCAAATCGGGATAGCAATGGGGGAGCTTGGCTAGCCTTTTCCTGCTCAGTGATGATGATCGGTGGAATTGGTTGGGTTTTTGGTCAACTCATTAAAAGCGCCGTTTCTCGCCAACGAGAATTCTTAGCAGATGCGTCTGCGGTACAGTTCACTCGCAATCCAGCGGGCATTGCCGATGCCCTCCGGTGCATTGCCCAGCAGACCGGACACTCGCGGATGTCTTCTAGTGAAGCTGAGGCCGCGAGCCACTTATTTTTCAACAATGTTTCTGCGCTGAGCTCGTTTACCGCTGTCTTTTCGACGCATCCGCCGCTGGCTGAGCACATCCGTCGCCTAGGGGGTACTGCTGAGAGGACTTCTTCTGTGACCGTCGGTCATTGCCAGCCCACCACTCGGCTCAGTAACATAGCGGCAGTCTCCAGCTTGGCGGCAGCCCCAGCAGCTGAAGGGCGCAGCATAGATCGCTTAGAGACTGCCAGCATAGCGCCTGAAGCCGTGGTTGCCGGTATCGGTGTGGTGACGCCCGACCATCTCAAGCAGGCACAGTCTCTTTTGAAACAGCTGCCGCCAGACGTTTTACAGATAATACAGTCTCAAACAGGGGCTGTTGCGGTCTGCTATGGCCTGCTGCTGGATACAGATGCAGAGGTGCGATCGCGCCAAAAACAGGTCATCGTTGCCAGCTCGGAAAAAGTGCATGCCCTATTAGAGCGTATAGAACCTTCACTGAGTCAAATTCCGGTGCGATCACGTCTCCCCCTTTTAGAGCTGTGCATTCCTACCCTAAAGCAGCTAACGCCTAAAGTGGCCGCTCAGTTTTTCAGCCGGGTGAAAGCCTTAGTGAACGCAGATGGCAAACTGTCCCTGAGCGAATTTGCGCTCAAGGCTGTACTGCAATATCGCCTAGCGCCCTATTTTCAGGCTGAGCAGTCATCTGCTGAACGCGACTCTCCCCTGACTGACATCTGGCCCGACAGCCTGCTACTGATCTCCGCACTGGCGAGGGCTGGTCATCTCGAACAGTCCCAGATAGACTATGCATTTCGCAGTGGCATTCAGCAGCTACCGGGTGCTACAAAGCAGACAACCCCGTCTAAACTTCCTACCTGCACTCTGCACGACCTCAGTAGCAGCCTGCGTCGGTTGAGAACAACCGATCCGAAGCTGAAGCAATCAATTGCGCAAGCCTGTGCCCACACGGTTCTCATAGACGGAAAAACAACTGATCAAGAGGCCGAGCTGCTGCGGGCTATGCTGATCGCATTAGGCTGCCCGGTACCGCCTTTCTTAAACTGAGAATCTGATTCAGGTAGCCACTGAAGGTTAAAGCGGCTTCGTTCATCAAAAAGTGAGCAACGATTAGCTCAGCCTAACCAGCCCACTCTAAGGAAAGCTTGCGCTGGGATCTTGCACAATCTTTTAGATAAAGATTAATCAGCATTTGGTAAGGAATATCTGTTTCCTTAGATAGTTCCCGAAAGTAGCTGACAACGTCTTCTTCTATACGTATCGTCACCTGCTTTTTTATTTTTTTTGCGTAGGGGTTAGGCGTAGATTGCGAAAAGTCGTATTCCTCTCTCATGATGAAAACCTTTGATATTGCTGTTGTTCCTGTCTGGTCGCCTTACGAGCCGAAATAATGCGAATTAGTTCATTATCTTGCCGATACACATGACACACTACCAACACCCGCAAAACGGCACTCATACCCAATAAGATGTATCGATCCTCATCGTGAGAATGGTCTGGGTCATAGGACAAACGCGCATTTTCATGTTTGACACGCTTGTACTTTTAAGACAAAAACTCTATATTGATGATTTTTTCTGTAACGTAGGTTACATAAACTCTTATAAGGTTGTCTCATAATGACTAATCATACCGTGGCCGCCCGCTCTGCTTTGCCCGCTACAGTGCCGGAGGCCGAAGGCCGTAAAGTTTTCCAACCTGAGAGTGGCCTTTGGGTAGCTCTGCGCAATGCCCCTGATGACTATAGCCACCACGAAGCGCTTCTGCTCTGCGAAACGTTTCCGGGAGAATGGGTTTCTTGGGTTCCTGGGTTTGGTGAAATTGTTTTGAGCCGGGGTCAGTTCTACCATCACTAAAAGGTTTGAACAGGCGTGAAGAACTGTGCAGCTCAATTGAAGGCTAGAGCGACTTTAAAAGGGTGAGAACGGCTTTTTCGCGGTTGTCTAACCAGTCAGCGTAGACAGGGTCAGCGATCGCCTGCTTTTGAGCCTCAAGAAGTTGCGCTATCAGCTCACCCGCCAGGTAATTTTCCGGAACCGTTGGATGGACATAGTATTTACGGCAGGTCGCAGGGCGGTTACCAAGCCGGGTAGCCGCCGCTTTGATCGCAGTCACAACGTTTTTTTTCGCTTCGGTCTCCTCTTCCCAATTACCCAACTGATGAAGCGTATCAGTAGCTACCGTAGTGCCTGCCCAGGTACGAAAGTCTTTGGCGGTAAAGTCTTCGCCCGTGACGCTTTTTAGATAGTCGTTGACATCGCCAGAATCGACCGTTTGACGAGAGCCCTCCTCGTCGTAGTACTGAAAAAGGTCGTAGCCTGGAATATCACGGCAGCGGCGCACGACTTTGGCCAGCTTGGGGTCTTCGATCTTGATCTCATGCTCTACGCCGCTTTTACCTTTAAAGTGAAAGTCAATTTCGCCCTTCTTGATATCGACATGGCGATCACGTAAAGTCGTCAGCCCATAAGACTTATTTTGCCTGGCATACTCCACGTTGCCCACCCGAATCAAGGTGCGATCTAGCAGTTGCACAATGGCAGCCACTACCTTTTCACGAGAGAGCTGAGACCCTTCTAAGTCAGCCTGCGTTTGCTGGCGAAGCTCAGGCAGCGCTAGTCCGAAAGGCACCATCCGGTCAAACTTCTGCAGATTGCGATACTTTTGCCAGTCTGCGTGATAGCGGTACTGCTTGCGGCCCTTGGGGTCACGGCCCGTCGCCTGTAAGTGGCCGTTGGGCTCCAGACAGATCCAGACGTCTTCCCTGATGGGCGGTCTGGCGAGCGCGTCAATGCGATTGCGCTCCGGAGCGTTTCGCGGCAGGCGCTGCTCGGAATCGGCAGAATCACCCCTTGGCAAAAGATAACTAAATCCCTTTCCCCATCGCCGCCTGTGGATGCCGGGCATCTGATCGTGTACGTAGCGTAGCCCAGCCGCTTTGGCCGCCTTCTCAGGACTAACCATGCTTTACTGACCTGTTCGGGTAACAGGCAGACAAAAGACCTTCTGCGAAACGCCAGCTGGTATGGTGGAAGGCGCAGCCTTTGAAAGTGCGAGGGGATTGGAGCATGTATCTATTGGTTCAAGAGGTAGCAGCGGGCACTGTTCCCTATTCTCTATTTTTAACGATTATCGGTGTTGTCGGATTTGCCGCCGCCGTTAGTATTGGCTCAGTTGCCTGGTACAACTCCAAACGCCCGGTCGGTTGGGAAGCCAAAGAACGCCCTGACGTTGTGCCCAAGGTAGACAAAAATACAGACTCATGAGCTGAAAGCCCCAGTCTATGAAGGACCAGGGCTGGAAGTTACAAGCAGTGCTAGCTAGCTAGAAAGCTGGCCGCCAGTGACATCGACCAGCGCACCAGTCATAAAGCTGCTGTCTTCCGCAGCAAGAAAGACGTAGGCAGGCGCTAGCTCTTCAGGCTGTCCGGCCCGGCCCATTGCATTGTCGGTATCGTACTGATCGACCTTTTCTTTTGGCATAGTCGCTGGGATATTAGGCGTCCACACCGGCCCAGGAACGACGGAATTAACGCGGATTTTCTTGTCGGCCAGGTTTTGAGCCAAAGATTTGGTAAAGGCATGAACCGCACCTTTGCTAGTGGCATAGTCCACCAGCATACCTTTACCCATTTTACCGACAATCGAACCGGTATTGATAATCACGTCTCCTTCCTTAAGGTGAGGAAAGGCTGCTTTGAACATGTGGAAGTAGCCGAATACGTTAGTTTCTATCGTTTCGTGAAACTGCTTGATTGTAAGGTCGGCCAGGTCTTTTTGAACCATTTGAAAGGCAGCATTGTTCACCAGGATGTTCAGCTTTCCAAATTTATCTATGGTTTGCTGGACGGCAGCTTCACAGGCTTCAGGTTCACGCACATCCATCTTAATCGGCAGGCACTGACCGCCACGGTCTTCGACCATGGACTTGGTCTTCTCCGCATCTGCGTCATTGACGTTGTATAAAATGGCGACGTTAGCGCCTTCCATCGCGTAGGCGATCGCCACTGCTCGCCCGATTCCAGAGTCTCCGCCGGTAATGATGGCAACTTTATCTGTCAGCTTGCCCGCCGCTTTGTAATTAGAAAGATCGCTATCAGGCGCAGGCGTCATGTCTTCCTGGCTAGCCGGGTAAGGTAGCTTTTGGCCGGGAATCTCATCGGGTGTGGGCCGTCTTTCTTGCTGAGAAGTGGTCATGGTAAGTGTTCTTTCAAAAATATGTTGGGTCATATATCTAAAGCCGAACAGCGGCTAAAACACTGTTCGGCTTACTGCTTCTCACTTAGCTCAAATAGCCAGCAGAGAGCACTAGGCGTCTAATCCTATCGAGCCTCAGTCCCCTGGTTGGGACTACCGGCGACGTTGCCGTCATTACCGGGTGCTTCAGCTTCAGCGCCACTCCGGGTCTCAGTGTTAGAACCTTGTCCAGTTGTGCGAGTTTTGCCTTCGACTGTAGACTGCTTGCCGCTGGTCTCTAGGTCGACGTCTTGATTGTCTTTTTTATCGGTGGCCATGAAAGGTCTCCTTCTACTAATAATGAATTTGATGGACTTGATCGGCTTCGCAACTCTGTAAGCAGAACACAGTGGTTAAATGAAGTGCTCTATCAAAGCGCTTCGGATAAGATACTCTAGCGAAACTGACTGCATACAGCATAGAAGAACGATTCGCGAGAAGACTCTACCAAGAGGGGCAAACTGCCCGACATAAGCCCTGACGAAAGGCGGATGATCGACGGTTGCCAGACCCCTTTTGCGGACACCTAAAGTTTCAATGTGCGTTTGCTGCGGGGCTGCGGTAGGCTAGTGCTGACAATGTGTTGATTTCAGGGTATTTATGAGGATTGTATCTGATCCGGCGATCGCCACAAAAATCGCCCGCATGAAGCAGCGAGTGCGCTGGCAGCATCCACTCATTACCCAACACAGCATCGATCAGACGCGGCTAGCCATCGTTGGAAATCGCTCCAAAGCTGCTGAAGGAGGGAATCGCTCACTTAGCCAGCACGAGTTTTCTTTTTTAGTCATCGGTGATAGTGGTACCAGCAGGCATGTACACGACAGCCCCCAGCGCCGCGTCACAAAGCGTTTGCTCGACCATGCTGCCGACTGTGACTTTATCCTGCATACCGGCGATGTTGTCTATCTATCCGGATCTAGCGAGCAGTATCCCGACAACTTCATTAAGCCCTACCGCGAATTTTTGGTGGGCGGAGAAGCGCCTGATAAGATCCGGTTCGATAAGATGACGTTCAAGCTGCCCTTTTTGCCGGTTCTGGGCAACCATGACTATTACGACCTTTCTCTGGCAACCGGCATTGCCAGCAAGCTGCTAACGCCGCTACGCAAGGCCCTGCGCCGCCGCATCAATTTAGATATTGGCTGGCATGGCTCTTTTCAGGGCGAAGGGTTTACCAAAGCATTTATCGATCATTTACAGCCGTTAGGCCAAGAACAGCTCGCTAGCCACCTCAAGGCGCACTATACTCACCGCTACACCCAAGGCGATGAAACGGGTCTGTGCTTGAGCTACGTGCCTGGCAAGTTTACCCGGTTGCCCAATCGCTACTACAGCTTCCGCCAGGACGGCATCGATTTTTTTGCGCTTGATAGCAACACCTTTAGCGCGCCTCAGCCCCTACCTAAAACGCCGGAAGGTCAGGCGCAGCGAGAAGAAATAGAGGCCCAGCGCGGGGAGATAGAGGCAAAGGTGCGATCGCTGCTCGCCGAGTCAGCAAGCTTGAGTATGGATCTTTCAGAGCAAGTCGACAGAGCCGCTCATATTTACGCAAAGGTTGAGCAGTTCGAAGAGCAGCTGCGCGATATCGACAAGCAGCTCAGCGTTTCTGCGGAAGATGCCGATCTCGATGTTGAACAGCTCGACTGGCTGCGAGATCGGCTGATTGCCTCATGGCAGGATAAAAGCGCCAAAGGGCGAGTGCTCTATTTTCACCATCCGCCCTACGTGACCGAAACGACGAAGTGGTTTCAGGCGCAAACGTTGGCCGTTCGGCTACATTTGCGGCAAGTGCTAGACGAGGTACAGGCAGCTGTCAGAGAGCCTTCTCGGCCACTGGTAGATTTGGTGCTCAGCGGTCATGCGCACTGCTTTGAATACCTGCATACGCAAGAGACCGGCCATGGCGATCGCCACATTCCTTGGGTTGTTTGTGGCGGCAGCGGGTTCAGCCTCAGAAGGCAGCGCAAGGAAGGCTCAGACCTCGATGAATATGGGCAAACAGTAGCGAAATGTCATTTATTTATCGGTCGCTCTGGTCATGGCAGCAAGACTCGCCGACCTTATACTGCCTTACGCGTCGATGTTCGCTATGACGAAGCAGGTGAAACCCCTCAATTCGCGCTGCGACCGCTCGTGGCCGAACGCTATCAGAGCAAGTGGCGTAACTACGAGATTGATCCGATTGTGCTGGGGCCAGGGCAGAGTCAGCCGTCGAGGCTAATGCCGCAGTCAGTGACAGATTTGGCGCCAGTAGAGGCATAACTGAGAAGGTTGTCGGCGCTGGCAAAAAGGGAGTGCTAAGCTTTGGGCATGTCGCTTCGGCCCTGACTGACCAATGCCTTCTCCTTTTCCAGGCATGGATCCCTATTTGGAAAATCCGGCACTGTGGCCAAACGTCCACGGGCGATTGATTGTCGCGATTGCAGATACCCTGAGCCCGTTATTGCTCCCCAAGTATCAGCCTATCGTTGAAGAATCTGTCTATCGGCTGAGCGGGCAGACAGCGGTCATGGTCGGCGTGCCAGATGTTGCTATTCAAGAAACCGTTCAGAAAACAAATAAAGATAAGTCTGCTGAGGTCGCTCTCGCTGTGGCTGAGCCGATAGGTTCTCCGGTGATAGTCGGGCTGCCGATGCTTGAAACGGTTCGCCAACGCTTTATCGAAATTCGCAATACTTCAAATCAAGAAGTGGTCACTGTAATTGAAGTGCTGTCCCCTGCAAACAAGCGAGGAGAGGGGCGATCGCGCTATCAGCAGAAGCGATCACGACTGTTAGAGAGCCAGGCTAATCTGGTAGAGATAGATCTGCTTCACAGAGGCGCGGCGATGCCGACGATTGGTGAGCGGATCACAAGCCATTACCGGGTGCTCGTCAGCCCTATGCAGCTACGCCCTCAGGCGCTGCTGTACCCCTTCAATCTGCCGATGCCGCTGCCTCAGGTGCCAATCCCCTTGCGAGCGGGAGATGTAGAACCCGTTATCGACTTTCAGACGCTCTTGAACCAGATTTACGAGCGCTCAGGATACGCCTTTTCCATCAACTATCGTCAGTTACCCAAACCCAGTTGGGATGCCAATACGCTGCAATGGATTCGGGAGAGAGTTGAATAGTGACTCTATTGACCGCTATGCTGATTTAGCTTATCCATTTGCCAGGTGGTTGCCGTGCCGATAGGACTCCACAGTAAGTAAGGAATAAGCAGTACTGCCGCCCACCCAGAAATTTGCAGTACACCCAATGTCAGCAGCAGCCCAATGACAAATCCCGAGCCACCAACGAAGGCAGCTAACTTCAAGTTGTGAGACCAGAATAAAACCGGGGTGAATGCGACGGTCACCAGCTCTAACAAGGCATAGGCAGCCATCCACCCCCATGACTGAGTGCGCTCCCATGTGATGTAGGCCGACCATCCACCGCAGATAAAAACAACTGTCCAGATCACCGGAATGAGCTTCTCAAAGGTGAGCCAATTGGGGCGCTGAAGTCGCTTGAACCATTTGATATCTTTGGGTCTGATGACGTTCGATAAGAGCGCGATCGCCAGCGTCACTATCCCAATCACCAGCCAAGATTTCAGCATAGGTCCCCTGAAGTCGCGTTTAAGTTTCCAACCGTCTATAGTGCCTATTGTGAGCAGTCGGCTACCCTGGCCTGTCATCCTTTTGAAACACTTTTAGGGCTTTTCCCCTGGACACAGGCTTCTCAAAGCCTTCAGCCTGTCCAGGGTGTTCGGAAAGAAGGATACAGCGTTAATCCACCATCGATAAAGAGGGTCTGACCAGTGATGTAGGCGGCATCATCAGAAGCTAAAAAGGCGCAGACAGCGGCCATTTCTTCAGGTGTCCCAGATCGGCCCATCGGAATGTGGCTTTCAATATCTGCCTTCTTTTGAGGATCGTCTTTCCAAGGGTTAATCGGCGTTAAGGTCGCACCGGGCGCAAATGAGTTGACCCGAATGTTGTCACGAGCGTACTCTAGAGCGAGTGTGCGAGTCATTCCCCGCAGCCCCGACTTGCTCATGGTGTAGCCCACATACTCAGGACGCGGAATGAGTTCGTGAACACTGGAGTCGTTGACAATGACACCGCCCCCGTTGGCAAGAAAATGCGTGATGGCTTGGCGCGCGCACAGGAAAGCACCTCTCATATTAATGTCAATCATTTTGTCAAAGTCGCTCAGCGGTATCTCGTGCGAATTGCCTTGAATTTGCATTCCCGCATTGTTCACTAAAATATCGAGTCCGCCCAGGGTCGAAATCACCTGCTCGAACATCGCAGCGACGTTGTCTTCTTTAGCAACGTCGGCCTGTACGGTCATGTCCTTCAAACTGTCAGAATCAATGCCTGCGGCTGCGCTGGCTGCTCTCATTGCTTGAATGGTTTCAAGGGCTTCTGCTTCGCCTTTGTAGTAGTTCACTGCAACGTGAGCCCCTTCACTCGCAAATCGGACGGCGATCGCTTTGCCGATACCGCTGCTCGCTCCAGTGACTAATACCTTTTTCCCCTTCAGCCCGCGCATACGTAATCCTTAGCAAAACTGGAACAATGAAGCAATGGCTTTCTTCTTAGAAGAACGCTATAGCAGTATAAGGGTTTAGCCTCCTTACTTAAACATGGCGAAGTCTAAGTTTTTTGCTTTCCTCTCAGGCTCTCCAAGCTGTTTCTTAAGAAAGATGAAGAGCTCTACCTCTTAGTAGAGATTATTTTTCTAGCGATTTTCTATGATGCAGTTCAATGCATTGCTTGCCTGTAGAGACTTGTTTTTATGGATATCGTTTCTCGATGTCGGGCAGTGCGCTTGTTCGGACTTACACAGCATGAATGTTATGCAGCGTGAGTAGAGCAAGGTTGTTCAAAGAGCAAAACTCTATGGAAAAGACAGACACTCAGGCTAAGCAGGCTGCGCTAGACAATAAAAGCGCTTACGCAGGTAACGTAGCACCCGATCCAGAAATGGATGTAGATCCGATGGGCTCGCGAGCTGGTCTAGATATCCAGCCAGAAGATCCGCTATCAGTGGCTGAAGACCTGAGAGCGCGTGACCAGGATCGCTATGAGCTTGATGTCGATTCTAAAGCGAATAAATCTGAGCGGGACAGGACTGATGTAGAGCAGATTGAGATTACTCAAACTGAGACAGGTCAGTACGAAGCAGTGAAAACTCAGCCCGTTCAATCAGGTCAACCTGAGGACTTAGTCTGAGGATTGGGCGCTAAGTGCTGAAATTTAAGGCTCAACTTCTAAATTCCAAGCTTGAAAGTTCAATCCAACTGAGCTTTCAGCTGTCTATTTATGCAGCTGCACAAAGTTTATCTAGTGCATCAGACGCTTAATAGACCCGCCGAGAAGGGCTACAGCACTATAGAGTTTGCTCTCTACGAGCAAACGATTGACACCTAACACCTAGAAAATTAAGAGGATATCTCTATCATCATGGAAACTCCAACTCCTGGACAAGCAGCCGAAGAAGGCAAAAACGCCGTCAACGAGACGTTAGACAAAGCAGCTGACGCAGCAACTGTAGACACTCGAACCCCTGGAGAGGCTTTTCAAGAAGATAAAAGCACCGCCAGTGAGGTTCTAGATAAAGCCACTGAAAAGGAAAATCAGGCGCTGAAGGCCGTCGAAAAGGTTCAAAGCGCGGTTGGTCAGGTGACGCCAGTCCCGGATGACTTCGACGCAGTATCTTCGCCCTCCGAGCTGAAGGCTCGACTTGAGTGGGGTGAGCCAGCACTGTCTATTTTGGACGTGCGCGATCGCCAAGCCTTCAATAAGGAGCGCATCACAGGGGCTATGCCCATGCCGATCTCAAATTTGGTAGAAAGCGCGAAAACCTCTTTCGAGTCAGAAAGAGATCTATTCATTTATGGAGAGACTGATGAAGAAACGGCTGCAGCTGTCACTCAGCTGCACGAGGCCGGATTTGAGAAAGTTAGCGCTATCAAAGGCGGGCTTCCGGCTTGGAAAGCTATCGGCGGCCCCATCGAAGGGCGGACTTCTCTCTAACCCGCATTAGCGACCAGCAGCAATCGCCAGTACCCCTTATGCTGGCGCTTACTGATAGCTTCCGAGGCGTTGGCTGATTCTCAGCCAACGCCTTTTTGATACAGGTGGCACCAGAATCAGATACCTTCACCAAAAAGGATCGGTTATTGCGACTTTCTAACCTGCACTGCTTCTTATAGATTGTTATCTGGGTTAGCACTCTCGGCTATCGAGTGCTAAATTTTAGCAATAGCAAACTCGTAACAATTGGCATATGGCGAAACTAGTATTATTCGATGAAAAGTCGCGTCAGGCACTTGAGCGCGGCGTCAATGCCTTAGCAGATGCGGTCAAAATCACGATGGGGCCAAAAGGCCGCAATGTCGTCTTAGAGAAGAAGTTTGGCGCTCCTCAGATCGTCAACGACGGCATCACCATCGCAAAGGAAATTGAGCTGGACGACCCCTATGAAAACACAGGGGCTCGCCTAATTCAAGAGGTCGCTTCTAAGACAAAGGACTTGGCAGGTGACGGTACCACGACTGCGACAGTATTGGCTCAAGCACTGATCCGTGAAGGTCTGAAAAACGTAGCGGCAGGTGCAAACCCGGTGAGTCTGCGGCGTGGTATTGAAAAAGCTGTAGCTCAACTGGTCTCTGATATTGCCAGTGCATCAAAACCAGTTGCTGGCAATGACATCGCTCAAGTCGCTGCCGTTTCCTCTGGGAATGACGAAATGGTCGGTGACATGGTCGCTCGGGCGATGGATAAAGTGACCAAAGACGGCGTAATTACCGTTGAAGAATCTAAGTCCTTAGAAACTGAGCTGGATGTGGTTGAAGGGATGCAGATTGATCGGGGCTACATGTCGCCCTACTTTGTGACTGATCAAGAGCGGATGATTGTCGAGTTGGAAAATGCTCGGATCTTGATTGTTGACAAAAAGATCAGCTCCGTTCAAGAATTGGTGCCAGTTCTAGAGCAGGTGACCCGCTCGGGACAGCCTTTGCTGATTATTGCTGAAGACGTAGAAGGCGAAGCCCTGGCCACGTTAGTAGTCAATAAAGCACGCGGCGTACTGAACGTGGCCTCGGTTAAGTCGCCTGGTTTTGGAGAGCGTCGAAAGGCTCTGCTTGCTGATATTGCCGTCCTCACAGGAGGGCAGGTAATTTCTGAAGAAGTCGGTCTTAGTTTGGATAGCGCTACCCTAGACATGCTGGGTGTCGCTAGCAAAATTACCATTACGAAGGATACGACCACCCTCGTGTCTGAAAGTGGTAACAAGCCCGATATCGACAAGCGCGTGGGCCAAATTCGCAAAGAATTAGAGCTTACTGACTCTGACTACGACAAGGAAAAGTTGGCTGAACGCTTAGCAAAGCTAGCTGGCGGCGTCGCCGTCATCAAAGTAGGGGCAGCGACAGAAACCGAGCTAAAAGACCGCAAGCTGCGAATTGAGGATGCGCTTAGTGCCACTAAAGCAGCCGTGGAAGAAGGCATCGTCCCAGGCGGTGGAGCCACACTGCTGCATTTGGCAGACAAACTAGAAGCTCTGAAAGACTCCTTGTCTGATGAGGAAAAGACGGGTGTAGACATCGTTCAGCGAGCACTAGAAGCGCCCTTGCGTCAGATTGCTGATAACTCAGGAGCTGAAGGCTCTGTAGTCGTCGAAAAGGTGAAGGTCATGGACTTCAACTACGGCTACAACGCCATGACGGGTCAGTACGAAGACCTGATGGCGAGTGGCATTGTCGACCCAGCCAAAGTCGTTCGCTCAGCCCTGCAAGATGCTGCGTCAGTCGCAGGCATGGTACTCACGACTGAAGTTCTCGTCGTCGAAAAGCCTGAACCAGAATCTCCGATGCCTGACGGTGGCATGGGCGGTATGGGTGGCATGGGCGGCATGGGTGGCATGGGCGGCATGGGTGGCATGGGCGGTATGGGCATGATGTAGCCTATTGCTTCTTAGCCCGTTCTATGGGTCACTAAACCCAATGACTGAAAAGGAGGCACAGTTTGTAAAAGCTGTGCCTCCTTTTCAATTGTGCTGATGTCAGGGTGATCTCGCTAAAGATCACCCTGACATCAGCGCTTTGTAATTACACGGAAAGCATCTGTGAGCTGCATTGATTTGGTTCTGATGTACTATTGAGGCAATTGCTTTCGAGCTTGTGAGGGAGAAAGGTGGTGGACAAACTGGCGGCAGCTCAGCTCTCTATGAATGAGCTGACTGGGCGAATTTTGGATATGGCGCAGACAGGCGTTTACCGGGAGTCGCTGTTTGAGGTATTTCAACCCGTGGCGACGAAGCGTCGGGTGAAAGAATCGATTGCGCTGGCTAAACAGTTCGGCCTGCACTCCGATCCGGCTTTACGGGATGCGGAGCTGGGTACCTACTATCAGGTCGATCCGCTCAAGGTGAAGTCTTTTCAGGACGTGGTTCAGCATTCGATTATGCTGAGCGCGGGTGACGATATGGCCCAGCGGGTGTATGCCGCGACTCGTACGGTAAAGCTGATGCTGGTGGTTTCTGGGGCAAGTGCGATCGCCCTCCTCCTCCTCGGCAGCACCTACGTACTGTCTGGCAAGGCCGAAGCTGCAGCTATATGGTGGACGAGTGCGCTCTGCGCTGGTGGTATTTGGCTGTGGCAGAGAACTGTAGCCAAGCCGCTACTCTAGACAAATTCTTTAGGCAGCTTCTTTATAGATCATTTTCAGGATTAAAGGCGGTCCCCTAGAGCGACTTTACGCCCCAAAAGCTAACCCATACGACCGCATGCCACTTGGGCGTTTCTTCCTTTGCGGCGATGCGCCCAGCCTGCCGTTCTACCTTAAAGACAGCATCAGCGCTACAGCAGTCTTCTAAAATAATAGTGGTCACTGAAAATAAGTACTGACCGTAAGGGATGACATCTCCTACCCGAGGCAGCATCGGAATCCGTACATACCAGTTCATCTGATTGTCGGGCGCGTGGGGAGAGGTCTCTGGCTGCATATCAGGAAGATATAGCACTTTGCAGAGATAGGGAAAACGGCGCTCTAAGGCAATGGATCGAGTCATGTTCTTCATGCTTCTATTATGGTCTGGCCTATATAGCTACGCAAATGTTCCCAGATGATCTATATAAAAGCCCCATTTTCTTGCCAGCGAGCTTTACAAATTCGCGAACGAGCCTCATCTGCTTCTATTTTGACTGCCCTTCTGCCTACAGGCTAGTATTCACCTCTAAATGCACTTACTTCTACAAGCGGCAGCGAATCCTTCCAATATTTTCGTAGATGCTGTCATCCGTACCAATCTAATCGCCTCGGCGGTCGGGTTTGCCGTCGTCAGCGCTTTCCGAATGGGGGCAGTGCGGTTGATCAACCGGCAGGTCGAGGATCCTCGGCTGCGCTACGCCTGGCGCAAGTGGTCAGGCTATGTTTGCTACGGTCTGTACGGCCTCGCGATGATCCTGCTGTGGCTGCCGGATATTGAAGGAATTTCCACTTTCTTGGGGCTGTTTGCAGCAGGTGTGGCAGTGGTGCTGCGCGACCCGCTGGTGAATTTGGTCGCCTGGCTGTTTATCCTATGGCGACAGCCGTTTCATATGGGCGATCGCATCCAGATCGGCGAGCATTCGGGCGATGTTATCGATATTGGCGTGTTTCAGTTCACCCTGATGGAGATTGGCAACTGGGTAGATACCGACCAGAGCACGGGGCGAATTATTCATATACCGAATGGAAAGGTATTTATGATAGCGATCGCCAACTATTCTCAAGGCTTTAAGTACATTTGGCACGAAATTCCGGTGCTGGTTACCTTTGAGAGCGATTGGGAGGAAGCTAAGAAGATTCTTTTTACCCAGGTCAATAATCACGCTGAGCATCTGAGCAGCGGTGCCGCAGATCACCTGCGCAGAGCCGAACAGAAGTACATGATCTCCTACGCTAAGCTCACTCCAACGGTGTATACCACGGTGAAGGAAAGCGGTATTTTGCTGACGATGCGCTACCTATGCGAACCCCGAAGACGGCGGGGCTCTGAGCAAGTGCTTTGGGAAAGCGTGCTGCGCGAATTTGCTAAGAATCCTGGTATTTCTTTGGCTTACCCAACCCAGCGCTTATTCATGACGACTGTAGATGTCGATTCACCCGCCACGCCTAAAACACGTCTAAAATGAGAAGCCGATTATTTTTGCGCCACTAATAAATACGCTACTATCAGGAAAATTTAAACGCGTACTCATAATCAAAGCGCGCGATTCGACAAACATAACAAGTAATACAAGACACCGCATTCTCCTGCTGAAACACTCTGCCGCTATGTCATCGCTCAATTTGTGTCACCTGCAAGAGAACTTATCTGCTCATCTGCGACGTCATTGCCCAACCATTCAATGCCGTGGTCTCAGTTTGCTAGCCCACGGCGAAGCCAACGTTATCTTTCGGTTGAATGACCGTCAGCTGGTGCGAGTTGCCGTGAATACGCCCAACCAGCGATTTGGCGGCGACTTCAGCCAGCTTACTCGCTTTGAACAGGCGGTTTTGAGGTATATCAAAGGCTCCGGGCTTGGGCACGAGCTCCAGGCAGCACAGATACAGCCTCCTTCAGATTTTCCCTACACCTACTTGATCACGAACTACATAGGAGGTGAACCCCTTGACTACAGCAGACCTCATCTCCAGCGATGTGCTCAGACGCTGGCCCGGCTACACCGGCTGCCGCGAGTAGCAGGCTATGAGGTAGCGCAGCTTGTGCCGCCCATTCCGGTGGTAGACCAGCCCCTGACACTGTTTTATCAAGAGGCGAAGGACTATGCTCAGCCCTATCTAGAGGCAGCCAATGCTGACCCGGAGATTGTTGAGATGATTCAGGCGCTGCTGGCAAAAGCCAAAGCGCGCTTACCTGCGGAGCAGCGATTGATCGAGTATCCTTACCGCTGCCTGGTGCATAGCGACCACACCTATGAGAACTGGGTGATTGACGATCATCAAGCCTACCTGATCGATTGGGAATGGGCAGAGATTGGCTCTCCGGCCGGAGATTTGGGGCATTTTCTCTCACCTGTTACGGTTTGTCGCCGTCAGGGATATCAGCTGCTGGCGGCAGACCGGGCGTTCTTTTTGCGATGCTATTATGATGCGCTTGAAGACGAAGCGCTGGCGTCGAAGCTGAAGCACCACTTTGCTGCCTTTGGGCCATTTCCGGCAGTGCGATCGCTCTGTTGGACAGTGGGCTACTGGATGACGGCCCGCCGCTGGTATGCCGAGGCAACCGCAGAAAGTGCGAGTGCTGCTGAGCGCATACGGCGTCTGCAAGCAAGTCGAGATCAGTTTGCGCAGCTCTGGCAGTCAGTCATGGCCTGGCTAGATGAAGAGGTGTGAGCGGAAAAGACTTTAAAGCGATGATGCTTCTCAGACCATATTTAAGGCGCTTTGAGACTTTATGACGGTTAATTCTCAATATCGAGCTTTCGGCCAGCGGTTAGATCTGCGCTGGTGGCAAAGTGAACAGGTGCGAGCGTATGTCCTGTTGCTGCCTGCGATGGGGCTGATTGGACTTTTGTTTGGCGGCGGGCTGGTACTGGCGTTTTTGCAGAGTGTTGGGCTGTTGGGCTTGACGGGTGATCGCGCTCTTTCCTTTACCGCCTATGGTGACGCCCTCGGCGGGAGAGAATTTTGGCGATCGCTCTCTCTTAGCCTATACGTTGCAGTTGTCTCCACCGGACTCTCGACCGTTTTTAGCATCGGGTTAGCGCTGCTGCTGCGACAGGCGAGCCGGTGGGCTAGCTTTGCCTGTCAGCTCACGCTGCCGATTCCTCACCTGGTAGGGATTGCGGGAAT